>CAYVPC010000164.1:0-8392 GCA_964453555.1 uncultured Hyphomicrobiales bacterium | reverse complement strand
TCGCGTTCAAGACCGGCACCAGCTACGGCTACCGCGACGCCTGGTCGATCGGCTTTGATGGCAAGCACACCATCGGCGTCTGGGTCGGCCGACCCGACGGCGCCCCAGTGCCAGGCCTGATCGGGCGCGTCGCCGCAGCCCCGATTCTGTTCGACGCTTTTGCCCGGCTGGAGGTGCCGCTGGCGCCGTTGCCGCGCGCTCCGCACGGGATTCTGACGACGACTAGCGCCAGGCTGCCGCCGCCGCTCAAGCACTTTCAGCCGGGCGCGCGCGGCGGCGACGGCGCGCAGGCCAGATTGCATATCGTCTTTCCGCCCGACGGCGCGCGGCTTGATCTGAGCATGACCGAGGACGGACCAGCGCCGATTCCTCTCAAAGTCTCCGGTGCGGTCGCGCCGCTGACCGTTCTGGTCAACGGCATGCCGGCGGCGGCGCAAACGCGCGGCGCGCCGTTCTTTCAGCCCGGCGGGCCCGGGTTCGCGCGCGTGACCGTCATCGATGGCTCCGGTGCCGCCGATAGCGTGCTGCTGCGGCTCGGCGACTCACAGTCGGCGATGGCGGCGACGCCCGCTGCGCGCCCGGCATGTGCGGTTTCGCCCTGCGGGCGGCCCTGAAACGGTTCTTTCCCGCGCACAGCGTTTTCACTAAGGTCGGCGCACCTTGCGCACCGGGAATGGCATGACCACTGGCAATGGCGCGGCGCCGCGGACCTCACTGCCGCCGGTCGGCCGCGCCGGCGTCGCCGCGATCGCGCAGCGTGTGGCGGATAATATTCTGCGCTGGCTTGCCGTTCTCGTCCGTCCGCCGCGCGCGCGGCTGCCGCCGTGGGGTGTCGCCGGCCTGGTTGCGATCGTGCTCATGATCGGCGTGGTCGTCGCTTCGATGTTTCTCCTCGACACCACGGCAAGCGCTTGGGCGCGGAGTTTGCCGTCCTGGGTCGAGGTCGTCGGCGAGGACGTCACCTATTTCGGCCTCGCCGGCTGGTTTCTGTTTCCGCTCGGATTTGTTCTGCTTGCCCTGGCGGCGGTCATCGCGCCGTCCCTGCCGCCGGCCGTACTTGGCGTGATCGGCCTGCTGGTGGCGCGGCTTGGCTTTTTGTTTACGGCAATCGCTTTGCCGAGTTTGTTCGACACCATTATCAAACGCCTGATCGGGCGGGCGCGTCCTTATATCGGAGCGACCGACAATCCATTCACGTACATGCCGTTCATCTGGCGTCCCGAATACGCGAGCATGCCGTCCGGACACGCCACCACGGCGACTGCGGCGGCGATAGCCTTCGGCGCGCTGTGGCCGCGTTGGCGTGTCGTCATGTGGCTCTACGCGCTGCTCATCATGGTGAGCCGGGTTGTCGTCAACGTCCATCACCCGAGCGACGTGATTGCCGCGGCCCTGGTCGGCGTTGTCGGTGCGCTATTGATCCGGCGCTGGTTTGCCGCCCGGCGGCTGGTGTTTTTCGCCGCCGATTTGCGGGCCTTTCCGGGACCGTCCTGGCGGCGGCTGAAAGCTGCCGCGCGCCAGGTCGTCAGAGGCCCGGCGGCTTCGAATTAATCCGCTAAGCGCGCGCGGCGACGGCAAGCGCGGCAAAGCCGCGCTCAAGATCGGCGATCAGATCCTCGACGGCCTCCAGTCCGATGTGAAAGCGCACGGCCGGTCCGCCCGGCGCCCACCGCGTCGCGCTGCGCACATTCGAGCAGTCGAACGGGATTGCCAGACTCTCATAGCCGCCCCACGACGCGCCGATGCCGAAGAGTTCGAGCGTGTCGAGAAAGGCGTACACCGCTTTTTGCGGCGCCGGCTTGAGCACGACGCTGAACAATCCCGACGCGCCGGTGAAATCGCGCTTCCACAAGGCGTGACCGGGATGGCTCGGGAACGCCGGATGAATAAGGCGCAAAACCTCGGGACGCTGTTCGAGCCAGCGCGCTACCGCAATGCCGGATCGATAATGCCGGTCGAGCCGCACGGCGAGGGTGCGCAATCCGCGCTGGCCGAGATAGACGTCATCGGGGCCGACGCACCAGCCGTTCAGGTAGACGGTCCTTTTCAAGTCGGCGACCGTGGTGGCGTTTGCCGAAACGGTGCCCAGCATCACATCGGAATGGCCCCCGATATATTTGGTGCCGGCTTGGATCGAGAGATCGACGCCGAAATCGAGGGTGCGGAAATAAAGCGGGGTGGCCCAAGTGTTGTCCATGAGCACGAGCGCGCCGCCGGCGTGGGCGGCCTCGGCGATTGCGCGAACATCCTGCATTTCGAAACTAAGCGATCCCGGCACCTCCAGATAGACCGCGCGCGTGTTGGGTTGCATCAGACCGGCGATCGCTCCGCCGATGAGCGGATCGTAATAGCCGATGGTGACGCCGAAGCGGGTGAGTACCTGGTCGCAAAACGCGCGCGTCGGCCCGTAGGCGCTGTCGGTGACGAGGATATGGTCGCCGGATTTGAGGACCGACCACAACGCCGCCGCGATGGCGCCGAGCCCCGACGGCAACAGCGACACGCCGGCGCATTGCGGTCCCTCGAGCTCTTGCAACGCCTGCTCAAGCGCTTCCGTCGTGGGCGTTCCGCGCCTGCCATACTGATAGCGCGCGCGCCGGGCGACGAAGTCCTCGGCATTCGGATAAAGCACCGTCGAGGCGTGATAGACCGGCGGGTTGACGAAGCCGTGATAGGCGGCGGGGTCGCGTCCGCCGGTCACCAACGTCGTATCCTGATGCCGTGCCGGGCTCGGACCGTCCTTTTTGCCCTCTTTCATGGCCGTATCTCTTCTGCGAGTTTACGCTCGTTAATTGCGCCATTACTTCGGCATCGTGCGGCCGCGTCAACCCTTGACCTTGCGGGACTATCGTCATCAGATGCGCCCCCGCAGGGCCCCATATCCTGAAAGGCTTGGTTCCATGAAACGCTTCGTTGCCGCGTGCGCATTGGCCATGGCGTCGGTATTGGCCATGCAGGCGGCTTCGGCGCAAACGCTCAAGGCGGTCAAGGAACGCGGCGAACTGATCTGCGGCGCGAACGGCACATTGGCCGGGTTCGGCCTGCCCGACCCGCAGGGCAATTGGACCGGCTTCGACGTCGATTTTTGCCGCGCCATTGCCGCCGCGATCTTCAACGATCCAAGCAAGGTCAAATTCATTCCGCTGACAGCGAAGGATCGCTTCACGGCGCTACAGTCGGGCGAAATCGACGTTTTGTCGCGCAACACCACTTGGACGCTGTCGCGCGACACCTCGCTCGGGCTCGATTTTGCGGCCATCACCTATTACGACGGCCAGGGTTTCATGGTGCGCAAGGCGCTCAAGGTGAGCTCGGCCCTTGAGCTTAATGACGCCTCGGTTTGCGTGCAGCAGGGCACGACCAGCGAGCTCAATCTCGCCGATTATTTTCGCTCCAATCATATGGGCCTCAAGACGGTGACGTTTGCCACCGGCGACGAGGCTCTCAAAGCCTACGAATCCGGCCGCTGCGATTCCTATACGACCGATTCGTCGGGCCTTTACGGCGAGCGTCTGCAGCTGAGCGAGCCGAACCAGCACATCGTGCTGCCGGAAATCATCTCAAAGGAGCCATTAAGCCCGGCTGTGCGCCACGGCGACAATCAATGGACCGACATCGTGCGCTGGACGCATTTCGGCATGCTCGACGCCGAAGAGATCGGCATCAACAAAGGCAACGTGGACACCAAGCTCAAGTCTGACGACCCGGAGACGCGGCGGCTGCTTGGCGTCGAGGGCCAGTACGGCGAGGCGCTCGGGCTGACCAACGATTGGGCCTATCGGATCATCAAGCATGTCGGCAATTACGGCGAGAGCTTCGAACGCAATGTCGGTCAAGGCTCGGCGCTGAAGATCGTGCGCGGGCTGAACGCGCTATGGACCAAGGGCGGCCTGCAATACGGGCCGCCGGTTCGCTGACGCGCCGTGTCGCAGCAGGCACTGCCGCGCCCGCCGCGCCGCCTTGGCGGCATCGCTCTGCAATTTGCGATCGTTGTCGCAGTCGGCGGTCTTGCTTACGGCGCGGTCTATAACGCGGCGCTCAATCTTGCCCGCGCCCACATCGCATCCGGCTTCGGCTTCTGGAACAATACCGCCGGATTCGACATCAGCCAGACGCTGATCGCCTATTCGGCGAGCACATCGAGCTTCGGACGTGCGTTCTGGGTCGGGCTTATCAATACGCTTGTTGTCGCCGCCATCGGCATTGTGCTCGCGACCGTCGTCGGCTTCGTCATCGGCATCGCGCAACTGTCGCGCAATTGGCTCGTCGCGCGACTTGCCGTCGGCTATGTCGAACTGATCCGCAATGTGCCGCTCCTGCTGCAACTTTTGTTCTGGTACAACGCCGTTCTAAAAGCGCTGCCGCTGCTGCACGGCAGCGTGACTTTTCCCGGCGGCGCCATTCTCAACAATCGTGGCCTGTTTTTGCCGCGCCCGGAATTCTCGCCGCAATTCGGGGCGGTTATCGCCGCCCTGGTTGTCGCTGTCGCCGCGGCGGTCGGACTTGGACTCTGGGCACGCCAGCGCCGCGAGCGAACCGGCGAGGAAGTACCGGTATTTTGGCCAGCGCTCGCGCTCGTCGTCGCTTTGCCGCTCGTGGCTTTCGTGCTGGCTGGTTCTCCGCTCGGCTTCAGCGTGCCGAGGATGGGCCGCTTCAACGTCAGCGGCGGCCTCGAAATCCTGCCCGAATTCGCCGCGCTTGTGCTCGCGCTTGCAGTCTATACCGCGGCCTTCATTGCCGAGGTGGTCCGCGCCGGCATACTCGCCGTGTCGCACGGCCAGACCGAGGCGGCCCAGGCGCTCGGGCTCCGCTCCGGCGTGACCTTGCGCCTCGTCGTCCTGCCGCAGGCGATGCGCGTCATCGTTCCGCCGCTGACCAGCCAATACCTCAACCTGATCAAGAACTCCTCGCTCGCAGTCGCCATCGGTTATCCCGACCTCGTGCAGGTATTTGCTGGCAGCGTCCTCAATATCACCGGCCAGGCGGTGGAAGTGATCGCGCTGACCATGGCGGTCTATCTCGCCATCAGCCTGTTTACTTCGTTGCTGATGAATTTGTACGCGCGGGCGACCGCGTACGCGGAGCAATGAACGACATGAGCGCGATCGACGATCGCACCTATCTGCGGGCAATTCCGGCCGGGCCGCTGCCGCCTCCGGCAGAACGTGCCGGTATTTTCGGCTGGTTGCGCGCCGATCTTTTTTCCAGTCCAGGCAATATCGCGCTTACGCTTTTGTGCGCCGCCCTCATCGCCTGGGTTGTGCCGCCGCTTGTGCGTTTTTTGCTGACCGACGCGGTCTGGTCCGGCGGCGATCGGGACGCTTGCCTTTCGTCCGCCATGCGGCCCGACCCCGGCGCCTGCTGGGCGTTCGTGCGCGTGTGGTTCTCATATTTCGTCTACGGCTTCTATCCGCTTGGCGAACGCTGGCGGGTCGATCTGTTCTTCGCCGCTTTGGCGGTCGGCATTGTCTGGCTGGCGTGGCTGTCGGCGCCGCGCCGCGGAATCGGCGCGCTTTACTTCTTTGTTGTGTTGCCGGTGCTGTCGTTCGTTTTGCTATATGGCGCGCCGCCGATCGGCCTGACCGTGGTCCCCACGTCACTGTGGGGCGGCATGCTGGTCACCATCGTCGTCGCCACCATCGGCATGGTGTTCTCGTTGCCGCTCGGCATCCTGCTCGCCTTGGGGCGGCGCTCCCGCTTGCCAGTGGTGAAGCTGTTCTCGGTCGGATTCATCGAGTTTGTCCGCGGCGTGCCGGTGATCACCGTACTGTTCATGGCCAGCGTGATGCTGCCGTTGTTCGTCCCCGAGCGCTTCGCGCCTGACAAATTGGTGCGCGCGCTGATCGGGGTCGCGCTGTTTGCCTCCGCCTATATGGCGGAGGTCGTGCGCGGCGGCCTCGCCGCGGTGCCGCGCGGGCAATACGAAGCGTCGCAAGTGCTCGGTCTCGGCTATTGGGGGATGATGGGTTTGGTTGTCCTGCCGCAGGCGCTGCGCGTGACGATACCGAACATCGTCAATACCTTCATCGGGCTGTTCAAGGATACGACGCTCGTTTTCGTGGTCGGGATTTTCGACTTCCTGCGCACCATCGAGGCGGCGCGCGCCGATCCGAAGTGGACCGCACCGGACACCACCGTCACTGGCTACGCTTTCGCCGCGCTGTTTTACTTCGTCTGCTGTTACGGCATGTCGCGCTATGCGCGCAGCGTCGAAGCACGCCTGACCCGCGCCGGGAGGAGGTAGCGATGGTGGAGCGTGACGACAATGCACCGGCGCTGCCCGACGTCGCGGTCGAGATCGCGGGCTTGCACAAATGGTACGGCGACTTCCACGTGCTGCGGGATATCAACCTGAAGGTCGCGCGCGGCGAGCGCATCGTGATCTGCGGGCCATCCGGCGGCGGCAAGTCGACGCTGCTTCGCTGCATCAACCGGTTGGAGGATTGGCAGCGTGGCCGCATCGTGGTCGACGGCGTCGAGCTGACCGACGATCCCAAGCGGATTCTGGCGGTGCGCCGCGACGTCGGCATGGTATTTCAGCACTTCAATCTTTTTCCGCATCTCACTGTGCTGGAGAATTGCATGCTGGCGCCTGTCCGGGTGCGGCATATGCCGAAACAGGACGCCGAAGCGCTGGCGATGAAGTTTCTCGCGCGGGTGAAGATTCCGGACCAGGCCGGCAAATACCCTGCGCGCCTGTCCGGCGGCCAGCAGCAGCGCGTCGCCATCGCGCGCGCGCTGTGCATGAATCCCAATATCATGTTGTTCGACGAACCGACCTCGGCGCTCGATCCGGAAATGGTGAAGGAAGTTCTCGACACCATGATCGAGCTGGCGGTCGACGGCATCACCATGCTCGTAGTTTCCCATGAGATGGGCTTTGCGCGCCAGATTGCCGACCGCGTCATCCTGATGGACGAAGGTCAAATCGTCGAAATCAACGCACCAAAAAACTTCTTCGACTCCCCGCAACACGAACGCACGCAGTCGTTTCTCAAGCAAATCCTGCACTGAGCAGGCGGCCCAGGCGCCGAATCGCGAAGATTACATAACTGTAATCCGGCGCGATGTCCCGAAAACATCGATCAAACAAACGCCTGACAAACCGTTCATCCATCTGACGAAACTTTAACTTGAGTCACGACGACAGCGGCGTTCTATTTCACTCACATTGAATCTGAATCTCTCTTTTGGAGGAGAACACATGTGGAAGCCCGTAGTCGTCGCGACGGCAGCGCTAGCCATCGCCGGCTCATCTCTCGTGTATGCGCAAGAGCGTTTCGACGGACCGGGTGGTGGCTACCGCGACGGCGGTCACCGCTCCGAACACCGGCATCATCGGAGCCCTGAGGACATGGCGGCGTTCACGGACGCGCGCATTGCCGCCCTCAAGGCCGGCCTTGAACTCACGCCCGACCAGGCGAAGAACTGGCCGGCATTCGAGCAGGCGTTGCGGGACATGGCCCAGCTGCGCATCCAGCGAATGCAGGCGCGTGAAGCGGCCAAGCAACATGACCAGCAGCCGACTGCGCCGTTCGACCGGATGGGACGGCGGGCCGACAACCTTGCCAAGGTCAGCGCTGTGCTTAAGCGCATCGCCGATACCGGCTCGCCGCTCTACCAGAGCCTGAACGATGCGCAGAAGGCGCGCTTCAAGAAGCTGGCGCGGATCCTGCGCCCGCATCATCACCAGCACATGCACGCGAGCAACCAGACCGGTCATCATGGCTGGCGCGAAGGGCGTGGCTACGGACGTGACGGCTCGCAGGGCCAGTGGTGGAAACATCACCGGCTCGGGCAGGACGATCAAGGACTGGGCGGCCGCATGCACCGCATGAGCGACGGCGACGAAAAGCTGTAAGCCGCCGCAATCAAACTGTGTCGCTGAATTCGCCTCCCGCAGCGGGCACGAAAGTGGAAGCCGCAGGATCCCCTCCTGCGGCTTTCGCCTTTTTGCGCCGGTCTACCGGGAAAGCGGGCCGCCCACCTTCTTCCAGGCGGCGATGCCGCCTTCGACATGGCGGGCCGACGTCAGACCGGCATCTTGCGCGGCTTGCACCGCCATGGCCGAGCGCTCGCCGAAGGCGCAGTAGAAAACGAGACGCGCGCCGTTCGCGGCGCCCAACGCGCGCAGCATGCCGCCTTTGCCGACATTCGCCAACAAATCGGTGTAAGGTGCGTGCAGCGAGCCCGGAATGACGCCATGCTTCTCGCGCTCGCTTGTCTCGCGCAGATCGATCATTGTGATGCCCGGGCCGCCGCGGAGCGCGATGGCTTCCGCCGCCGATAATGCCCAGCCCTTGCGCGCGATTTCTTCCTGGCGCAGTCCCACATGGGTGTTGGCCGGCACCGCCACGTCCATCATCTTCGGATTGGGCAGTTTCAGATTGTT
>CAYVPC010000163.1:0-8417 GCA_964453555.1 uncultured Hyphomicrobiales bacterium | reverse complement strand
TCGCGCCGAAATACATCGAGAACAAGCTCAAATTCTATCCCAACATCCGCGAGGCCGTGGCGGTCGGCGACGGCCGGGATTTTACCGGCGCCATGATCAACATCGACCTGACGGCGGTCGGCAGCTGGGCCGAGCGCAACAATGTCGTCTACGGATCATACCAGGAGCTTGCCGCCGATCCGCGAGTCTATGACATGATCGCCCAGCATATTGACGAAGTGAACCGCTCGATGTCGGAGGAAGAGGTGATGGCGGGTGCGCAGATCCACCGCTTCCTCATCTTGCACAAGGAGCTCGACCCGGACGATGGCGAACTCACGCGCACGCAGAAGCTTCGCCGCGGCCACATCATCGACCGCTACGGCCCGCTGGTCGAGGCGTTCTACAACGGCTCCTCGGTGGCGCAGATCACGACCGAGGTCACCTTCGAGGACGGCCATAAAGGCACGATCGCCGCGCGCGTTGCGATCCGCGACATGAAGCCTTATCCGGTGCGCACAGCTGCGATGGAACGCGCCGCATGAGGGCGCCGTCCTCAAACGAGACGGCGCTCGGCGAGGTGCTGCTCGCGGTCGAGGAGGTTTCGCTCTCATTCGGCGGCGTGCGCGCGTTGACCGGCGTGTCGTTCGATATCCGCAAGGGCGAAATCCGGGCCATTATCGGGCCGAACGGCGCCGGCAAGACCTCCATGCTCAACGTGGTCAACGGCTTCTATCAGCCGCAATCCGGCCGCATTACGTTCAAGGGCGAGGTCCGCACCAGCATGCGCCCGTATGCGGCCGCGCACGGCGGTATCGCCCGTACGTTCCAGAATCTGGCGCTGTTTCGCGGGATGACCACGCTCGACAATATTTTGGCCGGGCGCGCGCTCAAGATGCATCGCGGTTTTTTCTGGCAACTGCTGCGTTACGGTCCCGCGCTAAATGAAGAAGTCGAGCATCGCCACCGGGTCGAGGAGATCATCGAATTCCTCGAAATCGCGGCCATCCGCAAAATCCCGGTCGGGCGCCTGCCGTACGGTTTGCAGAAGCGGGTCGAGCTCGGCCGCGCGCTCGCCATGGAGCCGGATCTCCTTCTGCTCGACGAGCCGATGGCCGGCATGAACCTCGAAGAAAAGGAGGACATGTCGCGCTTCATCATCGACGTGAACCAGCAATACGGCACGACGATCGCCTTGATCGAGCATGATATGGGCGTGGTCATGGACCTGTCCGACCGCGTGGTCGTGCTGGATTACGGGCGCAAAATCGCCGACGGCACGCCCGATGAGGTCAAGCGCGACAAGGACGTGATCCGCGCTTATCTCGGCGAATCGAAATAGGGCGAGCATGCACATTCTCTATCAAATCTTCGTCGATCCATTCATGCAGATGGTCCACGCGCCGGACTTGCTGATGCAGACGCTATGGGATGGCCTGGTCGGCGGCGTGCTCTATTCGCTGATCGCGCTCGGCTTTGTGCTTATCTTCAAGGCGTCGGGCGTGTTCAATTTCGCGCAAGGCATCATGGTCGTGTTCGCTGCGCTCACGCTGGTCGGCCTGCACGAGCACGGCATACCTGCTTTTGTCGCGCTTGGCCTCACCGTTTTGGTGATGCTGGTACTCGCATTTGCCGTCGAGCGGCTGATGCTGCGGCCTCTGGTGAACCAATCGGAAATCATTCTGTTCATGGCCACGTTCGGCCTTACCTATTTTCTGATCGGCTTCGGCCAGCTGGTGTTCGGCGGCAATCCGAAAGTGATGATCGCGCAGGATCTCTATCTCCCCAGCGGGGCGATCGAGTGGAAGGGCAACTTCGGCTTCGTATCGCTGCAGAAGATCGATATCGCAGCCGTCATCATCGCTTCCATCATGGTCGCGGTGCTGGCGGTCTTTTTTCAACGAACGCGTATCGGCCGGGCGTTGCGCGCGGTCGCCGACAGTCATCAGGCGGCCTTGTCGGTCGGAATCTCGCTCGAGCAGATCTGGGTCATCGTCTGGTTCGCCGCCGGCGTGGTCGCCTTGACCACGGGGATCATGTGGGGCGCGCGTTCGGAGGTTTCCTTTTCGCTACAGATCATCGCGCTCAAGGCGCTGCCGGTGCTGATCCTCGGCGGCTTTACCTCCATTCCGGGCGCGATCGTCGGCGGCCTGATCATCGGCATCGGCGAGAAGCTCGGCGAGTTCTACTGGGGGCCGCTGCTTGGCGGCGGCATTGAAAACTGGCTCGCCTACGT
Source organism: uncultured Hyphomicrobiales bacterium (assembly GCA_964453555.1). Classification (GTDB taxonomy): domain Bacteria; phylum Pseudomonadota; class Alphaproteobacteria; order Rhizobiales; family Xanthobacteraceae; genus BOG-931. The sequence goes on along the minus strand of CAYVPC010000163.1, from coordinate 6,202 downwards.
AATCGCGCTCGGCTTCCTGGTGTTCCGCCCGCAGGGACTGTTCGGCGAAAAGATCATCGAGCGGATCTGACCATGCTTTATCGCGAGGTCGGCCAGTACAAGTCGAACTATGCCGCCGACATGGCGGTGTTCCCAATCCTGCAAGATCGGATCGGGATTATCGTCATTCTCTTGATCGCCTACGTGGTGTTTCCGCTGATCGGTAACAACTTTCTGCTCAACACCATCCTGATTCCGTTTCTGATCTTCTCCCTCGCGGCGATTGGGCTCAATCTGCTGACCGGATATACCGGCCTGCTGTCGCTCGGCACCGGCGCGTTCATGGGCGTAGGCGCCTATGCCTGCCTGAAACTGACCACCATTTTCCCGCACGTGAACATTCTTGTCTGGATATTAGTGTCGGGATTTTTTTCGTCCGCCATCGGCGTTTTGTTTGGACTGCCCTCGCTGCGGATCAAGGGTTTCTATCTCGCCGTCGCGACCTTGGCGGCCCAGTTTTTCCTGGAATGGTGCTTCATCCGCATTCCGTGGCTTTACAACAACAGCGTGTCGGGCGCGATCGAGGTGCCGCTGCGCACCTTCATCGGCATTCCAATCACCGGCCCGACCGCGACCTCAACGACCCGCTATTTCGCTGTGCTGACGATTGTCGTTCTGATGACATGGGTTGCGTCGAATATTGTTCATGGCCGCATCGGCCGCATGTGGATGTCGGTGCGCGACATGGACCTTGCCGCCGAGCTGATCGGCATCAGGCTGTTCCGGGCCAAGCTGCTCGCGTTCGCCGTGTCGTCGTTCTATTGCGGCGTGGCCGGCGCGATGATGGTCTTCTTGTGGTACGGCGGTGCCGAGGCCGAGGTGTTCGCCATCGACCAGAGCTTTCTCGTCCTGTTCATGGTCATTATCGGCGGCCTCGGTACCTTGATAGGATCGTTCTTCGGCTCGGCGCTGATTTACATTTTGCCGATCGGGCTGCGGCTCATTCCGGCCAACTTCGGCGTGCCGATTCGTCCGGCGGCTGCGGAACAACTGACCTTTGTCATCGTTGGCGCGCTGATCATCGTGTTTTTGGTGGTCGAGCCAAACGGGCTGGCGCGGCTGTGGCAGATCGGTAAACAGAAGTTGAGGGTGTGGCCCTTTCCTTACTGATAGGGCACACTCCACCCCGATCTGCCCGCCAGCCGACGGGGCTGGCCGGGAGCCTCTTTCTCGCCGACGGGACTGAGGACAACAAAAAGCGCCGGCCGAACCGGCGCAAACCAGGGAGGAAAGCCATGCGTATGAAGCTTCTTGCTCTCGGTCTGGCGTTCGTCACCGCGGTTCCCGCCGCGGTTACGGCCGCACAGGTGGAGGACGGCATCTACATCCCGCTGATGAGCTACCGCACCGGTCCCTATTCCGGCGCGGGCATCGCGATCTTCAATGGCATATCCGATTATCTGAATATGCTTAACGAGCGCGACGGCGGTATTGGCGGCGCTCGCCTCATCATTGAGGAATGCGAGACGGGATACGACACCAAAAAGGGCGTCGAATGCTATGACGCCACCAAGGGCAAAAACCCGGTTATCAGCACGCCGTATTCGACCGGCATCACGCTCCAGCTGATCCCGAAAGCGGCGGTCGACAAGATACCGTTATTGTCGATGGCCTACGGCCTTTCGGCTTCCGCCGACGGCAACGCCTTCCCGTGGGTCTTCAATCCGCCTGCCACATACTGGGATGGCGCCGCCGCGTTCGTGCGGCATGTAGCTGACGTCGAGGGCGGCTTCGACAAACTCAATGGCAAGACCATTGGGCTCATCCATCTCGATGCGCCTTACGGCAAGGAGCCGATCCCGCTGCTCGAAGCGCTTGCCAAGGATTATGGCTTCTCGCTCAAGCTTTATCCGGTTCCGCCGCAGCAGATGCAAAACCAGACTTCGCTCTGGCTCGACGTGCGGCGCGATCGGCCGGACTGGATCTACATCCAGGGCTGGGGCGCGATGAATCCGACCGCGCTCAAGGAAGCTGAAAAAGTCAATTATCCGATGAACCGGATCGTCGGCGTGTGGTGGGCCGGAGGCGAAGACGATGTGCGTCCGGCCGGCGAAGGAGCGAAGGGCTATTCTTCGCTTAACTTCAGCCGCGTCGGCCAGAACTTCCCCGCGATCCAGGACATCCTCAAATACGTGGTCGACAAGGGTAAGGGCCAGTCGCAGAAGGAAAAGGTCGGCGAGAACCTCTACAACCGCGGCGTCATGAACGCGGTGCTGATCGCAGAAGCAATCCGTGGCGCCCAGCGCCTGACCGGCAAAAAGCTGGTCACTGGCGAAGACGTGCGCCGCGGTATGGAGACGCTCAACATTACTGACGCGCGTTGGAAGGAACTTGGCCTCGCAGACTTTGCCGCGCCGATCCATTTAAGCTGCGCCGACCACAACGGCCATAACGGCATCTATCTGGTCGAATGGGACGGGACCAAGTGGAAGACGGCGTCAGGCTGGATCGATCCGATCAAGGACAAGGTCCTGCCGTTGATCGACGATGCGGCCGGCAAGTACGTTTCGGCCAATGCCGGCTGGCCCAAGCGAAGCGAGCCTTGCGACAAGTCGTCATGAGGTGAACCGTCGCATTATATTGCAGACTGTGTCCTAATTCCCGCGCCGTCCGACCAGCCGGCGCGGCTTCCCTCTTTCCCGGTGAGATAGAGGGTCATATCGAAGCGGCGGCCGAGCGCCGACGCAAAAACAAGGGAGAAACTGGCTATGCGTCTGAAGCATCTTGCTCTCGGCCTGGCAGTCGTGACTGCCGCGCCCATAGCGGCAACCGCTGTGCAGGCGGCGGATTTGTATGTTCCGCTGTTCACTTATCGGACCGGTCCCTATGCCGGGTCGGGAATACCCTTCTCCAACGGCCTGGCCGATTACTTCGCCATGCTCAACGAGCGAGACGGCGGCATCGGCGGCGTTCGCGTCAACGCCGAGGAGTGCGAAACCGGCTACGACACCAAGAAGGGCGTCGAATGCTATGACTCCGTGAAGGGCAAAAACCCCATCATCACGACCCCGTTTTCGACCGGGATCACGCTTCAGTTGATCCCCAAAGCAGCCGTCGACAAGGTTCCAATTCTGTCGATGGCCTACGGCCTCTCGGCTTCGGCCGACGGCGACCAATTCCCCTGGGTGTTCAATCCGCCCGATACCTATTGGGACGGCGCTTCTGCATTCGTCCGTCACGCGGCCAATGTCGAAGGCGGCTTTGACAAGCTCAAAGGCAAGACCATCGGCCTCGTCCATCTCGACGCGCCCTATGGCAAGGAGCCGATCCCGCTGCTCGAATCGCTCGCCAAGGAGTATGGCTTTACGCTGAAGCTCTATCCCGTCCCCGGCGCGCAGATGCAGAACCAGACCTCGCTCTGGCTCGACGTGCGGCGCGACCGCCCCGACTGGATCTACCTGCAGGGTTGGGGCGCCATGAATCCGACCGCTGTCAAAGAAGCGGTCAAGATCGGGTACCCGATGAACCGGCTGGTCGGCGTGTGGTGGTCGGGTAACGACGACGACGCGCGCCCCGCGGGCGCGGACGCCAAAGGTTATTCGTCGCTCGACATCAACGCCGTCGGTGCGGATTTCCCGGCCCTTCAGGACATCATCAAGTACGTGGTGGACAAGGGTAAGAGCCAGGTCGCCGGCAAGGAAAAGGTCGGCGAGAACTTCTATAACCGCGGCGTTCTCAACGCGGCGTTGATCGCCGAAGCGATTCGCGCCGCGCAACGGCTAAGCGGCAAGAAGGAAGTGACCGGTGAAGACGTGCGCCGTGGCCTCGAGAATCTCAACATCACCGCCGCACGCTGGAAAGAGATCGGTCTGGAAAACTTCGCCACACCGGTCAAGCTGACCTGTACGGACCACAACGGCCACAATGCCATCTCGCTTGTTCAGTGGGACGGCACCAAGTGGGTACAACAGCCCGGCACGCTCGAGCCGATCAAGGACAAGGTTCTGCCCCTGATCCAGAGCGCTGCGGAGGATTACGCCAAGGCCAATACCGGCTGGCCGAAGCGGACCGAAGGTTGCGACAAGTCGTCGTAGTCCGGTCCCGCGCCGCGGCAGCGTGAATGCAATCGGATGAGGGACCCCGCCGCAGCGGGGCCCCTCATTTCTTTTCTGGCCTCTGAAGCCGAAGCGATCTAATTTTGTGTCGAGAGGAAATGGCCATGACCGTCGCTGCGCCGATGAAATCCCCGCCGGCACCGGAAGCCAAGGCGGCCGATATTCTTTCGCTCAACAACGTCGAAGTTGTCTATGACCGCGTGATATTGGTGCTAAAGGGCGTGTCCCTTGCCGTGCGGAGCGGCGGGATCGTGGCGCTGCTGGGAGCGAACGGCGCCGGCAAGACGACGACGCTGAAGGCCATTTCCAACCTGCTCCATTCCGAGCGTGGCGAAGTGACAAAGGGGTCGATCAACTTCGACGGCGCCGAAGTGCAATCGCTGTCGCCCAACGAGGTGGTGCGGCGCGGCTGCATCCAGGTGATGCAGGGCCGCTATTGCTTCGGCCATCTGACGATTGAGGAAAATCTCCTGACCGGGGCGTTTACTCGACGCGACGGCTCCGCCGCCATCCGCGCCAGCCTCGACAAGGTTTACGCCTATTTTCCCCGGCTCGCCGAGCGGCGGCAGGCGATGGCGGGATACACCTCAGGCGGCGAGCAGCAGATGTGCGCGGTCGGTCGTGCGCTGATGTCCAATCCGAAGATGATATTGCTTGACGAGCCCTCGATGGGCCTGGCGCCGCAGATCGTGGAAGAGATTTTCACCATCATGAAGTCGCTCAACGACAGTGAGGGCGTTTCGTTCCTGCTGGCCGAGCAGAACGTCAATCTGGCCCTGAAATATTCGAGCTACGGCTACGTGCTGGAAAACGGACGCATCGTGCTGGACGGCTCGGCCGCCGCCTTGGCCGAAAATGACGACGTCAAGGAATTTTATCTCGGAGTTGCCGAAGGCAAGCGCAAATCGTTCCGCGACGGCAAGCACTACAAGCGCCGCAAGCGCTGGCTTGCCTAGGCGCCGCCGCGCCGTCAGCGGGCCAGCGGTCCGAGGCTTACGTTCTTCGGCGGTGCGATGTCGGCCGGCACGAAGAAGTCCTGCGCCAGGCTTTGCGACGGATCGACGCGGTATTTGTCGAAATCGGTCTCGCCGCTTTCGGCAAGAAAGTTATCATCGATTAGAAAGCGCCCGGTTAGCTCGCGCGCTGGACGCGAGAAAATGGCGTAGGCGGCCTCGGCCATGATCTCCGGCTTGCGCGACTGGCGCATCACCGCGTCACCGCCGAGAAGGTTCTTCACGGCGGCGGTGGCGATCACGGTGCGCGGCCACAGCGCATTGACGGCGATCCCTTTCGGGCGCAGCTCGCCGGCGAGCCCGAGCACCACGAGGCTCATGCCGAATTTCGCCATGCTGTAGGCAGTGTGCGGGGCGAACCACTTCTCCTTCATGTCGAGCGGCGGCGAAATCATCAGGATGTGCGGATTCTTCGCCTTTTCCAGATGCGGGATCGCCCATTTCGAGACGACGAACGTGCCGCGCGTGTTGATTTGATGCATCAGATCGAATCGCTTCATGTCGGTCGCGACCGCAGACGTCAGCGAAATCGCGCTGGCGTTGTTGACCACGATATCGATGCCGCCGAATGTCGCCGCGGTCTTGTCGAGCGCCTCCTTGACCGTCAATTCGTCGCGCACGTCGACCACCAGCGGCAGCGCCTTGCCGCCAGCGCGCCCAATCTCGTCCGCCGCGGTGTAGATGGTGCCGGCAAGTTTCGGATGCGGTTCCGCGGTCTTGGCGGCGATCGCCACGTTGGCGCCGTCGCGGGCGGCGCGCAATCCGATCGCCAGCCCGATGCCGCGCGACGCGCCGGTGATGAACAGGGTCTTACCTTTGAGCGACATCGTCGACCTCACTTCTTGCGGGCGAGAAATGCCTGGAACGCGGCGCGCGCTTCGTCGGATTTCAGAAGATCCTTAAAGTGCATCGATTCCGCTTCGATCCGTTTGATGATCTCGTCGAGATGGCCGCGCATCAGCCCGCGCGTCATCGCGACGGTCCGCGGCGGAAGCGCGGCGATTTCCTGTGCCGCTTGCAACGCCGCATGATTGACCTCGGCATCATCAACCACCGTGTTGACCAGCCCCGCGTCGCGAGCTTCGGCGGCGGAGA
>CAYVPC010000162.1:0-8420 GCA_964453555.1 uncultured Hyphomicrobiales bacterium | reverse complement strand
GAGTCGATCAAGACTCCGGAGAACGAGGCCTTCATCAAGGCGTGGCACGAGTTCATCAAGAACCCGAAACGCACCACCAACGACCCGATGGAAGCCCACTATATCGGCTTCAACATGTGGGTGAAGGCGGTCGAGAAGGTGAAGACCACCGATCCCGATAAGGTGATCGAGGCTCTGCCCGGCACAACCGCGCCAAACCTCACCGGCGGCATCTCAACGTTGCTGCCGAACCATCACATCACGAAGCCGGTTTACATCGGCGAAATTCGCGCCGATGGCCAGTTTGACGTGGTGTGGAAGACCAAAGACCTTATTCCCGGCGCCGCCTGGTCGCCTTATCTTCCGGGATCGAAAGACCTGGAAGCCGACTGGGTGAAGCTCAAGTGCGGTAACTACAATAAAGTGACGCAGAAGTGCGGCGGCGCCTAGTAACGACGACGCTGTCATGATGACCTTGCGGGAAGGCAGCGTATCGCCTTCCCGCATCCAGAGCACGATCCCGAAAAGTGGACGTCGGTTTTCGGATAGGATCATGCTCCAACAAGAACCAAAGCCTGGTCCTCACTCTTCGGAGCGGATTGGGCTTTCGCCCGGGAACGTTGCGATGCGTGTCAGCCGAGCTTGCCTCGTCATTTTGCTATTGGCCTTCAGCCTCGCGCTCGGCGGCACGGTTGCGCGCGCTGCAAGCCTCACGGACGCGCTTGCTCATTTTACGACCGACGACTTCAGTGAAACTTTGATCGGAATCAATGAGGTCGCCGCCAGCGGCGATCCGCGCGCCCTGATCGTCATTCGCGCCTTGCAAGACGGCCAGCTGCTCTTTAGCGCCGAACAGAAGGCGGTCTACATCAAGGATGCTTCCGGCAAGCTTACCGACGCCGCCACAGGACAGCCGATCGCAGGACCGACGCCGACCGATCTTGACGCTGTCCGGCTCAACAATCGAGTGCGCGGCGCCGTTGAAGCCGCGCTCGGCGGGCTCACATTGCTCGCCAGCGACCCGAGCGTGCGCTACGACGCGGCGCAATCCGTGTTCAAGACGCGCAGAGTGAGCGCGCTGCCGACGCTCGAGACAGCGCTCGCCAAGGAGCAGGATCCCCGGGTCAAACAAGCGATGCTGGAGGCGCGCGCCGCCATCATCCTTTCCTCCGACAAGGGCAGCGTCGAGGACCAGCTTGCAGCCGTCGAGATTATCCGACAGCGCGCCGATCAGGATTCGCTTGCGGTTCTCTCCAGCCTGCCGGCAAACACCCCGGCGCCGGTCGTGAAAAGCGCTGCCGCCGCCATCGCCGCCATCAAGAACCGCCTCGCTTTATGGGAAGCCGTGCAGAATGCCTGGTACGGGATTTCGCTCGGCTCGGTGTTGCTGCTCGCCGCAATCGGGCTTGCCATCACCTTCGGCGTGATGGGCGTGATCAATATGGCGCATGGCGAGATGGTCATGCTCGGCGCCTATGTCACTTTCGTCGTGCAGGAGGTCATACGGGCAAATAACCCCGGCCTGTTCGATTATTCGCTCGTCATCGCCATACCGTTGTCCTTTCTGGTCGCCGGCTGCGTCGGCATCGTGATCGAGCGCACGATCATCCGTTTCCTCTATGGTAGGCCGCTGGAGACATTGCTGGCGACTTGGGGGCTTTCCCTGATCCTGCAACAGGCGGTGCGCAGCGGCTTTGGCCCGAACAATCGCGACGTCGGCAATCCGTCGTGGATGAGCGGCGCGTTCGACGTCGGCGGCATCACCGTCACCTATAACCGGCTCTGGATCATCTGCTTCGCTCTTGCCGTGTTCGTCGCGCTGCTGGCGCTGCTGCGCTATACGCGTTTTGGCCTTGAGATGCGCGCGGTAACGCAAAATCGTCCGATGGCGGCTTCGATGGGCATCCGCACCGCCCGCGTTGACGCGCTCACCTTCGGGCTCGGCTCCGGCATCGCCGGCATGGCCGGCGTGGCGCTGTCGCAGATCGACAATGTCAGCCCCAACCTCGGTCAGGGCTACATCATTGACAGCTTCATGGTCGTGGTGTTCGGCGGGGTGGGCAATCTCTGGGGCACTTTGGTCGGCTCCTTCGTGCTCGGCATCGCCAACAAATTCCTCGAACCTTATGCTGGCGCAGTGCTCGGCAAGATCGCGATACTGGTGCTCATCATCCTGTTCATTCAGAAGCGGCCGCGGGGTATGTTCGCGCTTAAGGGCCGGGCAGTCGAGGCATGACGACGCACATCCTCATCCGTTCGCTGGACCGCGGTGCAACGCTCTTCCTGATCGTCGTGGCGGCGATCGCGATCTTGGTGCCGATACTCAATCTAGCGATTTCGCCGTCGTCTGCCTTCCATATCCCCACTTATCTGGTCGCACTCTTCGGTAAATACGCCTGCTATGCCCTGCTGGCGCTGTCGATCGACCTGATCTGGGGCTTCTGCGGCATCCTCTCGCTCGGCCACGGCGCGTTCTTTGCGCTCGGTGGCTACGCCATGGGCATGTATCTCATGCGCCAGATCGGCACCCGCGGCGTCTATGCCAACCCGACCCTGCCGGATTTCATGGTGTTCCTGAACTGGAAAGAATTGCCGATCTACTGGTACGGCTTCCAGTTCTTCCCCTATGCGGCGCTGATGGTGATGGCGGTGCCGGGCGCGCTCGCGTTCGTGTTCGGCTGGTTCGCGTTCAGGAGCCGTGTCACCGGCGTCTATCTGTCGATCATCACGCAGGCGCTCACTTTCGCGCTCATGCTCGGATTCTTCCGCAATAATTTCGGCTTTGGCGGCAACAACGGCCTGACTGACTTCAAGGATATTCTAGGCTTCAACGTGCAAGCCGAAACGACGCGCAACGCGTTGTTCTCGATCACCTGTATCGCGCTGATGCTCGCCTTTGTACTGTGCCGCGGCATCATCACCTCGAAATTCGGCAAGGTGTTGATCGCCATTCGCGACGCCGAAGCGCGTACGCGCTTTCTCGGTTACCGGGTCGAATCCTACAAGCTCTTCGTCTTTACGCTGTCGGCCTGCATGGCCGGCGTCGCCGGCGCGCTTTACGTACCGCAGGTCGGCATCATCAATCCGAGCGAATTCGCGCCCGGCAATTCGATCGAGGCCGTAATCTGGGTCGCGGTCGGCGGCCGCGGCACGCTCTCCGGCGCGGTGATCGGCGCGGTCGTGGTCAATTACGCTAAGACCTATTTCACCTCCGGATTCCTCGCGCCCTATTGGCTGTTCATGCTGGGCGCCCTGTTCATCGCCGTGACGCTGCTGTTGCCACGCGGCATTGTGGGAACATGGCGGCACTGGACGGGACTGCGGCGCGATCGGGCATCCGCCGCCGCCGAGGATGGCGTACGCGAACCGCTGCCCGCGGAATGAGGATCGGGGCATGGAAGCGCTGACTACCGCACTCCTCTACCTCAACGGCGTGACCGTCTCGTTCGACGGCTTCAAGGCGCTTAACAATTTGTCATTCACCATCGCACCCGGCGAGATGCGCGCCATCATCGGCCCAAACGGCGCCGGCAAAACCACGATGATGGACGTGGTCACCGGCAAAACCCGGCCGGACCTCGGCGACGTCATGTTCGACGGTTCGTACGACCTCACCCGGCTCGACGAGGCCGAGATCGCCGAGCTTGGGATCGGCCGCAAGTTCCAGAAACCGACGGTGTTCCAGAGCCAGACCGTCGCCGACAATCTGGAGCTGGCGCTCAAGTCCGACCGCAGCGCCCGTGCGTCGCTGGTGTGGCGTGAGGGCGAAGCCGAGCGTCACCGCATCGACGAACTTTTGGAGACCATCCGCCTGACCGCCGTGCGCGATCGGCTGGCCGGCAGCCTGTCGCACGGACAAAGGCAATGGCTCGAAATCGGCATGCTGCTGGCGCAGGAGCCGAAGCTGCTTTTGGTCGACGAACCGGTCGCCGGCATGACCGATGTGGAAACACAGCAGACGGCAGTGCTTCTCAAAGAGATCAACCGCGACCGCACAGTTGTGGTCGTCGAACACGATATGGCTTTCGTCCGCGAGCTCGGCGTCAAGGTCACCTGTCTGCACGAGGGTTCGGTGCTGGCCGAAGGCACCATCGATCAGGTTTCGTCGAACGAGCGGGTCGTCGAAGTCTATTTGGGGCGATAGCGCATGATCCCAAAAAGTGGATCCCGGTTTTCGGAAAAGATCATATGTCAAGGAATGTACTGATGCTTGATGTCAACGCCATCGATCTGCATTACGGCGCCGCCCAGACGCTGCGCGCCGTGTCGCTCAAGGCCGAGCCGGGCAAGGTCACCTGCGTGCTCGGCCGCAACGGCGTTGGCAAAACGAGCCTGCTCGATGCGCTGGCGGGCCAACACTTCGTCACCCGCGGCACCATCACTTGGGAAGGCGAGGACATCACCGGCCTGCGGCCGCCAGACCGCGCGCGGCGCGGGATTTCCTATGTGCCGCAGGGCCGTGAAATCTTCCCGCTGCTGACGGTCGAGGAAAACCTGCGCACCGGCTTCGCGCCGCTCAAGGGCAGCGAGCGCAGCATCCCGGACGACGTGTTCTCACTGTTCCCCGTTCTCAAGGACATGCTGCGCCGGCGCGGCGGTGACCTTTCCGGCGGCCAGCAACAGCAGCTCGCCATCGGCCGCGCGCTGGTTATGCGGCCGCGGCTTCTCCTGCTCGACGAGCCGACCGAAGGCATTCAGCCGTCGATCATCAAGGACATCGGCCGCGCCATCTCCTATCTGCGCTCGCTCGGCAAAATCGCGATCGTTCTGGTCGAGCAATATCTCGACTTTGCGCATGAACTCGGCGACTATTTCGCCGTCATGGAACGCGGCGCCGTCGTTTATGCCTCGGATCGCGCCAATCTCGATGAAGGCGCGTTGAAGCGGGCGATGGCGATCTGATTCGACGAAGTGATTGCCGTCGGGGGGAGTAAACGTGTTCGCGGCTGCGCCGGCACATAATGAGATTTTTGCCGGCAATCGTGCGATGGGCCGGATTGCGCTTTCGGTGCACGCCACCGCCGAAGGCAGCCGCCGCCAGCGGGTGCACGAGGAAGGCGCGTTACGGGTTCGCTTCCCCAACGGCCTGAACTCGGACACGCTCGACGCTGTGATCGTCAATACCGCCGGCGGCATGACCGGCGGCGACCGCTTCGAGATCGACGTCGCGGTCGGCGCCGAAGCCCGGCTGACGGTAACCACTGCCGCCGCGGAAAAAATCTACCGCTCGCTCGGACCGGACACCGGGATCGCCGTCAAGCTCCGGGTCGGCTCCGGCGGCGCGCTCGCCTGGCTGCCGCAGGAAACGATTCTCTTCGATCAGATCCGGCTCCACCGCACCATCGAGGTCGATAGCGCGCGCGATGCCAGTCTCATCGTTGCCGAGGCTGTCGTCTTCGGCCGTTCCGCCATGGGCGAAACGGTCATGCAGGGACATTTCTTCGACCGCTGGCGCGTACGCGTCGGCGGCGCGCTTGTCTTCGCCGAGGGCTTACGGCTAGACGGCGGCATTTCGCAAAAGCTGACGGAGCGCGCGGTCGCCGACGGCGGCGTGGCGGTCGCCAGCGTGCTCAAGTTTCCCGGCGAGGAACCCGGGATTGCGGCGGTCCGCGCGATGGAGAAGAATTTCGCCGGCGAGGTCGGCGTGTCGTCCTGGAACGGTCTGACGCTTGCGCGCCTGGTCGCACCGGACGGCGCTGCATTGCGCCACGACCTTATTCGGGTCGTGACGGCGCTCGGTGGCGTGCCGTTGCCGCGGCTGTGGCTGAACTAGAGGACGGACGATGAACCTCACCCCGCGGGAGAAGGACAAGCTGTTGATAGCCATGGCGGCGATCGTGGCGCGTCGGCGGCTGGAGCGCGGGGTCAAGCTCAATCATCCGGAAGCTGTCGCGCTGATTTCCGATTTCATCCTCGAAGGCGCGCGCGACGGCCGCTCCGTAGCCGAGCTGATGCAGAAAGGCGCGCATGTCGTCTCGCGCGCCCAGGTAATGGACGGCATCGCCGAGATGATTCCGGAGATCCAGGTCGAAGCGACGTTTCCCGACGGCACCAAGCTCGTCACCGTGCACGAACCGATCAGGTGAGGCGCAAAATGATTCCCGGCGAAATGTTCATCAAAAGCGGCGAGATCGAGCTCAACAAGGGCCGCAAGACCGTGACCCTCTCGGTCGCCAACAGCGGCGACCGGCCGATCCAGGTCGGCTCGCACTATCATTTCTTCGAGACCAACCCGGCGCTGAAGTTCGACCGCAAACTGGCGCGCGGCATGCGGCTCGATATTCCCGCCGGAACGGCGGTGCGTTTCGAGCCCGGCCAGACGCGCGAGGTCGAGCTCGTGGCGCTCGCCGGCAAGCGCACGGTCTACGGCTTCCGGCAAGACGTGATGGGAAAGCTGTGAGCGGCGGCTCCCCAGAACCATGGCGGGCAGGCCTGCGCAGGCCCGCCCGTCACGTTCTCAGCGCTGCTACCGCGGCTGGGACCAGGATCTTATCGGCTCTTGGCACGACGCCGGTAGCGGCTTCAGCACCACACCGATCTGATCTCGGCGATCTCTCTCATTCGGCAGAACCAAACGCGAGCGATCTGCAAGTGACAATATCGCAGACCCGGCTGGACGCAAGTAAAAGCGTGAAGTTTCGCGATGGTGCGATGCAGTGGGGATAACATTGTGGATTACAACGTGATCCTGAAATTGGAAACCGCTTTCCGCGCGGATCATGTTTCACTGAACGGTGATCGGAGGATGTCATGGCCGCGCAGCTAAGCCGTTCGATCTACGCCGATATGTTCGGTCCGACGACCGGCGATCGCGTGCGGCTCGCCGACACCGATCTGATTATCGAGGTCGAAAAAGATTTTTGCATCTATGGCGAAGAGGTGAAGTTCGGCGGCGGCAAAGTGATCCGCGACGGCATGGGGCAAAGTCAGATCACCAACAAACAGGGCGCCGTCGACACCGTCGTCACCAACGCGCTCATTCTCGACCATTGGGGCATCGTTAAAGCCGACGTCGGCCTAAAGGACGGCAACATTTTCGCCATTGGCAAGGCCGGCAACCCGGACATCCAGCCCGGCGTCACCATCATCATTGGGCCCGGCACCGAAGTGATCGCCGGTGAAGGAAAAATCCTCACTGCCGGCGGCTTCGACACTCACATTCATTTCATCTGCCCGCAGCAGGTCGACGAAGCGCTGATGTCCGGCGTCACCTCGATGCTGGGCGGCGGCACCGGACCCGCGCACGGTACCTTCGCCACCACCTGTACGCCCGGCCCTTGGCATATCGCGCGCATGATCCAGGCTGCCGACGCTTTTCCGGTCAATCTCGGCTTTGCCGGCAAGGGCAACGCGTCACGGCCGGCAGCGCTCGAAGAAATGATCAAAGCCGGCGCCTGCGCGCTCAAGCTGCACGAGGACTGGGGCACGACGCCAGCGGCGATCGATTGCTGTCTTTCGGTCGCCGACGACTACGACGTCCAGGTGATGATTCACACCGATACGCTCAACGAGTCGGGCTTCGTCGAGGACACCATCAAGGCATTCAAGGGCCGCACCATCCACGCCTTCCACACCGAAGGCGCCGGCGGCGGACACGCGCCCGACATCATCAAGGTGGCGGGACTGAAGAACGTGTTGCCGTCGTCGACCAATCCGACGCGGCCTTATACGAAAAACACCATCGACGAACATCTCGACATGCTGATGGTGTGCCATCATCTCGACCCGTCGATCGCCGAGGATCTAGCTTTCGCCGAAAGCCGCATCCGCAAGGAGACTATCGCCGCGGAAGATATTCTCCACGACATCGGCGCGCTGTCGATGATGTCGTCGGACTCGCAAGCCATGGGCCGGCTCGGCGAAGTCATCATCCGCACCTGGCAGACCGCGGACAAGATGAAGAAGCAGCGCGGCCGCCTGAAAGAGGAAAAGGGCGACAACGACAATGTGCGGGTGAAGCGCTACGTCGCCAAATACACCATCAATCCCGCCATCGCCCATGGCGTGTCGAAGCTGATCGGCTCGGTGGAGAAGGGCAAGCTGGCCGATCTGGTGCTGTGGTCGCCGGCGTTTTTCGGCGTCAAGCCCGATTGCATCATCAAGGGCGGCTCGATAGTCGCCGCGCCGATGGGCGATCCGAACGCCTCGATCCCGACGCCGCAGCCGGTCCACTACCGGCCGATGTTCGGCGCCTTCGGCCGCGCCCGCACCGCCTCCTCCGTCGTGTTCGCGTCGAAGGCGGCGGTGAAGGCCGGGCTCGGAAAAAAACTCGGCATCCAGAAGGAGCTCGTCGCCGTAGAGAACACGCGCGGCAAGATCTCCAAGAAAAGCATGATCCATAACGACGCGACACCGGCGATCGAGGTCGATCCGGAGACCTATGAGGTGCGCGCCGACGGCGAGCTCCTCACCTGCGCTCCGGCGGACAAACTACCGATGGC
>CAYVPC010000161.1:0-8478 GCA_964453555.1 uncultured Hyphomicrobiales bacterium | reverse complement strand
CGTGGTTCGACCCGGGCAAGGAAGCCGACGCCGCCAAGACGCTCATCGACCAGGGCGCCGACATCCTCACCCAGCACACCGACTCGCCGGCCGCCACGCAGGTTGCGGAAGCGCGCGGTGTTCACTCGTTCGGTGAATCGTCGGACATGATCAAGTTCGGGCCGAAGGCGCAACTCACCGCCGATACCGACTATTGGGGCGGCTACTACACCATGCGCGCCCAAGCCGCGCTCGACGGCAAGTGGAAGTCGGAAGACACCTGGGGCGGGCTGGACTCCGGAATGGTCGTGATGGCGCCCTATACCAACATGCCTGACGACGTGAAGAAGATGGCCATGGATACCCAAGAGGCCATCAAGTCCGGCAAGCTGCATCCGTTCAAGTGCCCGATCACCGACCAGGACGGCAAGACGGTCGAGTGCAAGGGCGGTGACCATCTCGACCCCGGTCAGATCCTCAGCATGAACTTTTACGTCAAAGGGATCGACGACAAGATTCCGGGCAAGTGATCCGGTAACCCGCAATCCGAAGAATGCGATGGCCGGGGCTGGTCCCCGGCCATTTTTTTATTCGTCATTGCGAGGAGCGGCGCGACGCAGCAATCCAATTTTATGTGCCGCTGGATTGCTTCGCTGCGCTCGCAATGACGATTTGAGTGTGGCGCTCGTCCCTCAACGCGCGGCATAGGCGTCGAGTTCGGCGAGATAGCGGTCCTTGGCCGCGCGCGGCAGCCAGGTGCTTTCGAACGCGTTGCGCGACAGCTGCACCACCTCTTTCGGCCCGAGATCGGCTTCCTCCTGGGTGCAGACGAAATTCTCGTTCATGTAACCGCGGAAATAGGCCGGGTCGTCGGAATGCACGGTGGCGCGGATGCCGAGATCGAGCATGCGCTTTATTTCCTTGGCCTTGCTGCCGTTGGTGACGAAGGCGTTGGAGACCGGGCAGATGGTCAGCGCCAGCTGCCGGCGGGCTACTTCCTCGATCAGCGCGTTTGAGTCGAGCACATTGACGCCGTGATCGATGCGATTGACGCCGATCTCCTCCAGGCACTGCCGGATATGCTCGGTCGAATTCTGCTGATCGACGTCGCAATGCATGGTCAGGAAATAGCCCTCGCGGCGGGCGCGCGCGAACACGTCCTTGAATTTCACCGGCGGATTGTTCTTTTCGTCGGAATCGAGCCCGACGCCGACGATCCATTCGCGATAAGGTAGCGACTGCACCAGCGTCGTCATGGCGAATTCGGCGCTCCAGTCGCGCAGGAAGCACATGATGAGCTGGCTCTTGATGCCGAGGATGCGCTCGGCGTCCATCTGCGCCCGCCTTATGCCGCGGATCACCACGTCGAACGGCACGCCGCGGCCGGTATGGGGCTGCGGGTCGAAGAACATCTCGCAGTAGCGCACGTTATGCGCATGCGCCTTGGTCAGATAGGCGTAAGTCAGATCGTAGAAATCCGGCTCGTGCACCAGCACCCGCATGCCCTCGTAATAGATTTTGAGGAACGACGGCAGATCGTGGAAGTCGTAGGCCGCCCGCATTGCGGCGGCGTCTTTATACGGCAGCGTCATGCCGTTTCGTTTCGCCAACTCGAATTTCATTTCCGGCTCGAGCGTGCCTTCGATGTGCACATGCAGCTCGCATTTCGGCATGCCGGCGATGAAACTGCGCAGATCGCTCATGACTGAACTCCTTTCAGGTCGCGGATTACGTCAACTGGCCGGCGTCGGCGCGGGCTGTTCCGACAAGGGATTTGGGCCGAAGATGTTGCTGCCCGCTTCGCCGGGCAGGATGCCAAGGTCGACGATCGCCCAAGTCAGGATACCCAAGGTGAGCAGCAAAAAAACCAGCCCGGCGCCGTCCAGGCCGGCATACTTCGACACCATTGACGGCAGCAAATAATAGAGCAACAGCCAATATCCGGTTTTACCGCGGTCATGCAGGCGGCGCACGCCGATCGAAGCGAGCCCGGTCACGACCGCGACGACAAAGACCGTCATTGCGATGCCCATAAGCACGAAACCGGCGATGGTGACGCCGGTGATCGTGTCGCCGTTTGCTGCGTCATAGTTGATTGCGGCTATCGCGATCGATACTGCGGCCCCCACGATCCAGCCGGCCAAACAAAGCAGAGTGAACATCCAGTATTGCCGGCGGCCGATGCGGCCGCGAAATGCAAACCACCTTTTCAGGTATTCGCGCATCGATGCCTCTACAGCGTCTCCGGCATCGGAATAGCCTTGCCGCCGGCCAGCGCAAATTGCGGGATATGCCCGAGGCCTTGAACCAGCCGGGCGTCGGCGCCGAGCGCCTTCTTCCAGTCGTGGCCCTCGGTCAGGATCACGCCGGCGCCGACGATATTGGCGCCGGCTGCGCGCGCCAGCGCAAATGTCGCGGCGAGGCTCGAACCGGTCGCGACCACGTCGTCGACCACCGCAACGCGCCGGCCGGCGAGCAGCGGCACCGCGCGGCGGTCGAGCATCAGCCGTTGCTTGCCAGCCGAGGTGACCGACTGCAATTCCTCGACCAACGCGTCCGCCAGATGGATCTTCGGCGACTTCTGGGCAACGACGTATTGGTCGAGATGCAGCGCCCGCGAGACCTCGATCACCACCGGAATGCCGAGCGTCGCCGCGCCGACGATGATGTCGGGCTTGAGCGGGGCGAGCTCCGCGGCGAGCGCCTTGCCGATCCGCTCGCCGAACTTCACGCCCATGTCGATCACCATCAACAGCGAGATGGCGAGCCGCTCGTTGATCGGCACGATCGGCAACGTCACCTTCTCCCCGGCGATATCGACGGTATAGGTCTGCATGCGCGTCCGCCTCTGAAACGCTTGCCCCTGTTCAGCTTCCGGCCTGCAACTTCCGCGCCGCCACCGAATGCCGCCGCATCAGTTCGGCGAGGTCAAACCCGGGGATTTCGCCATTCTCCACAGTCCAGCGACCGCCGACCATCACCCGGTCGGCGCGATGCGCGCCGCACAGGACCAACGCCGCCAGCGGATCGCCGCTGCCGGAAAAGCGCGGTTCGTCGAGTGTGAACAGCGCCAGATCGGCCTGCGCGCCTAGCTTGATCTCGCCGATGTCGCTACGCCCGACGCAACCCGCCGAGCCTTTGGTCGCCCAGCGCAGCGCATCCTTGTGGCTCACCTTGGTCACGCCGTAGCGGCCGCGTTGCAGCAGGAAAGCGGCGCGCACCTCCTGCATCAAATTCGAGCCGTCATTCGAGGCCGAGCCGTCGACGCCGATGCCGACGCGCATGCCGGCTTCCTCCATCGCGCAGACCGGGCAGGTGCCCGACGCGAGCGTCTGGTTGCTGCATGGGCAATGCGACACCGTGGTGCCCGCGCGCGCCAGCCGCTTGATCTCATCGGGACTGAAGTGAATGCCGTGCGCCAGCCAGGTCCGCTCGCTGAGCCAGCCGCAATCCTCCAGATAGTCGAGCGGCCGACACTTGTAGAGCTGCTGGCAGAAGCGGTTCTCGTCCTCGGTCTCGGCGAGGTGGGTATGCAGGCGCACATTCAACCGGTCCGCCAGCGCCGCGGTCGAGCGCATCAGCGAGGTGGTGACCGAAAACGGCGAGCAGGGTGCCAGCGCGATCTGCACCATCGCATTCGGGCCGCTCTCGTGATAGCGCGCCACGACGCGCTCAGAGTCGGCGAGGATGGTATCTTCGTCCTGCACCACGGAATCCGGCGGCAATCCGCCGTCGCGCTGCGACAGGTTCATCGAGCCGCGCGTCAGCAGCACCCGCAAGCCCAGACGTTTCGCGGCGTTGACTTCGATGTCGACGCCGCCTTCCGCCCCGGCGGGGAAAACGTAGTGATGATCGGTGGTGGTGGTGCAGCCGGACAGCATCAACTCGGCCATCGCCAGCATCATGCCTAGATCGAGCGCCTCCGGCGTCAACCGCGCCCAGATCGGATAGAGCGCCTGCAGCCAGGGAAACAATTCGCGGTCAAGCGCGGCGGGCACCGCGCGGGTCAGCGTCTGATAGAAGTGATGATGGGTGTTGATTAGGCCGGGCAGTACCACATGCACGCCGGCCTCGAAGATTTTCACGCCGGGCGTGGCCGGCATGCCGCCGGCGGGAACGAGCTCGGCGATCCGACCCTCGTGGACCACAATGCCGCGCTCGGCGCCGTCGGCGAAAATCGCCAGCGGATCCTTGATCCAGAGCGGCGGTTGTTTGGTATCGGTCATGACAGGGAACCGTGCAAGCCGCGTGCCGCCTGATCCTCCTCCCGCAACTGGAGAAGTAATTTCTTCAAGCAATCGGCGGCGGGCCGACGCCGCTGGCCCGGTGGACGGCGCGGGCGACGCTTAAGATCAGCGGCTCTTCGAAGCGGGTCGCCACGATCTGCATGCCGACCGGAAGCTTCGCCTTTGACAGTCCGGCAGGCGCAGTCGCTGCCGGCAAACTCATCAGCGTGATCAGATAGGCGACCGCGATCCAGTCGATGTAATTATCGAATGTCTTGCCGTTGATCTGGTCGGGGAAATTCATCTCGATCGGGTAGGGCCCGACCGGCGCCGCCGGCGTGAGCAAAACATCGAAGCGCTCGAACAACTCGCGGAAGCGGGCAAACAATTGCTCGCGCGTGAGTTCGGCTTTGGCGAAGTCGAGCGCATTGAGCTTCAGCCCGGCCTCGACATTGCCGCGCAGATTTTTGCCGAACTGGTCCATTTGGGCGAGCCGCTGGTATTGCTGGCCGACCATCCAGAAGCCGCGCCAGGTCTGGTAGGCGGCGCGGCCCGCGCCGGCGTCGAACGCGACCTGCTCGACCTTGGCGCCGAGCTTGCCGAGCGCGGCGGCGGCCTCGCGGCAGATCGCGTCGATCTCGGCTTCGACGCCGATGCCGGCGATGTCGGACACGTAGGCGATGCGCAGCCCCGTGAGGTCGTCGCGGCGCTCGAGCTCGGCGACCGCGCTCGTCCACGGCGGCGCGACCGAGATCGGCGAGATGCGGGAAAAGCCGATGCTGGCGTCGAGATAAAGCGCGGCGTCTTCGGCGTCCTGCGCCAGCGGCCCCGGCACCTGCCCCGGATCCCACGGCAGATGCAGCGGATGGCTCGGGGTGAGCCCCGGCGTCGGGCGGATGCCGACGATGCCGCAGAACGCCGCCGGAATACGGATCGAGCAGCCGAAATCGGTGCCGTGGGCGATCGGCAGCATGCGGGCGGCGACCGCGGCGGCGGAGCCGCCGGACGAGCCAGCGGGGCTCAGTGCCGGATTCCACGGATTGCGGGTCGGGCCGAACAGCACATTATTGGTGTTGGCGCCGGCGGCGAATTCCGGCGTGTTGGTCTTGGCGAGCACGATGGCGCCGGCGGCTTTGAGCCGCCGCACCGCTTCGGCATCCTCGGTCGGCACGTGATCCTTGAACAGCGGCGAGGCATAGGTGGTGCGGATGCCGGCGGTCGGCGTGACGTCCTTGACGCCGATCGGCAAGCCGTGGAGGAGGCCGAGCTTGTCGCCTTTCATCACCGCGGCTTCGGCGCGCTTGGCAGCCTCGCGCGCCTGCTCGGCGGCGAGCGTGACAATGGCGTTGATCTTCGGATTGAGCGCTTCAATGACTTTCAGATAAGCGTCGAGCACCTCGACCGGGCTGACCGCCTTGGTGCGAATAAGCCGCACGAGTTCGCGCGCGGTCTTGCGCGTCGGCGGCACCTCCGCCGCTGACGTTGTCTGCTGCCGTGATGTCGCAGTCGCCATTGCGCTATTCGCCCGCGTCGATGATGGCGATGCACGGGCCGCCGCCCTGCGGGCCCTGATGCATGGCGTCGACAGAGACGAACACGGCGGGATCGCCGATCGCCAGCGCAGCGACGCCGCCGACCGCGGCCTTGGCGTGGCGATGCCACGGCACGTCGGAATCGTCGAGCATGATCTGCCGGCGGCCGCGCAATTTCCCGGTGCGGTCCGCCTCGCATTTCATGAAACAGTTGACCAGCCGCCCCTTCAGGTCTTCGGCCCGCGGCCGCTCCGGCAATTCGAGGCCGGCGCTGCGGATCGATTCATAGATGCCGTCGATGTCGAGCGCGTCCTTCATCACCGAATGGCCGATGCGATAGCGGCCGCCGGCGCCGTTCCTGTTGCCGAGCAGCACGATCTGCGCCTGCGTCAGCTCGACGCCCGACGAGCAGGAGGCGACCGACGAATAAAGATCGAGATTGCGGCAGATCTCCTCCGCCTTCGGCATCTTGATCTCATGCAGGCCGACGGCGATGCCGAGTCCGGTGGTGCCGTTCGACACGCCCATCGACTCATGCACTTCGCAGAACACCTCTTTGCCGCGCGCATGCGCCTCAATCACCGAGTCGACGGTGAGCAGCGGCGTCTTGGTCTGCACGTAATGGACGTCGGCCGGATCGTCGATGCCGGCGTCGCGCATGGCGGCGCGCACACCTTCGGCGACTTTCTCCACCATTGCCGGGCGGCCGATGTCCTCGGGGAAAATCTCCGCGCTCATGGCGGTGCCGATGGTGAGCCGCGATTTGTTGGCTGGTGCGGTCTTGGCATTGCGGGCGAATACGGTCGCGTGCGGCGCGATGACGCCGTCGCAGCCGCCCGACCAGACCATCGGGATTTTCGCGATCTCGGCTTCGGGGCGCTTGCCGAGCTTCTTGAGCACGCCGCGGAACGCCTGGTCGGCGAGGATGCGGGTGAAGTCGTTGACGCCGCCATTGCCTTCGGTCTTGCCGATGACGGCGATGACTTCGTCGGCCGTGAACTGGCCTTTTTTGATCGCCGCCTCCATGCCGGAAGCGTCCTGCACGTTCTGCAACTCGACTTTGACGACTTCAATGGCCATTACGCGTGATCCTCGTTCGGTTGCTGGCCGCTGGGAAATGCATTCCCCTTTGACGGGGGCCGGTGATATCCGGCAAACTAGCGGTCCTGCAGCCAAAGATAAACGGTAGCCACGCGGCGAATGAAGCCGCGGCTTTATCAGCCATTGAATGATTCAGGCAAGCGCGCAATGAGCAATTCAAGCAAGACGGGGCCGGAGCGGACGGCCAAATCCGGCGGACGCACGCCGTTCGAGCAGGTTGCGCTCCTGTTGCAGGGCGGTGGAGCACTCGGTTCGTACCAGGGCGGGGTCTACCAGGCATTGGCCGAGGCGGACCTTCACCCGGACTGGATCGCAGGAATTTCGATTGGAGCTTTCAACTCGGCGATCATTGCCGGCAATCCTCCCGACAAGCGGGTCGAGCGCCTGCGCGAATTTTGGGAAACCGTTTGCGCGTCGCCGCTCGGTATTCCCTTTTTCAAGGTCGTCGATCTGAAAGACGATATTGCGCACCAAGCCGTCAATCAGGCGCGGGCATGGAATATCCTGCTGTTCGGGGCTCCGAATTTCTTCGCACCCCGACCGCCGGCGGCGGTGCTGTTTCCCGGCCACGCCGGAAAGGCCAGTTTCTACGACAACACGCAAGCCCGCGCGACGCTGGCGCGACTGGTCGATTTCGACCGTATCAATGCCGGCCCGATGCGCTTCAGCGTGAGTGCGGTCGATGTTAGCTCCGGAAATTTCATTTACTTCGACACGGCCACCCATCGCATCGGGGTTGAGCACATCATTGCCAGCGGCTCGTTGCCGCCGGCCTTCCCCGCGACTGAAGTCGACGGACGTTATTATTGGGACGGCGGGCTCGTCTCCAACACGCCGCTGGAATGGGTGCTCGAATCCCTGCCTCGGCGGGATACGCTTGCGTTTCAGGTCGACCTCTGGCCCGCGCGCGGCAGCCTGCCGAAAGATCTCATCGACGTCGAGGTGCGGCGTAAGGAGATCGTCTATTCGAGCAGGACGCGTGCCGTGACCGATCACTATAAGACCACGCAGAAGGCGCGCAACGCGTTGGCAGTGCTGCTGGCGAAGCTGCCGCCGGAGTTACGCGACGGCGAAGAGGTAAAAATCCTGGAGGAAAGGGCCGACGACAAGGTTTGCAATATTGCGCACCTGATCTATCGCTCGAAAAGCTACGAGGGTTACTCCAAGGACTTCGAATTTTCCCGTCGCACCATGGAAGAGCATTGGCAAGCGGGCTACCGGGACGCCCAGCTGACGCTGAGCGATCCGGATGTGCTGCAATTGCCAGATCGTCTCGAAGGCGTGCGCACGTTTGACTGCGGCAAAGATCGGCCGGACTAGGCCGGATTCGGGACCGAGATTTACGCCGTCCTCACCCACGGCTTGACCTCGCCGCGGATCATTTTCTCAAAGCCCGGGCCGCGATCGATCATCAATTTCTCGCCGCGATGGCCGGCTTTGAATTTGTCGCGCAAAGCCGCGGTCGCCTTGGCATCGATGGAAAACGAACCGGCGCCGTCGGGTGTGAGCACCACGCCATAATCGTCGCGCGCGGCGGCGGGCGACACCTTGCCTTCGGTCACGTCGCGCGCCACCCATTCCGGCTCGCGCTCGAGCGGATCGCCCCAGCCGCCGCCGCCGGTGGTGACGACGCGCACGAT
>CAYVPC010000160.1:0-8510 GCA_964453555.1 uncultured Hyphomicrobiales bacterium | reverse complement strand
AGACGCTGGCCGGCGACCGGGTGACGGTCGAGGTGTCGCCCTATGACCTGGAAAAGGGCCGGCTGATCTTTCGCCACAAGGACGAACGAGCGGCGTCGGTTAGCCGCCCGCCGCAACGTCATCAGTTCCGGCGGCGGTGAGACACGATGACCAAGCACAAGTTCGGCGGCGACGTTATGACAAAGGGAGCGGTGTAATGCGACTTTTCATTTTCAAGTCCGAGGCAAATCCAAATCTGCGGGCCTTTGGCGCCGATCTGGCCGGCATCGCGCTGCCCAGTCAGTTCCGTCCCTGGCGGGCGATCGGCGCGGTCGCGCCCGATCATGACCCGCCGCACAATTTATCGCGGACTGAGATCGAGACTTCGATCAATGATCGCGGGTTTCAGCTTTGGCGCATGAAAAAGCCGGCAAATGAAGCCTGAACGCCGTTCGACGGGACGAACATCCCCGCGTAGGAGCAAGTGACGATGACGGACGTCCTGCATAGATTCAAAGTCGGCCAAAGCGTCGATCTGATCCAGTCTACCTTTCGATCTGCGGCGAGCGGGCATTACGAAATTGTCAGCCTGCGGCCGGCCGAGGGCGGCAATCCGCAGTACCGGATCAAGAGCAGAAGTGAATCGCACGAACGGGTCGTCGCGGAGAGCGATCTTATCCTCTCGGCTCACGTGAAATTCGACTAGGGTTTGGAGCCCATCGCAATCGCCGTCGGGAATTCGCCGGATGGCGCGATCGATGGAACCGGTCTGGAGCCGACAGGAAGCCGAAAATGTTTAAAATTCTCGAGCTCAAAAGCACCGCCTCGACGCCGGCGGCGGAGGTCGGCCACCGATATCCGACCCGCGAGCAGGCAACTGCCGCGATCAAGAAACATGTGAAGACGTTCAACGTCTCCGGACATAATCCGGAGGGAAATTATTGGTGGGCGCGGGATGCCGAAGGCCTGCGAAAATGCTGGATTTCCGCCGCCGACTAAAAAGGCGATGAGTAGGCGATGCTGAGCTTCCCGAACCAAAGCCGATTTTTCGATCCATCGCGCCGTGCAGTGCGTTTTTGGGGATACCAGAGCGCCATGGAGTGGTCGTTCTACGTCAGTGAAGACGCGCTCAAACGCATGCAGCCGGACATGCGGCGCGACGAGGCGGGGTTACTCGACGCCTTTGACAGCAATCGGCCCTTGATCCTGGCAGCGGCAAGCAAGGCGTTTACCCGGACCCGCAAAGGGTCCTACGAGCTGACGGTCAGCGATTTCTAACCGCCGCATCGAGCGGTCTCTCCCGCCGACCCGGACGGGAGAAGACTGTCACGAAAATTTCTTGCCGCCGCTTTGGACCGGACTTCCGATAAAGCGCGAGGCGAAAGCGGAGGGTGCCGGACCCGAAGGTTTCTTTTTATTTTTGTCAGCCTTCGGCTTTTTCTTCTCGCGGTTGCTTCTCATTTGACCTTTTGCCACGTAGTCCTCGCTCTCGTGATGGGTGAACGGCTTGTTCGAACGAGCCTTTAGCTTTCGCCTGAAAGGCGCTTGAAGTCGGCGATAACTGCGTCGATCAGCTTCAGCTTCCTGGGATCCTCGGCGAGCAGCGTTGTGGCAAAGAGATTAAGAAGATAATTCGCTTTTTCCGCGGCCTCTTGCCAACTCGCCGCCGGCGTAGCCGTCAGATGCGCTTCCAGTTCTTCCTGTCGACGCCGCAATTGCTTTTGATCGGTCTCAACATCGGCCAAAAGCCGACGAAGGTTGGTAGCCTTCTGGGCGGCCATACCGCGGCGCTCGTCCAGATCGATGGTCTTGTCGGTCACGGCTGCTTGCCGCGGCGGGCCAGCGGATAGTCGCTGCTTTCATACAAGCGACGGATGTCGTCGCAGCTGTATCGGCGCTCATCGACCTCAAGGCAGGCGCCGACCAGGAGCTCAGGCGCCACGTCTTCCACAGCAAAGCGGATGGCTTGCGACGCCCGGTCAAAACGACGATAGCCGAGCGGCCGTTGTTTCGGCACCCGGCGGCGGGCAGGAAACAACTCGGCGGTGGCGTTGTAGTCGAATTCGCTCATGGTCTGCCCTTGATGCCGCCCGGCAAAATGCGCTGCCCCGGCGTTGCCGGTTGCAGCTACAAATATAGGCATAAAATGCGACAATACTAGGTGAGCGGCAGGGCTTATTGCCGATAAAACACGCTCTAATTCCGGCGCGATTTGTAAACGTCTTGCCGCTGTTCTGCCGCGTCGGCGCTACGATTTTGCCAACAGGCCGTTGAGCACCAGATCGAGATGGGCGTTGAAATACGCTTTCATATCGAGCGGATGGCGATCGTCGAACATCATCATCCAGACGTCGACCAGCGCGATCGGCGCGATGATGACTAGCAAACAATCGGTCACGGCCGATCGGCGGATCTCGCCGCGATCCATCCCGCGCTGGATCGCCTGCTTGAGCAATTCCATGCATGGGCGGTGGATTTCCTCGTGATAGCGGTCTGCGAGCGCGGGAAACCGCGGCGCCTCGGCGATCAGCATGCGCACCACTTCGCGCCGTCGCCGGTCTTCCACGACGTTCTCGTAGATGTAGCTGAACTGCGCACGCAGCAGTTCGGCGGTCGATCCTTCGTGGCGCTCGAACATGTCGTTGACGGTGTCGAGCGTGACTTTCATCAGCTCGCGCACCATCGAGATGAACAAGTGCTCCTTGTTCTCGAAATAGACGTAGATCGTGCCCTTGGTCACGCCGGCGCGCTCGGCGATCTGATCGAGCGTGGTCACCGCGTAGCCGTTGCGCGAAAACTCCAGAAACGCGGCTTCGAGGATTTCCTGCGGGCGCTCGGCCTTGCGGCGGCGGCGGGTCTCGGTGTGCGTTTCCACCACGTCGGTCATGGGTCCGTACCGGTGTTCCACAGGGAGGGCGCCGTTATTGACTAACCGGATAGTAAATAACTACTCTGCCTTTGTTAAGGGTGGATAAGCGGTGATGTTGGTGGGGTGGTGCGGATGGCGCCGTAGCCGGCTGGCTGGCGCGCGTCAGGCCGGATATTGGGCCCGATTTGGCGTTTTTGCCCCGCGGACCACCGGGATCGCGGCGTCGCTGTCGCTCTTGGCAGCCTGCGCGGTCGGTCCGGACTTTGCCGTTCCGCCGGCGCCCCCGGTCGGCGGCTACACGCCCGAAGCGCTTCCGGCTTCGACGGCGTCGGCCGATGTGCCGGGCGGCGCGTCGCAAAAATTCGCCATCGGCCGCGATATTCCGGGCGAGTGGTGGAAGGTGTTCCATTCGAAGGAGATCGACGCGTTGATCGCCGAAGCGCTGCGCGCCAATCCTAGTCTGCAGGCCGCCCAGGCTGCGTTGTGGCAGGCGAAGGAAAATCTCTATGCCGCCGGCGGCAAGCTATTGCCGAACGTGGATGCCAACGCCTCCTTCACACGCCAGCAGCTTTCGCTGGCGGAATTCGGCCTGCCGGGCGCGCCGGAGACTTTCAATCTCTATCAGGCGACCGTGAACGTCTCTTATTCGCCGGACGTTTTCGGCGGCCAGCGCCGGCAGATCGAGTCGGGCGCAGCGCTCGCCGAGTATCAACGATTCGAGCTCGAGGCGACGTATCTCACCTTGACCGCCAATGTGGTGACGGCGGCGATTCAGGAAGCCTCGCTGCGCGGCCAGATCGAAGCGACGCGGGAAATTATCAAGGCGGAGACCGACCAGCTCGAGGTTGTGCGCCATCAGTTCGAAGCCGGTGCCGCCACACGCGCGGACGTGCTGACGCAGGATTCGGAAGTGGCCACCACGTTGGCCACGCTGCCGCCGCTGCAAAAGCAACTCGAGCAGCAGCACCACGTGCTGCTGGCCTTGATCGGCCACTTCCCGAACGAAAGCCGCCGTGACCACGTGACCCTGGCGTCATTGCATTTGCCGACCGATCTGCCGGTGAGCCTGCCGACGCAACTGGTCGAGCAGCGGCCCGACATTCGTGCCGCGCAATCGCAATTGCATTCGGCGAGCGCTCTGGTCGGCGTCGCCGTCGCCAACAGGCTGCCGCAATTTACCCTCACCGGGGCCTACGGCAGCGCCGCGCTGACGGCGGCGACGATGTTCACGCCGGCGACCGCGATCTGGAGCGTCGCCGGCGCGGGCACCCAGCCGATTTTCCACGGCTTTACGCTTCTGCATCAGGAACGCGCGGCGAAGGCCGCCTATGAGATGGCCGACGCGCAATACCGCAACACCGTGCTGACCGCGTTCCAGAACGTCGCCGACGCGCTGCGCGTGCTGCAACTCGACGCTGCGACGCTCAAGGCGCAGCAGCGCGCCGTGCGCGCCGCCTCCGACACTTTCGACCTGACGCGCGGCCAGTATCGGCTCGGCGCCATCACCTATGTGATCCTGCTCAACGCCGAGCGCAGCTACCAGCAGGCGCTGCTCGCCTTGGTGCAGGCGCAAGCCGCCCGCTATGCCGACACCGCCGCCTTGTTCGCGGCCTTGGGCGGCGGCTGGTGGAATCGCGCGGATGTGTTGCCCGATCCCTATAGCCCCGAGCCGCAAATCGTCCAGGCCGCGAGCGACACGCCGCTGCCCACCAGACCGGAGTCCCGTCAATGACCAAACGCATGGTGATCATGCTCGCCGCAGTCGCCGTCGTATTCGGCTTGATCTTCGGTTTCCAGATCTTCAAAGGGATCATGATCAAGAAGTTCATCATGGCGGCGAGCAATCCGCCGCAGACGATTTCGGCGGTAAAGGCGGGCTATAGCGAGTGGCAGCCGAAGATCGAAGCGGTCGGCACCCTGCGCGCGGTCAAGGGCGCCGATCTGTCGCTGGAAGTCTCGGGCGTAGTCGAATCCATCTCATTTAATTCCGGCGACGACGTTGAGGAGGGTGCGCCGCTTCTCAAATTGCGCACCGCTGACGATGTCGCGCGGCTGCAATCATTGCAGGCGATGGCCGAGCTCAGCGCAATCAACTATGACCGCGATCAGAAGCAATTCAAGATGCAGGCGGTCAGCCAGGCGACGCTCGATACCGACGACGCCAATCTGAAGAATGCGCAGGCGCAGGTGGCGCAGCAGCAGGCCATCATCGACAAGAAGTTTCTGCGCGCGCCGTTTTCCGGCCATCTCGGCATTCGCGCAGTCGATCTCGGCCAATATCTGGGGCCGGGCACGGTGATCGTGACGTTGCAGGCGCTCGATCCGATCTTCGCCGATTTTTTCGTGCCGCAGCAATCGGTCGATCAGATCCGGCTCGGCCAGTTGGTCGCCGTGAAGATCGACGCGTTCAAGGACCAGACTTTCACCGGCGAGATTTCAGCCATTAACCCCAAGGTCGATACCGGCAGCCGCAACGTGCAAATCCGCGCAACGCTGAAAAATGCCGACCACAGGCTACTGCCCGGCATGTATGCGACCGTCGACATCGCCACCGGCTCGCCGAAGAATTACGTCACACTGCCGCAAACGGCGATTACATACAACCCTTACGGCGACACGGTCTATGTGATCGTCGACGGCAAGGACAAAGACGCCGACGGCAAGCCGCAACGGATCGCGCGCCAGACTTTCGTTACCGTCGGCCCGACCCGCGGCGATCAGATCGCAGTGCTCAAAGGTGTCGAAGACGGCGACATGGTAGTCACCGCCGGACAGATCAAGCTGCACAACGGGTCGGTCGTGCTGATCGACAATTCGGTGACGCCGACGGCCGACGCGGCGCCGGTTCCGATCGACCGCTAGAGCGCCGCCATGAAATTCACCGACATCTTCATCCGCCGGCCGGTGCTCGCTTCGGTGATCAGCCTGTTGATTCTGGTGCTCGGCGTGCGCGCTTATTACGCGCTGCCGGTCCTGCAATATCCGCGCACCGAGAATGCGGTGGTGACCGTCACCACGACCTACTACGGCGCCGATCCCGACGTGGTCGCGGGCTTCATCACCACGCCGCTCGAAATCGCGATCGCACAGGCCTACGGCATCGACTACATGACGTCGACCAGCCAGAGCTCGACTTCGACGATCACCATCTATCTGCGGCTCAACTACGACGCGGACAAGGCGCTGACCGAGATCAACACCAAGATCAATTCGGTGCTCAATCAGCTGCCGACCGGCACGCAGCAGCCGGTGCTGACCGTCAAGATCGGCCAGACCATCGACGCGATGTATCTCGGCTTCAACAGCGACACGCTCGCGCCCAATCAGATCACCGACTACCTCACGCGCGTCGTGCAGCCCAAGCTGCAAACCGTGCCGGGCGTGCAGACCGCAGAGCTACTCGGGCAAAAGGTGTTTGCCCTGCGCGCGTGGCTCGATCCGCAGAAGCTCGCGGCCTACGGGCTGACCGCGACTGACGTCAGCCAGGCGCTTGCCGCCAACGACTACATCTCCGGCATCGGCAATACCAAAGGCCAAATGGTGCAGGTCAACCTGACCGCCTCGACCGGGCTCCATTCCGCCGATGAATTCCGCAACCTCGTCATCAAGCAATCGAACGGCGCGGTCGTGCGCCTGCAAGACGTTGCCAACGTTACGCTCGGCGCCGAGGACTACGAATCCGAGGTCGGCTTCGACGGCAAGCAGGCGGTCTATATCGGCGTGCAAGTGGCACCGGCCGCCAATCTTCTGGAGGTGGTGCGGGGCGTCCACAAAATCTGGCCGGACGTCCAGGCGCAATTGCCGCGCGGGCTCAACGGCGAGATCGTCTACGATTCCACCAAATTCGTAAATTCCGCGATCTATGAGGTGGTGCTGAGCCTGGTCGAGGCGCTGATCATCGTCACCCTTGTCGTCTTTATGTTTCTCGGTTCGGTGCGTTCGTCGCTGATACCAACCGTTGCCATTCCGCTTTCGCTGGTCGGCACGCTCATTATTCTTCTGGCGCTCGGCTATTCGATCAATCTGCTCACGCTGCTCGCGCTCGTGCTCGCCATCGGTCTCGTCGTCGACGACGCGATCATCGTGGTCGAGAACGTCAGCCGCCATCTCGAGGAGGGCGTAGCACCGATTCCTGCCGCCATCGCAGCCGCGCGCGAATTGGGCGGGCCGATCGTCGCGATGACCGTGGTGCTCGGCGCGGTTTACGTGCCGATCGGCTTTCAAAGCGGGCTGACCGGCGCGCTGTTCGCGGAATTCGCCTTTGCGCTGGTTGGCGCGGTCACGGTGTCGGGCGTCGTCGCGCTGACGCTGTCGCCGATGCTGTGCTCGCGGCTTTTGAAGGCGCCCGATCCCGAGCACCGCGGCTGGGAGGAAAAGTTCACTTATTATGTCGACCGCGGTTTCGTCTGGCTGCGCGCCGCCTACGAGCGGCGCCTGCACGGCAGCCTGAACTACCTGCCTGTCACGGTGGTATTCGCACTGGTCGTGTTGAGCAGCATCTACTTTCTGTTCATCACCGCGCACAGCGAGCTGGCGCCGCAAGAGGATCAAGGCGTCATCATCACCCAGTCGATCGCCGCGCCGAATGCCACGCTCAAGCAGCGCCAGCTTTATTCGCACGAAGTCTACAAGACCTTCCACACATATCCGGAAACCGAGCATGTGTTCCAGATCGACGTGCCCGGCCAGTCAATCTCCGGAATGGTGTTGAGGACGTGGGATGCGCGCTCGAAAACCAGTAACAACCTCCAGCCGGTGGTTCAGCAGGCGCTGAACAAGGTCCCGGGCGTGCGTGTCGTCGCATTTCAGCCGCCGCCCCTGCCGGGCAGCATCGGCTTGCCCATTCAGTTCGTGATCGGCTCTACCGAGTCGTTCGAACGGCTGTACGACATCGCGCAGAAGTTCCTGCAAGAGGCGCAAAAGAGCGGCAATTTCATCTTCCTCGACTGCGACCTCAAGATCGACAATCCGCAATCCAACGTCACCATCGATCGCGACAAGACCGCGCAGCTCGGCCTGAAGATGAGCGACGTCGGCGGCGCGCTCGCCGCCATGCTCGGCGGCGGCTACGTCAACTATTTCAGCATGAGCGGCCGCTCGTACAAGGTGATCCCGCAGGTGCAGCAGCGATTCCGGCTCAACGCCCGGCAATTGCTCGACTATCACATCCGCACAGCCGACGGCTCGCTGGTGCCACTGTCAACCGT
Organism: uncultured Hyphomicrobiales bacterium; assembly: GCA_964453555.1. Classification (GTDB taxonomy): domain Bacteria; phylum Pseudomonadota; class Alphaproteobacteria; order Rhizobiales; family Xanthobacteraceae; genus BOG-931. The sequence goes on along the minus strand of CAYVPC010000160.1, from coordinate 455 downwards.
CGCTACCGTCGACACCAAGACCGTGCCGGAATCGCTCAACCACTTTCAGCAGCTCAACAGCGCGACCGTCCAGGGCGTTGCCATGCCGGGCGTGTCGCAGGGCGACGCGATCAGCTACCTGCAAGACTTGGCGGCGCGCACGTTGCCGCGCGATTACTCGATCGATTACGGCGGCCTGAGCCGGCAATACGTGCAGGAGACCAGCGGCTTCGTCGGAACGTTCGGCTTCGCGCTGATTATTATTTTTCTCGCGCTCGCCGCTCTGTTCGAAAGCTTCCGCGATCCGGTCATCATCCTGGTGTCGGTGCCGATGTCGATCGCCGGCGCGCTGATCTTTGTTAGCATCGGTCTCGCCGGCGCCTCGCTCAACATCTACACCGAGGTCGGCCTGGTGACGCTGATGGGCCTGATCAGCAAGCACGGCATCCTGATCGTGCAATTCGCCAACGATCTAC
>CAYVPC010000159.1:0-8655 GCA_964453555.1 uncultured Hyphomicrobiales bacterium | reverse complement strand
TCGACCTTGCGATAGCGGATGCGGTGGCCGGTCTCGCGGTTGATCTGGTTGAAGCTGACTTTTTCGCGCTCCGAAGTGGCCGGGTAGAGGGCAATCGGACAGGAAACGAGCGAAAGGCGCAGATAGCCCTTCCAATATGCGCGCGGGGCCACGGACCACTCCTGAAGCTACAACCGACAACAAGACTTCATCATACCTCGTTCCGGAACTCGGAGGAGGCGCGGTCGAATAGTCGTTGCCGGTTTGTTCCGCCGCGTGTTCTTTTAGGGTAAAGTAATTGCCTAAAATGCTTCGGATCTGACCGGATCGCGCTACGCGGTCTTTTGCTCGCTGAGGCCGAGCTCCTTGATCATCGCCTCGCGCATGATGAACTTCTGCACCTTGCCGGTAACCGTCATCGGAAAGGCATCGACGAATTTGATGTAGCGCGGAATCTTGTAGTGGGCGATCTGGCCCTTGCAAAAGTTCTGGATTTCTTCGGCGCTTGCCGTTTCGCCCGGCTTGAGTTTGACCCAGGCGCAAAGTTCTTCGCCGTATTTGAGGTCGGGCAGGCCGACCACCTGCACGGCTTCGATCCTGGGGTGGCGGAACAAAAACTCCTCGATTTCGCGCGGATAGACGTTTTCGCCGCCGCGGATCACCATATCCTTGATGCGACCGACGATGTTGCAATAGCCCTGCTCATCGATGGTGGCGAGGTCGCCGGTATGCATCCAGCCGGCGCGATCGATCGCTTCCGCCGTTCTTTCCTCATCGCCCCAATAACCGAGCATCACCGAATAACCGCGCGTGCAGAACTCGCCCGAAGTGCTCAGCGGCACGATGCGGCCGTCGCGGTCGACGATCTTGATCTCGACGTGCGGATGCACGCGGCCGACCGTGGCGACGCGACGTTCGAGCGGATCGTCGCAGGAGGTCTGCGTCGAAACCGGGCTGGTCTCGGTCATGCCATAGGCGATGGTCACCTCGCGCATGTTCATTTCGTTGATGCAGCGCTTCATCACTTCGATCGGGCAGGGCGAGCCGGCCATGATGCCGGTGCGCAGCGAGGAAAGGTCGAAGCGCTTGAATTCTGGATGGCCAAGCTCGGCGATGAACATGGTCGGCACGCCGTAAAGCGCCGTGCAGCGCTCCGCTTCGACCGCTTCGAGCGTCGCCAGCGGATCGAATCCTTCGGCGGGATAGACCATGGCCGCGCCGTGGGTGATGCAGGCGAGATTACCGAGCACCATGCCGAAGCAATGATAGAGCGGCACCGGGATGCAGACGCGGTCGCGATCGGTAAGCCGCATCGCCTCGCCGATGAAATAGCCGTTGTTGAGGATGTTGTGATGGGTCAGCGTCGCGCCTTTCGGCGCGCCGGTGGTGCCGCTGGTGAACTGGATGTTGATCGGATCGTCGAACTGAAGCTTTGGCGCCAGCTCGGCCAGCAAAGCGCGGTGGCGATCGCCGCCCATGCCGAGCACGTCGTCGAAACGGAGGAACCCGCGCTTCTCGCCCTCGCCGATGCGGATGAGCGTGGTCAGATGCGGCAGCCGCCTCGACGCGAGCTTGCCGGGCGCGCTCCGCTCGATTTCCGGCGCCAATTCGCGCAACATGCCGACATAGTCGCTGGTCTTGAACGAGTCGGCGGTGATCAGCGCCTTGCAGCCGACCTTGTTGAGCGCATAGTCGAGTTCGGAAAGCCGGTAGGCGGGATTGATGTTGACCAGGATCAGCCCGGCTTTGGCGGTGGCGAATTGCGTGATCGCCCATTCGGCATTGTTCGGCGACCAGATGCCGACGCGCTCGCCCGGCGAGAGACCAAGTGCAAGCAAGCCGGCGGCAAGGGCGTCGACCCTGGTTTTGAGATCGCGGTAGCTCCAGCGGATGTTCTGCTGCCGCACGATCAGCGCGTCGCGGTCGGCCCAGCGCTCCGCCGCCTGATCGAAATAGACGCCGATCGTGTCGCCGATCAGCGGCGTCGTGCCGACGCCGTGGATGTAGCTTTGGGTCAGCTTGGCCATAAATCGGTGCCTCCCGGGACCATGACTTTTTCTTTATATCTAACGGTCTTCGCGGCGATGCGCGACTCCCGCATCATGCGGCAGAATGCTGGTAGGCCTCCGGCAGCAGGCGCGCGAGCGACGCCGCCCATTGTCTCTGCCCGGGTTCATCGGCGATCAGATCCTGACGGATCTCGATCAAGACGTGCAGTAGCCCGCGGCGTTCACCGTGCACCGGAATGGTGTAGTCGGTCGTATCGCTGACGAAATACGGCTCGTTGTCGCCGACGATGAGTTCTTGGTCTTGCCGCAGCAGTTCCAGCAGCTTTCGCGCCAGCCGCGGATCGCGGTTGTACAGGAGAGCCGCCTGCATCGCGCGCGCGACGCCCTTGAATACCGGCGTAAAGCTGTGCAGCGCGATCAGCGCCGTTGCAGGATTGGCGCCTTTTCGGCGGTCAAGCTCGCTTTCGATCGCCTGATGGTAGGGCCAGAAAATATCGCGGGCACGCGCGTCCCTGTCCGCTTCGGTCAAGCCTTCATTGCCTGGGATGGCGGTCAGTTCGCTGATCTCCGGGATCGACGCCAGTGTCCCCGGCGGCCGGTTGCAGTCGATCACGAGCCGCGAATAATTTTGCTGGATCAACGTGGCGTCGATCGCTTCCGCCAGCAGCCGGCCGATGGCCGCGATGCCGATGTCCCAAGCGATGTGGCGTTCGCGTTCCGCTGCTGGAATTCCAAGCCCCGCCACCGAGCGCGGCATGCGATTGCCGGCATGGTCGGCGACCAACAGGAACGGCGAACGGCCGCTGGCATTAAGAACGGTGACCGCCACCGGTTCGTCGGCGGCAAGTAAACTTCTCGTTGTCTCATTCATTGCCATTTCGCCAGCAAATATATGCAATTTGTGGCCCGAGAAATGCATGTTATCGGCCTGTCCGTTATTGTAGAACGTCCCGGCACCGGGCACACGATTCGTGCGGAAGAGCTTGTTAGATGAAAATTCGCGCCGGCTACGAAATTTCCTATCACTGCCCGCAGCCGACACCGATGATCGCGATGCTGAGCGTGCATCCTTCGCGCGCCGCCGACCTGATCACGCCCGACCAGTTGCGGCTCGCGCCCGAACTGCCGGTCAACTTCTACGAGGACGGCTTCGGCAATATCTGCGAAGTGATCCACGCGCCGCAGGGACGGTTGACGCTGTCGACGGATTTTTTGGTCAACGACAGCGGCGTGCCGGACGAAGTAGCGCCGGAGGCGGTGCAGCATCCTCTTGAGAAGCTTCCGGTCGAGACACTGGTTTACCTGCTCGGCAGCCGCTATTGCGAGACCGACCGCTTCACCAAGATCGCCTGGTCGAAATTCGGCAAGGTGCCGAAAGGCTGGCCGCTTGTGCAGGCGATTTGCGATTATGTGCACGAGCGCACCGAATTCGGTTACGCGCACGCAAACCCGACCAAGACGGCGTGGGACACACACAACGAAGGGCGCGGCGTCTGCCGCGACTTCGCCCATCTCGCCGTCACGTTGTGCCGCTGCATGAACGTGCCGGCGCGCTATTGTACCGGCTATCTCGGCGACATCGGCGTGCCGCCCGAGCCCGATCCGATGGATTTTTCCGCCTGGTTCGAGGTCTATCTCGGCGACCGCTGGTACACCTTCGATGCGCGGCACAACACGCCGCGCATCGGTCGTATCCTGATGGCGCGCGGCCGCGACGCCACCGATGTCGCCATCACCACGTCGTTCGGCGTCTGTACGCTGGCGGGTTTCAAGGTTCATACCGACGAGGTGCCCGCGGCGGCGATGGCGGCGCCGTGACGGGCGCGCTGCGGCGCGCCGTCGGAAAAACTCTCGCCGGCGACGGGCAAAAAAGAGCCCCAAGCGCCGGAGGGGAAACGAGCGCTTGGGGCTCGTAGGCCGGGCAGTGCCGGCCTTTAAGCTTGCGTGGTTTGCGCCTGGGTGACCCAAACGCCGCATTCGCCGCAGCCGTAAGTCCGCAAATCCGGCAGGCCGCTCGTTCCCTTCGTGATACGGGTGAAATGCATTGGCCGGCCGCAATTCGGGCACAGCGGCCGGGCCGTTACAGAAGCGCTGTTGCGCTGCGTCAACTCGCCGATCGCCAACATGCTCACTTACCCAACTCCTGCGATAATTTTTTTAAACGCCAGAACGAAATTCAAACGGACGTTTGAGACACGCCGAAGCCCAAAATGGGGAGTTTTTGTGACTTTCCGCAGCGGGCTGCCTGACTTATAACGATGAAAATTCGAAGTTCCGCAGATGGTCCCGTAGCTCAGCCGGATAGAGCAGCGGTTTCCTAAACCGAAGGTCGCAAGTTCGAGTCTTGCCGGGACCACCATTGCCTTGAAAGCGTGCAAGGCTGGACGCTGCACAAGAGATAGCCGCGGCCTCCTATTGCCGGTGGCGATCTCTTGCTAAGGTTCGTGGCAGGCCGGTGAACAACGGGATCCGCGCGCCATGTCCGAAGCTCTCAATCATGCCAAGCTGGCGATGCTGTTTCGCCAGGAATTTCAGCTCTGCAACTTGCAAAAGGGCGAAACCGTCGTGCTGTTGAGCGATCTCGGAGCGCGGCGGGATTACGTTTCCGCGGCCTTCGCCGCCGCGGAAGACTTCGGCGCCGACGCTTATGAGATGTGCGTCAACGCCATGCCGTCGTGGACCAAGGTCGGCGTCGAAACGGTGGGCCGCTGCAAGGGCACGCTCGAGGCCATCAAGTCCGCCGACATGCTGGTTTGCCTCCACATTCCGCTGTTCACGCGCTGGCTGAAACAAGCACGCGACGCCGGCACCCGTGTGCTGATGGTGATCGACGGGCCGGACGAGCTCGAAGAGCTGATGGCGCCGCCGGGCCTTAAGGAGGCCGTCACGCATGCGGGCGAGCGGCTGCAACGCGCCAAGTCGATGCGCATCACGCGGCCGGGCGGGACCGATCTCTCCGTGAAGCTCGGCGAATATCCCACCATGATCCAATACGGCTTCTCGGAATCGAAGGGCCGTTTCGATCATTGGGGCGCCGGCCACGTGCACACCTTCCCCAGCGAAGGTTCCGCCAACGGCACGGTCGTGCTCACCCCGGGCGACATTGTCGTGCTGCCCTATTGCCGCTACGTGCAGGACGAAGTGCGGCTCGACATCCGCGACGGCTTCATCCGCAAAATCGAAGGGGGGCTCGACGCCAAGCTGATGAGCGATTGGCTCGACGGCAACCGCACCAACCCCGACGACATGGACGGCCACGCCATCTCGCATCTCGGCTGGGGACTGAATCCGCAAGGCCGCTGGGATGCTATCGCGCTGAACGGCTCCGATCCGAAGCGGCATCACGCCGGTGCGCGCTGCTTTGCTGGCAACTTCCTGTTCTCCACCGGGCCGAACTCGCAGGGCGGCGGCAAGCGCACGACCAAGGGCCATTACGACGTGCCGATGCGCGACTGTACGGTCACGCTCGACAACGACGTGATCATCGAGCGCGGCCGCTTCGCCGACGAGAAAATGCGCGTCGCGCGCGCCGCGCGCTAGCGCCGGGCGCCGCGCGCATGAACGCTCCGGCGGCCAGCGCCCGCGGCGTCAGCAAGCATTTCGGCGCGACGCAGGCGCTCGACAACGTCGACTTCGACGTGCTGCCGGGCGAGGTGCATGCGCTCGTCGGCGAGAACGGTGCCGGCAAATCGACTTTGGTGCGTATTCTCGCCGGCGTGCATCGCCCCGACCGGGGCGATATCGCCGTCGCCGGCGAAGTTTGCGCCTTCAACGGTCCGCGCGACGCCATCGCGGCGGGCATCATCACAATCCCGCAGGAGCTGCGGCTGGTCCCCGGCCTGTCGATCGCCGAGAACCTCACGCTCGGTGATCCGCCTTTACGGCGCGTTTTAGGCCTCGCGATGATCGATCGTGCGCGCATGCGCCGGGAAGCCGGCGAACAGCTGGCGCAGCTCGACTTCACACCCGACACCCGCTTGCGCGTCGATCGCCTGAGCTTCGCCGAGCGCCAGCTGGTCGCCATCGCCAAGGCGCTGCGCCGGCGCTGCCGTGTCCTTATCCTCGACGAACCGACTGCCGCGCTGGAGACGCGGGAGGTCGAGCGGCTGTTCGCTGTGCTGGCGCGCATGAAGAGCCGGGGCACGGCCATCGTCTATGTATCGCACCGGCTGGATGAAGTGGTTGCGCTTGCGGACCGATGCACGGTGCTGCGCGATGGAAAGGTTGCCGCCACCAGCCGGCGCGGTGCGTTCAAGGTGGCCGATCTGGTCGAAGCGATGACCGGCCGCGCCGCATCTAAGGTCGACGCCGTAGTGTCCGCCCCCGGCGCCGTGGTGCTGGAAGACGTGACCCAGCGGCCCGACGCGATCCGGCTGCGCGCGCACGAAGTGACCGGACTAGCCGGCCTCCTCGGCAGCGGCGCCAGTGCCGTGCTGCGACGGCTCTTCGGCATCGGCGGCGAGACGATCGAGTTGCGCCGGGACGGCGCGCTCACGCGCATCGCCGGCCCGGCGGCGGCCGTGCGCGCGGGCATCGGCTTCGTACCGGACGAACGCCGGCTGGGGCTGGTGATGAATATGTCGGTGCGCGACAACATCCTGCTGCCGAGCCTCGACCGGCTGGCGCGCGGCGGACGCCTCGACCGCGCCGCCGGCGACCGCTTGGTCGGAGAATTGATCGGGCTGCTCGATATCCGCCCGCGCGCCATGCATGCGCGCGCGTCGGCATTGTCGGGCGGCAATCAGCAGAAGGTGATCCTGGCGAAATGGCTGGCGCGCGAGGTCGGCGTGCTGCTGCTCGATGAGCCGACCCAGGGCATCGACGTCGCGGCCAAGGCGCAAATCCACGCCTTGATCGGCGACTTCTCCAAACGCGGCGGCGGCGTGCTGGTGCGTTCGAGCGACCTCGCCGAACTCGCGCTTATCTGCGACGGCATCCTCGCGGTGCATAAAGGCCGCATCACGGATCGCCTGCAACGTTCGGATGGCTTCGACGAGAAACGACTGCACGCCGCGATCGGCGGATAACCATGCGGCCGCTCAAGCGCCTCAATCTGTTCGGCCAGGGCCCGCTGATCGCGCTGTTGGCGCTGTGCTTCATCATCAGCCTGCTGACCGGCCGTTTCCTGTCGCCGCTCAACCTCACCAATATTCTGGTGCAGTCCTCAATCATGGCGGTCATCGCCATCGGTATGACGTTCGTGATCATCGGCGGCGGGTTCGATCTTTCGGTCGGATCGACGGTTGCGTTGGCCGGCTGCGTTGCCGCCATGGCGATGGTGCAGTTCGGTCTGGTCGCGGGCGTGCTGGCGGGTATCGGGGCCGGCGTCGCGGTGGGTCTGGTCAACGGCGTGATTGTGGCGAGCTTGGGCATCAATCCGTTCATTACCACGCTCGGTACCATGGTGCTGGTGCGCGGCATCGTCTTTCTCATCACCGGCGGCGCGCCGGTCGGCGACGAGCGTCTGCCGGCAATCTTCCTGGCGTTTGGCACGGCGCGCTTCCTGGGAATCCATTATTTGGTGTGGGTTCCGGCTGTCTTGCTCATTGTTTTGTCGTGGGTCATGGCGGCCACGCCGTACGGCCGGCGCATCTATGCCACCGGCGGCAGTCGGGAAGCGGCCTATCTCTCCGGCGTTCCGGTCGAGCGGGTCATTGCGTCGACCTATATGTGGTGCGGGGGATTGGCCGGGCTTGCGGGCGTCATGCTGGCGGCGCGCTTGCAGTCGGGCCAGCCGACCGCCGGCGAGTTCTACGAACTCACCGCGATCGCGGCGGTGGTGCTCGGCGGCGCCAGTCTGCACGGCGGCGAAGGCACTCTCTACAACAGCATCATCGGCGTTTTTATCATGGTCGTGCTCGGCAACGGGCTTAACCTGCTCAATGTCGATTCCTACTGGCAGCGGGTGGCGATCGGGGTGGTGATTGTTGCCGCCGCTGCGGCAGATCGGCTACGCTCGCGCTCTTAGAGGGAGTCGTTGTCATGTTGAAACTTCGTCCGGCTATCTTCGCGCTTGCCGCGTTGGCGACAACGCTCTGCCTTGGCGCCACGCCTGCGTCCGCACAAAAGATCACCATCGGTGTCTCGCTCGCCCAGGACGACAATCCCTTCTACATCGTGATGCTCAAAGGCATTCGTGCGCGCGCCGAAGAGCTTGGCTGGGATGTCGCCACCGTTTCGGCCAACGAGGACAAGGTCAAGCAGATCAACGGCGTGCAGGATCTCATTGCGCGCGGCGTCAAGGGCATTTTGATCTCGCCGATCGACGCGGTTGGCGTCAACGCGGCCTATGACGCGGCCAAGGCTGCGAATATTCCGATCGTGTCGATTGCGCGCGGCTCGACCTCGCCCAATCAGACCATCCACGTCGCCATGGACGAAAAGCAGATCGGCCGCGACATTGCCGAATGGACCGCCAAAGCGATCGGCGAGGAGGGCAAAGTGGCGATGCTGCTTGGCCCGAGCGGCGCGCCCACTTTCCGCAACCTCGCCGAGGGTTACACCGAGGTCATGGCCAAATATCCGAAAGTCCAGATCGTCTTTAAAGCCGACGGAGCGATGACGCGCGAACGCGGCGTCAAGCAGGCTGAGGACGCGCTGGTCGCCAATCCCGATCTCAAGGCGATCTATGCCGCCAATGACGACGTCGCTTTGGGCGCCGTGCAGG
>CAYVPC010000158.1:0-8703 GCA_964453555.1 uncultured Hyphomicrobiales bacterium | reverse complement strand
GAACGCCGCACACAATCACTGGCTACAATGTCGTGCACTGGACGGAGAATGGGGTGAGTTACTGGGCGATCTCCGACGTCGCAGCCGCGACATTGGAAGAGTTCGCACGGCTATTCCGCACGAACCCCACCGAATTGTGAACCGAACGGGCGGAAAGAACATTACGCTCTCTAGGTGACTGCGCTGGCATTCTCCAGTTGCTAACTGGCATTTTCCAGTTGCTAAAATGAAATCTGAAAGACCAATGTTGCGCTTGGCGGCCTCTGGCTTCCGAGACCCGATGAGCGGCCTCGACGACAAGGCGCGCTTTGCGAGTGTGGTGATCCCGCACATCGACGACGCCTATCGGCTGGCGCACTGGCTGACGGGAAATCGCACCGACGCCGAAGACGTGGTGCAGGACGCTTCGCTGCGCGCTTTCCGCGCCATCCGCGGCTTCGCCGGCGGTAGCGCCCGCGCTTGGGTGCTGAGCATCGTGCGCAATAGCGCCTATTCCTGGCTCCACAAGAACCGGCCGGCAGCAGTCGTCACCGTCGAGGATCTCGAAGCGGTCGAACTTGCGCACGCCAAGATAGGTGACCCTGATGCCGAGACGCCGGAGGCAGCACTCATCGCCAAGGCCGACGCCGAGCAACTTCGCGCGGCAATCGCGGCGCTGCCGGCACCATTCCGCGAGACGCTCGTGTTGCGCGACATTGAAGGCCTTGATTACCGCGAGATCGCTGAGGCGACTGAGGTGCCGATAGGTACCGTGATGTCGCGGCTAGCCCGGGCTCGGAGCCGATTGATCGCGACGATCGAGGCAGAAGCGTCGTGACTGACCGGCACCGTAGGCGCTGGTCGTCATGCTGGTACGGCGGCTTCTGCCGACAAGAGTGGCTAACGCGGCGATTTATTCCCGCGTGCGAATTTTTTCCCGACGACGAGGGTCAGTAGTTAATGCGCGAGCGCCGCCGGTTTGCCGCGGCCGGGAACGGCCGGCGGCGGTTTGCTATGCGCGTCGGCGCCCGGTTGCGACCGTGCCGCACAGAAATCCTCGACCGCGGAGGTTACCGCCGCGGCCACCAGCGCGCGGCGTTCGGACGTCGCCAATTCCAGCTCGTCCTTGCGGTTGACGATGGAGCCGGCCTCCAGCAGGACCGCCGGCATGCGGGTCTCGCGCAGGACGATCAGCAGGTCAAAGCGATATACGCCGGCTTCGGGGTCCAACAGGTCGCGGCGGTGGCGGCCCATCAGCGGCAGCGTGTAATGCGGCGTGTAGTGCAGGCCTTGCGCCTGCAATGCCAGCCCCAAAAGATGGCCGAAGGTGAGGCTGCCTTTCCGATCGCCGTTGTCGTTGGAGACAAAAATGGAATAACCGGAAAAACGGTCGCTGAAGTGGTGCTTCTGTCCGTCGTAGTCCCAGCTCTCGATCAGATTGTTCGGCACCGAGTCGTGATGGATGGCGATGAACAGATCGGCGTGCATGGCGTTCGCGCGCACCGCGCGCTCGACCAAGCCCGGCACATGCTTGGTGGTGGTTATCATTCGCACCGTGTTGGCGAAGTCGGCTCGCACCAGCGCTTCCTTGATCGCATCGGCGAGCGCCAGATTGAATTGATATTCCGGCACGCCGCGCGCGCTGTCGGCACCGGGCGAGTCGACCGTGTGCCCGACGTCGAGCACGACGCGAAACTTTGCACGCTCGCAAGCGGCTTTATCCGGCTTAGGCGCCGCGCCCTCGCTTCGCGCCGCTTGTGGCAGGACGCCGAACATCAGAGCCGCGCAGATTGAGAGCGTGGCCGCAGTGGCGCGCCCCTGCTTCCTCGTAACGTATGCGCTTGCGCGATTTGCCGGCACGGCCCAACCTCGTGGTGCCCATGCGGGCCATAGCGGGCTTCACATCTTTTGTCCACGCGCGGGCCGGCGCGCCGCGTACTTGTGCGCAAGGCGACGCTGTCGTACCAAATAAGGCAGCGGAGTATGTTGGCGTGACATATTTTTTCGAAAAACCGGGCAGCACCGTCAACGGCGGCCATGGCTCGGCAGCGTGACATGGTTCCCGTTCGCGAACCGATCCTCTCGACGGTCGCAATTATCGATTTGCGGCCGACGCAGATCACCGTGGGCATGCGCGAAGTTCTCGCCAAGCGGAAGCGCTGGCGCGAAACGGCCAAGAAGAAGGGCGGAAAATTCCTCGGCAGGCACCTGATCCCGGTCGTGCTCGGCCCCAAGCGCCGGCACTATGTCGTCGATCACCACCATCTTGCGCGCGCGCTGCATGATGAAGGCGTGAAAGACGTTGCCGTCACCGTCATTTCCAATCTGAGCGGACTCGATCGCGACGCGTTCTGGACGGTGATGGACAATCGCAGCTGGACGCATCCGTATGACGACGAGGGCCGCCGCCACCACTACGACGATATCCCGAAGTCGGTGGCCCAGCTTTTGGACGATCCATTCCGCTCGCTGGCGGGCGAATTGCGCCGCGCCGGCGGTTTCGCCAAGGACACGACTCCATTCAGCGAGTTTCTCTGGGCGGATTTTTTGCGCCGCCGGCTCAAGCGCAAGGCCGTCGAGCGCGACTTCGACCATGCGATCGAGCTGGCGCTCGCCTTGGCCAAGGCCCGCGAGGCCGAGTATCTGCCGGGCTGGTGCGGCCCGGCACCAGAGGATTGATCGAAGCGGCCGATCTGCAATTTCACCGGACCAGCGGCAGCACGCTCAGCACCGCGACGCCGACGGCGCAGACGACGACCACCAGCAGCGGCGGCGCGTCAGGGCAAAACCAGTCCGGATAGGATGATCTATTCGGCAATTGATGCGGCTAAGGTAGTCTATGCTCCTTCGCCTGGGTCATTTGGTAGAATAATCTTCTTTTTCAACGCCTTAAGGGACATTATATAGAAGATCATTTGCCGCCAAGGCGAATCGCGCCGCGGCCGGTTTCCATGAGGCGCTCCAATGACTTCGCCGCTGGACCAAAAAATCAAAATCACCGGACCGGTCGTGGTGACCGCAAACCGCGTCGGCGACGGCGCCGTGGTCTATCGCAGCGCCGATGGCGGCTGGACCACCCGCCTGCCCGACGCTGCCGTGACCAGCAACGCTGCCACCGCCCGTGAACTCGTCGCTGCCGCGGTCGCCGATGACCTGCGCGCGGTCGGTGCCTACGTCGCCCCGGTCAAGCTCACCGCGGATGGTGAGGTGCGTCCCGGCAATCTGCGCGAGCTCATTCGGCTCGGTGGCCCGACCGTCGATCTGCCGGTAACGTTCGGCATCTAGCGCGACGCTGAAAGTCGGCACGCATGTACATCTACGACGCTTTCGACCGCACGCTGGTCGCCGAACGGGTGGCGGAATTCCGCGACCAGGTCGCGCGTCGGCTGTCCGGCGAATTAACCGAGGACGAATTCAAGCCGCTGCGGCTGATGAACGGCGTTTATCTTCAGCTGCACGCTTACATGGTGCGCATTTCAATTCCCTACGGCACGCTGTCGTCGGAGCAATTGCGCATGCTGGCGCATGTCGCGCGCCGCTACGATCGTGGCTATGGGCATTTCACCACGCGGCAGAACATCCAGTTCCACTGGATCAAGCTCGCCGAAATGCCCGACGCCCTGGCCGATCTCGCCAAAGTCGGCATGCACGGCATGCAAACCAGCGGCAATTGCGTGCGCAACCTCACCACCGACCAATGGGCGGGCGTCGCGCCCGACGAGATCGAGGATCCACGCATCTACGCCGAGGTGATCCGCCAGCACGTGACTTTGCATCCGGAATTTTCCTTCATGCCGCGCAAGTTCAAGATCGCGGTTGGGGCATCGGCGCACGATCGCGCGGCGCTGCGCATCCACGATCTGGCGCTGCGGCTGCATCGCAACGGCGCCGGCGAACTCGGCTTCGAGGTGATGGTCGGCGGCGGGCTCGGCCGCACGCCATTTCTCGCCAAGACCATCAAGCCGTTCCTGCCCAAGCGCGACATCCTCAGCTACACCGAGGCGGTGCTGCGCACCTACAATCAGTTCGGCCGGCGCGACAACATCTACAAAGCGCGGATCAAGATTCTGGTGCATGAACTCGGCGCCGAGGTGTTTGCGCGGGAAGTCGATACCGAATGGCAAAGCATCAAGGACGGCGCACTGGCGCTCGATTCCGCCGCGTTCGCGGAAATCGCCGGGCGCTTCCGCTATCCCGATTATGCGCGGCTCGATGACTCGCCGCGTTCGTTCGCCGAGGCCCGCCGCGCCGACCCCGCCTTCGACACCTGGGTCGCTAACTCGGCCGCCAATCACAAGACGCCGGGGTATTCCATCGTCACGCTGTCGCTCAAGCCCGAGGGTGGGACGCCGGGCGACGCCACCGCCGATCAGATGGACGCCATCGCCGATCTCGCCGATCGCTATTCGTTCGGCGAAATCCGCGTCGGCCACGAGCAGAATCTGGTGCTGCCGCATGTCGCCCAGCGCGACCTGCCGGAACTGTGGCGCAAGCTCGACGGCATCGGCGTCGCCACGCCGAACGTGAACCTCATCTCCGACATCATCGCCTGCCCCGGCCTCGATTATTGCGGTCTCGCCAATGCGCGCTCGATCCCGATCGCCCAGCAGATCGCGACCCGCTTCCGCGACCGCAATCTGGCGCGCGACCTCGGCCGGCTGCACATCAACATTTCCGGCTGCATCAATGCCTGCGGCCATCATCACGTCGGCCACATTGGCATTCTCGGCGTCGAGAAGAACGGCGAGGAGTTCTATCAGATCACGCTCGGCGGCAAGGCTGACGAGAACGCCACGCTCGGCACGCTGATCGGGCCGGCGGTGCCGTTTGCGCAGGTCGCCGACGTGGTCGAGGACATCGCCGCGGCCTATGTCGAGCTGCGCGAGCGGCCGGATGAATTGTTCATCGATACCGTCAAACGCACCGGCGTCGAGCCATTCAGGGAGCGCGTCTATGCCACTCGTTAAGGCCGGCCAGATCGTCGAGGATCGTTACGTTCGCGCGGTTGACGATGCGCCAATCCCGGAAGGGGTGCCGGTGATCGTGCCGGGCGCGCGCTTTCTCGCCGACGCCGAGCTCGTCACGCGCAACGCACCGATCGGCGTGCTTTGGCCGAACGACAAGCGGGTCGCCGAGCTTGAGCCGTGGCTCGAGGATCTTTCGCTGATCGCGCTTGTCTTCCCCAAATTCCGCGACGGCCGCGCCTACAGCCAGGCCCGCCTGCTGCGCGAACGCTACGGCTATCGCTGCGAATTGCGCGCCACCGGCGAGGTGCTGCGCGACCAATTCCAGTTTTTGCTGCGCGCCGGCTTCGATTCCTTCGAGGTGAAGAAGGAGGCGGATGCGCGCGCGTTCGCCCAGGCCGCGTCGCGCTTTAGCGTGTTCTATCAGCCGAGCGCCGACGGCGGCGTGCCGGCGTTGCGCTGCCGCCTGCAAGCCGCCCCTGCCGCTCGCGCGCACGAAGCGGTATAAGCTTCGACGATGTCGCCTGTCGTTGCAGTGATCGCGCCCGGCGCGATGGGCGCCGCCGTCGGCAAGAGGCTCGCCGACCACGGCGTCAAAGTGCTGACTTCGCTGACCGGGCGGAGCCCGGCAAGCGCGGCGCGGGCGCAGGCGGCGGGCATGACGCCCGCGAGCGACACCGAGATCGCCGCCGCCGATTTTGTGCTGTCGATTCTGCCGCCGGGCGACGCACTGGCGCTCGCCGAGCGGTTTGCGCCGCTGCTCAAGGCCAGCAATGCCAGGCCGGTTTATGTCGACTGCAACGCGGTCAACCCGGCGACGGTCGAACGCGTGGCGGCGGCGATCGCACCGACCGGCTGCCCATTCGTCGATGCCGGCATCATCGGCGCGCCGCCGAAAGGCAATGACGCCGGTCCGCGCTTTTACGCCTCCGGCGCGGCGGCGCCGCGCTTGGCCGCCTTGCGAGAATACGGCCTCGATGTTCGTGTGCTGGACGGAAGCTTGAGCGCCGCTTCGGCGCTGAAAATGTCCTATGCCGGCATCAACAAGGGCACCCAGGCGGTCGGCGCGGCGATGATTCTGGCGGCGATGCGCGCCGGCTCGGCCGAGGCGCTATTGGCCGAGCTTTCCGCGAGCCAGAAGGAGTTGTTGGCGCAATTTAGGCTGCAATTGCCACAAATGCCGGCGAAGGCATATCGCTGGGTCGCCGAGATGCAGGAAATCGCCGGCTTCGTCGGCGACGATCCCGCCGCCCGTGCGCTTTATGACGGCGCCGCCCGTTTCTACGAGCGCATGGCGGAGGATTTCAAATCGGTCCGGCACGATGCCGCGGCCCTTGCTGCATTTCTCGGCAAAGGCATCAACGATAGATGACGCGGCCGGCACGGGTCTGGTAATTTCCACCCTGCGGCTTATGTCTTGCGTGGTCCTTGCCAGAGTGGTTTTGGGGAAATTGCCATGCCGGAGAGCCAATCGCGCAGGCTCGCAGCGATCCTGGCCGCTGACATTGCCGGGTACAGCGCGCTCATGGGCGCCGACGAAGCGCGCACGGTACGGGACCTCAAGGGCCACCAAGCGGTAGTCCTGCCGATGGTCGCGGATTTCCACGGCCGGATCATCGACACGGCGGGGGACGGCATCCTGGCCGAGTTTGCCAGCGTGGTGAATGCGGTCGAGTGCGCGATCTCCATTCAGCGCGCCATGGGCGAGCGCAACGCCGGGGTCGAGCCCGAGAAGCGCATGCAATTCCGCATTGGCGTCAATCTCGGCGACGTCATCTACGACGAGCACCGTATTTTCGGCGACGGCATCAACATCGCGGCACGGCTGGAGGGCATTGCCGAACCCGGCGGAATTTGCGTGTCGAACAAGGTGCACGAGGAAATTCGCGGCAAGTTCGACTTCGATTTCCGCGACCTCGGCGAGCAGAAGCTCAAGAATATCGCGCTGCCGGTCCGGGCCTATGCCATCCGGCTTAATGGCGCCGCAGCCAGGGACGGCCGCCTCGACGGCGCGCCGTCGATTACGCCGGCGGCTGCGCCCGCCGACGACAAGCCGTCGATCGCGGTGCTGCCGTTCACCAATATGTCCGGCGATCCGGAGCAGGAATATTTTTCCGACGGCATCACCGAGGATATCATCACCGACCTCTCCAAGATCGCCGGATTGACGGTAATCGCGCGCAATTCGAGCTTCACCTATAAGGGCCGTTCGGTTGACGTGCGCAGCGTCGGCCGCGAGCTCGCGGTGAAATCGGTGCTGGAAGGCTCGATCCGCCGCGCCGGGCAGCGCGTGCGCATCACTGCGCAGTTGATCGACGCCGCGACCGGTGGGCACGTCTGGGCCGACCGCTACGACCGCGACCTGACCGACATTTTCGAGGTGCAGGACGACGTCACGCGCCGGATCGTCGAGGCGCTCAAGATCACGCTCAGCCCGGCGGAAAAGGAACTGCTCGACACCGACGACGAGCCCGAAAACATCGACGCTTACGACTGCTTCCTGCGCGGCCGCGAATTCATGCTGGCCAAGGACAAGAACCGCGAAACATTCGAGCAGGCCGTGAGCTATTTCAACAAGGCGCTGGAGATCGATCCGAATTATTCGCAAGCCTATGCGTGTCTCGCGTTCGGCTACATGTTCGACTACCAGAATCGCTGGACCAGCGATCCCGACAGTTCGCTCCCGCGCGCCCACGAATACGTGCAGCAGGCGCTGGCGAAGGATCCAAAAGAGCCGCTCGCGCATTGCGTCGCGTCGTTGTGCGCGTCGTACGAAAAGGATCTCGATCGGGCGAAGACTGAGATCGACATCGCCATCTCGCTCAATCCCAACCTAGCGCTGGCGCATAACATTCGTGGCACGTTGCGCAGCTATTCGGGCGAACCCTTGCTGGCCATTCCGGAGATCGAGCATGCGATGCGGCTCGATCCGGCGTTAAGTCCGCAATTTCTGCATTTCCTCGGCTTGGCTTACCTGCTCGCCGGTAAATACGAGACCGCGGCGGCGTTACTGCGTCAGCGCATCCTCGCGGTCACCAACACGGATTTTTCCCGCGCGCTGCTTGCCTCCGCACTCGGCCATCTCGGCGAACTCGACGAGGCCAAACGCGTCTGGGGCGAGCTGAAAGCGATCAACCCGAATTACACATTCTACGAGCACGTCGGCCGCCAGCCGTTCAAGCGGCAAGAAGACGTCGAGCGGATTGCCGACGGGCTGCGTAAGGCTGGTCTGCCAGTTTCATAAATTCGCGATGTCCGCTTTCCACTCGATAGCGGCGCAAAAGTAGACGTCGTTTGATGTCGGCGATGGGCCAATCGCTGCCATTTCGCTCGGGCTACGACCGAGTTCATGCCGACCGGGCCGCATCGACCACCGATCAGCTGTCTAAAAATAAGTTGATTTCCTCGAAGAACCGCTGCGAAGCCTGCTCTTTTTCCTGGAATAAATGGTTTTGGCCCTGGAGCGCGACAAATCGAGCGCCGGGAATGCCAACGGCCAGCGCCCGCCCAGCCTCGATCGGACAAACAAGGTCACCGCGCACGTGCATCACGAGTGTCTTCGTGGTGACCTTAGCGAGTAGATCGCTGATGTCGATGTCCCCTACTACGTCGAAGTAACGAGCGGCGTTTTCAGGCGACGTTGTCCGGCGTTGCAGTTCGTTGAAAGAATCCGCCTGCTCTTGCGTCGCGCCTGGCATGAACAGCCCCGTAAACATTTGTCGAAATGACGGGTTGTCTGCGCCCCAACCGAGGCGCATCA
>CAYVPC010000157.1:0-8742 GCA_964453555.1 uncultured Hyphomicrobiales bacterium | reverse complement strand
AAATGTAGATCGACGGCACATTGAGCCGGCACATCGCCATCATCATGCCGGGCTGCGACTTGTCGCAGCCGGCGACGCCGACCAGCGCGTCGTAGGAATGGCCGCGCACCGTCAGCTCGATCGAGTCGGCGATCACTTCGCGCGAAGGCAGCGATGACTTCATGCCGGCATGCCCCATGGCGATGCCGTCGGTCACGGTGATGGTGCAAAATTCGCGCGGCGTGGCGCCGCCCGCGATAACGCCATGTTTGACGGCCTGGGCCTGCCGCATCAGCGCGATATTGCAGGGAGCGGCCTCGTTCCAGCAGGTCGCGACGCCTACAAACGGCTGATGGATCTGCTCTTTGGTCAAACCCATCGCGTAATAAAAGGCGCGATGCGGCGCGCGTTCTGCGCCTTCCGTCGCGTGGCGGCTCGGGAGCCTCAATTTGAGGTTTGTCTTCGCATCCATCGAACTCTACGGGCCAAACCGGCCCCCTCGCCCCCTACACTTCGCCCCAGGGCCAAAGCCCCGGAAATCGAAAGCACCACAACGGTTTGTGTCGACCGTTCGGCCGTCGCGTGATCGATGTCGAAAAATCCTATGGCCAAAAAGCGGCGCTTTGGACGCGTGCAGTGCGGGACAATCAAATGTTCCGAGCCTGTTGCACGGGAGACACAGATTTGGCTTGCTGCGCGTTCCGCCGTTAACTCTGCGTTTACCATCCGGCGGCGCCAGCGACGATGACTGCATGCAGAAACGGCTAAGCCGGGCCTTCTTTGGCCGAAGCGTCCTTGAGGTCGCGCCCGATCTGATCGGGACGACGCTGCTATTCAGGGGCGTTGGAGGCCGGATCGTCGAGGTCGAGGCCTACCACCACACCGATCCCGCAGCGCACAGTTTCCACGGGCCGACCGAGCGGAGCGCGGTCATGTTTGGCCCGCCCGGCTACGTCTATGTCTACCGTTCCTACGGCATTCACTGGTGCCTGAACTTCGTCTGTGAGCCGGAAGGCTCCGCCAGCGCCGTGCTGCTGCGGGCGATCGAGCCGACTAACGGGCTCGCAGCCATGCGCCGGCGGCGGAGCACGACCGAGGAGCGGCTCTTGTGCGCCGGCCCGGGACGGCTGTGCGAGGCGCTCGGCATTACCCGGAAGCAGAACGGACTGGCGCTCGATGCCGCGCCCTTCGCGCTGTTCGCCCGCCGGGGCAAGGTCGAGATCGTGGCCGGACCGCGTATCGGCATCACCAAGGCCGTCGGCAAGCCGTGGCGCTATGGGCTGAAGGACTCGCCGTTCCTCAGCAAAAAATTCAGCCCGGCAGCCTGAAGGCCGGATCGAAGCCGAGCTCTCTGCGCGCCTTGTCAATGCTTAGGGCGCCATCCTCCTCCGCGATGTTGTAGACGCCCGGCGCTCCCCTCGTGATGGCAAGCAATGCTGCCTGCGCCGCGGCATCGACATGCAGCGGCGCGCGGGCGTTCGGCGTGTTCCAGGTGCCGGGGCCGTAGAGCCGCCCGTAGCGCAGCACGATGCCGGCAATGCCCGGCGCCTTGAGAACCGCGTCTTCCAATGCGCGCACCCCGCGCGCGGTTATTGCGCTCGGCTTGTCGCCGTCCCCTGAAGTGATTGCGTCGGTCTCCGCATGCGGCTCCGGACTGTCGGCGTAAGCAAAGGCGATGCTTTGCGCGATGACGCGTCGCGCGCCGGCCACCTGCGCCGCCGCGACCAGATTGGCGGTACCTTCAATTCGCAGGCGGGAATTACGCGCCAACACATCGCTCAGTCGCGCCGGATCGAGCACGTCCGGCAGATCGGTCAGTTGATGGATGACAACCTCAGGCCGCGCCCGCATGACCGCCTCGCTCAAGGCGACGGCGTCGAAAACGTCAACGACGACCGCCTCGACGCCGTGCGCTTTGAGTTCGTCAGCCTTCGCCGCCGATCGTGTCGTTCCGGTTACCGCGTGTCCGGCGGCGAGAAGCAGCGGCGCAAGCCGCCGTCCGATCACGCCGCTCGCTCCAGCCAGAAAAATGCGCACGTGGTCGCAAGCTCTCAGTGATACGCGACGATGAATTCACACCCCGCCGCGGTCGGAAATGTGCGCGCAATGCGGCCGTTCGCAAGAGCGAACTCGAACACGACCGCATCGTCGTGGCAGCATAGATAGGCATGCTTACCGTCGGGTGCAAAACCGAAACCCATCGGACTTCTCTTCGCCGGGACTGTTGCGACTGGCCTAAGTCCATTCGTTGTATAGATCGCAGCCAGATCGCCCTTGTTCGACGACGTGACGACGTAGCGATTGTCCGGCGAAACGCGCACCCGCCGCATTTGCGGATTGATGGCATTCGCCTCGTCGATCGCAACTGTCTGCCGCAACGCGTGCGTGCGCGCGTCGATCACGTAGAATTCGGCCGCCGTCTGGGCGCAGACGTAAAGCGTGCCGCCGTCCGGTGAGACGGCAAGACCCTCGGTCCGCTGCGGCACCTTGATGCGATCGACCACGGTGCGGCGATTGACGTCGATGGCGACGACATACTCGCTCTTGACCGAAGCAAATGCTTTGCCGGTCGCGTGGCTGATTGCGACCCAATGCGCGGTATTGCCCACGTCGATGCGCTGCACCTGGTCGGTTGCCGGATCGATCACCAGGACGGCATTGCCGAGCTCGCCGGAACACCAGACCGCGCCCGCTTCGTCCATCATGATGCCGTGCGGCGCATAGATTTCGCCGAGATCGATCACGCGCGCAAGCGACCGCGACGGCAGATCGATAACGACGATGCGACGGTCCGGATTGATGCGTTTGGTAAAAATCCCGTCGCCATACACAGTTCCGTATGCGGTGCGGCCGTCGGCCGAGAGCGCAAGCTCGTGCGTCGAGCCCGGCGTGTCGATGGTTGTCGATACCGTCAGCGTTTCGGCGTCGAGAAAGTGAACCTTGTGCGCCGTCTTCGCCGTGACGATCAGATTGGGGCCGCCCGGGCGGTTGTTCACGTCGAACACGGTCATTCCTCCGCAGCGGCGGCGTCTTCTTTGCGGACAAAGCTAATGGTCGGAGCGAGCAGGATCAACGGCAGCGCCGAGAGCGCGATCGGCAGGAATGCAAAGCGTTCGATGCCGGTGAGATCCCAGGCGACGCCGCCGATGACGGCGATGGCCGTGGCGCTCGCATAGCTGATAGTGAACATCGCTGCCGATACGCGCGCAACCTCGGCGGTCGCGCTCAACAATGGCGGCAGCGTCAGCCCCAGCGCAAATGCGGCGCCGATGGCAAAGCCGAGCACGGCGGTCGCCGCCACGATCACCGCGCCGGCAGTGACGACAATGATGCCGATGCAGCCGATGCACATGAGACCGGTGAGAATGAAGGGCCACACTTTACGTTCAAGATGGCGTGCGAACCCGATCAGCAGCAGCGACGCCGGGAGCTGACCGGCATTGAGCGCGGTGAGCGCCTGATTGATGAGATCGGGGCGGCCGGCGCTGATTAGATAATCCGGCAGGAAGGCGTTGCTGTCGTAATAGAGCGCGCTGGCGCCGGCAAAAATGACGCCTAACCGCAGAATTTCGCGCGCCGGCCAGTCGGGCCACCAGCGCTGCGGGCCGGTGGTGCGTTTGCCTTGCTCGCGCGGCGCCGTCACCAGGACCAGAACCGCAATCGCGGCGATCGGCACCGCCCAACACACAAATGTCGCCCGCCAGCTTTGGCCAAGCACGGAAAAGAGCAAGGGGAAGAGCGCGACCGGCAGGATTTCGCCGACCAGCAATCCGTTGGTGTAGGTGCCGGTGCCGAGCCCGATGTTGCGCGGCAGCCACTGATTGACCAGCGCCGGCATGGCCGGCTGGGTCACGGCGACGCCGACGCCCATCAGCGCGGTCGCGGCGAGCAAGGTCGGTGCATCGGGCGTGAGGCCACGCAGCGCCGAGCCAAGGGCCGTCAGCATAAGCCCCGTCACTACGGCCGCCATCACGCCGATCCGCGCGACGAGGCGCGAGCCGACCAAGGCCGCCGCCGCGAACAGAATGACCGGCAGGCCGGTGAGGATTCCGACGTCGGTGCCGGAAAGATGCAATTCGCTGCGCAGCGCGGGAATGACCGGCGGCACGGCAAGGATGGACAGCCGCAGCACGTTGCCAACGAGCCACAGCAGGATCAACGGAATCGCGACGGATTGAGACTTCGGCACCAAACTTCCCGAGTTTTTGATTCCAAGGCGCGGCAATACGAATTGAGCGGCGAGCCGTCGAATAGCATAGCCTCGTCGTTATGCTCGGAATATATTCATGCGGACCAGCAGCCGCGAAAAATCAAATGCCCCGACGAGCCTTGGAGTTTCGCGTTGTTGTTGCGTCACCTTCTGATGTGTTTGAAACTCGGAAAGTTATATTTAATGCTATTGGCGAACTAAACAGAATCCTCGAGGTCCAGAACGCTACAATCCGAGGTCTGGGTTGGGAAGAATACGCGTCCCCTGGAATCAGCTCCGAGGCACAGCAAGTCATCAATGAGCAGATTTTGCGAGATTATGACATCTTAGTCGCAATATTCGGCACCAAACTAGGCTCTCCCACCAAATCAGAAAGTTCGGGCACCGTGGAGGAAATTGAGCACGCGATTTCCAAACAAAATAGCGAGATGGGCAAGCACCGCGTCCAAGTTTATTTCTGCGACAAGATCGAAAGCCTGTCCGCCGTTTCGGTTGACGAACTCAAACGACTGGCTGATTACCGCGAAAGCTTAAATGCTCGCGGCGTGCTGTATCAAGTTTATAAAAACGAGGACGATCTGCAAAGGGAAGTACGTATTAATCTTCAACGTCCAATTTCAGACTATCTTCAACGGACCGAACAAAACTCGAAATCAGCCGCCAACCGACCTTCGCGCGATAATCATGGCCCTGACCGGTTAAGCTCAGAAAATAAATCGATCAGTCGCCCGATTGAAATTAGCGACAGTGACGATCTTCCGGGAATTCTTGATCACCAAGAACGCGCCGAGGCGGCGATAAATGCGGCGAATGGATCGATCAACGCGATGGCACGGCTAATCGACGAAATCAATGTCGAAACGAACCGCAATGTCGAAGAGGTTGAGAGAGTCTCATCGTCTCAATTTTCAGCAGCTGTAAAGAAAAAGGTCATTAACGGCTTTGCCGAATTTCTAAAATCTAAATCTACGCGCCTAAAGCAAGAAGCGATTGCAGCCAAAACAAACCTCAAGGATTTCTTTGATGCCCTGACGTTCGTAATTGATATGGAAAAGGAGTTCGTCGATCCCCAAAAGCTCGAAACAGATTTAGCAGCGCTGCTCGCTCAAGCCAGCATCGTAATGCAGACCTTGCCGGCGAATCGGGAATCAATCGGATCTTTCAAGAAAGTCCTTGAAAGTATCCCGCGCATAACAATCCAGTTTAATCAAGCGAAGAAGTTATTGATTGATGCGCTGGATGATTGCGGTCAAGTTTTTGACGAAACAGAGCGCATGTTGTTAGGCCTGATGGCAAAGAGATAAGCGGAAGTTTAGCTTTTTTTTGTCAGGTCAGCACCCTGTTTTCAATCGCTAATTGAAGTCTTTAGCCGCTCCAGCGCTTCCGCGAGTTTGGCTTTGCGCGCCTGCGCTTCCTCGCGTTTTTCTTTCTCTTCTTCGATAATCTCTTCCGGCGCCCGCGCGACGAAATTCGGATTGCCGAGCTTGGCGTCGACGCGGGCGATGTCGGCGTTCAATTTCTCGATCTCACGCTCATATTTTGCCTTTTGTCGTTCCCGATCGACGCCTTGAAGAAGCAATTGACCATTACGATACGGCAAAAGGACATGGCCCATGAGTTCCTGTTCCTGTTCGCGTGCAGCAATCAAAACACTCTCAGTGACATCTGGATCGTCAGATATCACCAGCTTGCTAAGGAATGGATCTACATGCGAATTGCATAGTCGAAATATTTCCCTTTGATACTTTGCAATCAGCCGTTTTGAACGCCGATCATAATTTATTGCTCGGACGAGCGACACCGATTTAGCTGGAATCTCAAATTCTGTTCGCGCTGATCGAATTTCTTCAATTAGCCCAATTATGAAGGCGATTTCCGCAACGGAGGAGAGATTTCCACCAAAATCAGCACCTTTCGAGAATGCCAAATCCTGCAATCGCGATAGAAGGCCTCGACCAATTGATCTTCGACGTACGTCTCGATCAACCTCAAAGTGCGGCCACGCCGCTAGTGTTAGCAATCCCTCTCGTCTTTCTGTCACCAGCCACAACTCTTCGGTTACGAAAGGCATGAAGGGATGCAACAATTTCAATATTTCATCCCGTACCCACGCTACCATTGCACGCGTCTCTGACTTGGCTGAATTATTCGAACCAAGCAGAACGGGTTTGCACAACTCAAGATACCAATCGCAATATATATTCCAGACAAAGCGATAGACCGAGGTAGCCGCTTCATTGAAGCGATAACCTCTGATTGCATTGGTAACTTCAGCGGCGGCTCTTTCCGTTTCCTCCGCAATCCAACGATTGAGAGTTTCTTTCACAAATTTTGGGTCGAAGGTAGGCACGCGCCCACAGTGATTTATTTCCGCGAAGCGCGTGGCATTCCACAGCTTGGTCGCGAAATTGCGATTGCTTTCAACGTCGTGAGGACCAAGCCTGATATCGTGGCCTTGCGCGGCGCCGCGGGCGAGCGTTAAGCGCAGCGCGTCCGCTCCGTATTGGTCGATCAGGCCGAGCGGATCGACCACGTTGCCCTTGGATTTCGACATTTTGGCGCCGGAAGCGTCGCGCACGAGGCGGTGAATATAAACGTCGCGGAACGGCACCTCTTTCATAAAGTGCAGCCCCATCATCATCATGCGCGCGACCCAAAAGAAGATGATATCGAAGCCAGTGACCAAAACGCTGGTCGGGTAGTAGCGATTCAGCTCAGGCGGGTCGTCCGGCCACCCCAGCGTTGAGAATGGCCACAGCGCCGATGAGAACCAAGTGTCGAGAACGTCAGGATCACGCCAAATAGCAAATTTGGTACCTTGTGTGTGATCTATATGATTCAGCGCCTCGGTATCATTTGGAACGACCCCGATATCCTCAACGCTGTAATACTTTCGCGCTAAGCTCACCGCCTCTTCTTCTGACGAGGCAACAAAGATTTCATAAACCTCCTTGAACTCGTTGCTGCTCCCTAAAAGAATTTGTCTATGTTCATTGATTTTGAATCCGTACCACGCCGGAATTTGATGTCCCCACCAAATCTGTCTGGAAATGCACCACGGCTGGATGTTTTCCATCCAGTTGAAGAATGTGGCTTCCCATTGCGGCGGCACAAACACCGTCTTGCGCCCACGCACTGCCGCGATCGCCGGCCGCGCGAGCGTCTTCGCATCCACGTACCATTGTTCGGTCAGGAACGGCTCGAGCACGGCTCCGGAACGATCACCATGCGGCACAACATGCGTAGTAGGCTCGATCTTCTCGATTCGCCCAAGCTGTTCAAGCCTTTCGACAATCTGCTTACGCGCTACAAATCGATCTAAGCCGTTATAATGTTCAATCGTACGTAGGGTTTCGTGAGTTGGATCACCACGCTTGAAATCGATATTAGGTTCGAGGATAAGCTTCCCACCTTTTGTAAGAATATTTATTGGTGGATATCTTCGCATCGTCCCATCTTTGTGACGCTGCCAAACCTCGAAATCATTGAAATCGTGCGCCGGCGTGATCTTGACCGCGCCCGAGCCTTTTTCCAGATCGGCATACTTGTCAGCAACGATTGGAACGTGTCGATCAGCTAACGGCACAATGGCCGTCTTACCAATCAAATGCTTCAATCGTTCGTTCTGTGGATGCACGGCAACCGCGACGTCACCGAGCATGGTTTCCGGCCGAGTCGTCGCCACGACGATCAACTCATCACTGCCTTCGATCGGATACTTGATGTACCAAAGATGGCCCCTGGTCTCGATTTGTTGAACCTCCAAATCGGACACGGCGGTTTCAAGCTTCGGGTCCCAGTTGACCAGACGCTTGTCCTTATAGATGAGGCCCTCGCGGTACAGCGTGACGAAGACTTTCATCACCGCGCGCGACAGCCCTTCGTCCATGGTGAAGCGCTCGCGCGACCAGTCGCAGGACGCGCCAAGCCGCTTGAGCTGGCTGATGATGGCGCCGCCGGATTGCGCCTTCCATTCCCAGACGCGCTTGATGAACGCCTCGCGGCCCATCGCGCGGCTCGATTCCTGACGCTCCATCAGTTGGCGCTCGACCACCGCCTGGGTGGCGATGCCGGCGTGATCGGTGCCCGGCTGCCACAGCACGTCCTTGCCGCGCATCCGTTCGAAACGGCAGAGAATGTCCTGCAAGGTGTTGTTGAGCGCATGCCCCATATGCAGCGAGCCGGTGACGTTCGGCGGCGGGATGACGATACAGTACGGCTCCGCCTTGGCGCGCTCGGGCCGCCCGGCGCGGAAGGCGCCGGCCGCCTCCCACGCCGCGTAGATGCGGCTCTCGACCGCCGACGGCTGGTAGGTCTTGTCAATCGTCATTGCATCGCTTCCGCTGCATATCAGCAGTCATCAGCGCGAGGCCGTCTCCACAAAGCGGGTTTCAACTTTCGCGATGGTGCCCTAAGAAACCCGTGCCGCGCGTGGTGTCAACGCCCGCGCCGATTTGCCGATCCGGCCTGCATCCTTCTTGTCGAGTTGAGCGCCACGTGACCTCCTCAGTCGAAATTTCTTCAACCCCGGCCCGCAAAACGCCGACCCGTTC
>CAYVPC010000156.1:0-8766 GCA_964453555.1 uncultured Hyphomicrobiales bacterium | reverse complement strand
GGGCGTCGGCGTCGACGTTCCGCGGCTCCGACAAGCGCGGCGGCGCCAACGGCGCGCGCATTCGTCTGGCGCCGCAGAAGGATTGGGCGGTCAATGAGCCTTCCCAACTAGCGAAGGTGCTCAAAACCCTTGAGGGGGTGCAGAACAAGTTCAACGCGAAGTCCGGCAGGAAGAAGGTTTCGCTTGCCGACCTGATCGTGCTCGGCGGCTGCGCCGCCGTCGAGCAAGCGGCGAAGAAGGCCGGGCACAACGTGAAGGTCCCCTTCACGCTGGGGCGCGCGGACGCGTTGCAGGAGCAGACCGACGTCGAGTCCTTCGCGCCGCTCGAGCCGAGGGCCGACGCGTTCCGCAACTACATCAGCGGCAAGCGCCAGTTCATGGCGCCCGAGGAGGCGATGGTGGACCGGGCGCAATTGCTGACGCTGACCGCGCCGGAAATGACGGTTCTCGTCGGCGGCCTGCGCGTCCTCGGCGCCAATGCCGGCGGATCGAAGCACGGCGTCTTCACCAAACAGTCCGGAAAGCTGACCAACGACTTCTTCCTCAACCTGCTCGACATGGGCACGCAATGGCAGCCCGCCAGCTCCGATGGCGTGTACGAGGGCCGCGACCGCAAGACGAATGCGGTCAAATGGACCAGTACCCGCGTCGACCTGATCTTCGGGTCGCACTCCCAACTGCGCGCTCTCGCGGAAGTCTATGCGTGCGCGGACTCGAGGGAGAAGTTTGTGAAAGACTTCGTGGCGGCGTGGACCAAGGTGATGAACCTCGATCGCTTTGACCTCGCCCGACACCCGGGCCGCGGCGGGCGTGCGCTGCTAGGGCGTCAGGTCGCCGATTAAGGCCGCAGCCCGTCGCAAAGCAAAACGGCCGGGAAAACTCCCGGCCGTTTTTCTTCGATTTCGCCTTCGAAGTCAGGATTTGGGCAGCTTCTCGGCGATGCCGAGGTTGTCGGCGCGGCGGCGCATCTCGGCCCAAATCTCATCGGAAGCAATCCCGGCACGCCGCCACAGCACCGCGAGGTGATAGAGCAGATCGGCGCTCTCGCGCACAATGCCACTTTTACTGTGTTTGACGGTTGCGAGTGCGACCTCGCCCGCCTCCTCGATCACCTTTTGCGCCACCTTCCGGGTGCTCGAGGCAAGCAGCCGCGCCGTGCGCGGATGGTCTTCCGCGGATACCGCGGCGAGCGCGAGGTAGAGCCGGTCGAGTTCGTTGCCGTCGGCCTCGGACGGCGCGATACGCGCACCGTGAGCGTCCGCCACCGGGAGCTTTTTGAGTTCTTCGCTGATCACGCCTGCCGTCGCTATGCGCCGGCGATCGGCTTGGACAAGTCTTGCGGTCATCGCTCACCTCCATACCGTGCTTGCGGTTTCGGCGTGAGCGTTGGAAAGGGATCGCTATCCGCGGTCACTTGCCATCGCGCAGTCGTCGATGCCGCGTCCGGTCTCGATGTTTGGCGGCGCGACCGGCGTGAAAGCGTTCGTGCCGGCCTCACCGAAGTTGCTACTGCTCATGGCTCGGCCGGGGTCGAAGGGTTGGCTGGTTCCTTTTCCCTCGGACCCGTCGCAGATAGGCTTCCCTGCTCATGCCGTCAAGCATTAACGGGACGTAACCCATTGATCTCTAAAGCCCCAACCGGCCCCTGCGCCTGGCCGTCGGGCGTTCGCGGGGCGAGGCTTGACGGGGTGATGGCCCGCCGCGTTATCTCAGTCCCGGCAGGTCATCGAATCGTTACAGAGGACGGCAAAGTTGAGGGCGGGAGAACCAGGAGTAGTCATGGCCGATCGCGGCCAAGCGACCGCCGTTGCACTCGAATCCGGCCAAGCGCGGCGGCTGGTTGCGCCCGTGCGCCTGACCGAGCCGGCGGAGCAACATGCGGCGTCGGCGCTGGCGTCGAGTCCGGAACGCTTCGTCAATCGCGAATTGTCGTGGCTCAATTTCAACCGCCGCGTTCTCGAAGAA
The DNA here is from genome assembly GCA_964453555.1 of uncultured Hyphomicrobiales bacterium. GTDB lineage: Bacteria > Pseudomonadota > Alphaproteobacteria > Rhizobiales > Xanthobacteraceae > BOG-931. Next base: position 6,801 of record CAYVPC010000156.1, on the reverse strand, counting down.
TCCGCCAATCGCGGGCAGCCGCTGCTGGAACGATTAAAGTTCCTGTCGATCTCGGCGGCCAACCTCGACGAATTCTTCATGGTGCGCGTGGCCGGCCTGCGTGCGCAGGTGCGCGCCGGCATCAGCACCAAGAGCCCGGAGGGGCTCACGCCGGCGGAACAGCTTGTCCGCATCGCCGAAGCGGTGGTGCTGCTCGTTGAGGATCAGCAGGCGCAGTGGCGCGAACTACGCGCGGCGCTCGCTCAGGCGGGGATCGCGCTGGTGGACGGTCCGGACGTCGCCAAATCGGAAAAGTCCTGGCTGGAAGATTATTTCCTTTCGCACGTCTTCCCGTTGTTGACGCCGCTCGCCGTCGATCCGGCGCATCCATTCCCGTTTATTCCCAATCTGGGCTTCTCGATCGCATTGCAGCTTGCGCGCGCCAAGGATGGCAAGGCAATGAATGCGCTGATCCGCATGCCGAACCGCATCGAGCGGTTCGTGCGCTTGCCGCAGGCAGGCGAGAGCGGGGAAGTACGTTTGATATCGGTCGAAGGGGCGACCAGCCTTTTCATCGGCAAGCTGTTTCCCGGCTATGCGGTGAAGGGCGTCGGCGCGTTCCGCGTCATTCGCGACTCCGAGCTGGAAGTCCTCGAAGAGGCCGAGGATCTGGTGCGGCTGTTCGAGACTGCCCTCAAGCGCCGCCGCCGCGGATCGGTGATCCGGCTCGACATCGAGGCGAATATGCCGGCGGAACTGCAGCGGTTCGTGCTGCGCGCGCTCGGCGCCGCGGACGATGCTGTGTTCAAGGTCGACGGCGTGCTGGCGCTCGACGAGATGTCGCAAATCGCCAAGCTTGACCGGCCGGACTTGGAGTTCGTGCCGTATACGCCGCGCTATCCTGATCGCATCCGCGACCACGGCGGTGATTGTTTCGCGGCGATCCGGCAGAAAGACCTTATCGTCCACCATCCCTATGAGTCGTTCGACGTGGTGGTGGACTTCCTGCATCAGGCGACGCGCGATCCGAACGTCGTCGCCATCAAGCAGACGCTCTACCGGACGTCGGCCGACTCGCCGATCGTCAAGACGCTTGCGGAGGCCGCCGAAGGCGGCAAATCGGTCACCGCGGTGGTTGAGCTCAAGGCGCGCTTCGACGAAGAGGCCAATATCCGCTGGGCGCGCGACCTTGAGCGTGCCGGCGTCCAGGTCGTCTACGGTTTTATTGAGCTCAAAACGCACGCCAAACTGTCACTAGTGGTCCGCCGCGAGGGCTCCTCGCTTGCCTCCTACGTCCACGTCGGCACCGGCAATTATCATCCGGTCACCGCGCGCAGCTACACCGACCTGTCGTTTTTTACCGCCGACCCGGTCATCGCTCGCGACGTCGCGCGCATTTTCAACTTCGTAACCGGCTATGCGGAGCCGGCGGAACTGGAGCGCATGGCGGTGTCGCCGCTGACTTTGCGCAAGCGCATTGTGGAGCACATCGACCAGGAGATCGCCCACGCCAAGGCCGGCCGTCCGTCGGCGATTTGGATGAAGATGAACTCGCTGGTCGATCCCGGCATCATCGACGCGCTTTATCGCGCTTCCAGCGCCGGCGTGGCGATTGAGCTTGTGGTGCGCGGCATCTGCTGCCTGCGGCCGGGCGTGGCCGGCCTGTCGGAAAATATCCGCGTCAAATCCATTGTCGGGCGCTTCCTTGAACACGGCCGCATTTACTGCTTCGGCTCCGGTCACACACTGCCGCACGCCAAGGCCGCTCTTTATATCTCCTCCGCCGACATGATGCCGCGCAACCTCGACCGGCGCGTCGAAGTGCTTTGCCCGATCCTAAACCCGACCGTGCACGAACAGGTGCTGGACCAGATCATGGTTGCAAACCTGAAGGACAACGAACAAAGCTGGCATCTTTTGGCCGATGGCTCCTCGTCCCGCGTCAAGCCCGGCGCGCATGAGGAAAAGTTCAATGCGCACACCTATTTCATGACCAATCCAAGCCTGTCGGGGCGCGGAAAATCGCCCAAGGATTCCATTCCCCGATTGCCGCATCGCTCCGACCGGGCGTGAGCGTAACGCGGCACGTCCTGCTTTCGGCCCTGTGCTGACTTTGACAAATGAGCCGCGCGACGATCGACGCACCGGGACGTCTCGACCATGGGCCGCCGCTGGCCGTGGTAGACATCGGTTCGAATTCCGTGCGCCTGGTCGTCTACGAAGGGCTCTCCCGTAGCCCGACGGCGTTGTTCAACGAGAAGGTGTTGTGCGGCCTCGGCCGCGAGGTGCAGACTACCGGATTGCTGGCTGCCGACGCGGTCGAGCAGGCCTTGTCGTCGCTCAAGCGCTACCGGGCGCTGTGCACGACGATGGGAGTCAAGAAGGTCCTGGCGATTGCCACGGCCGCCTGCCGCGACGCCAAGAATGGCCGCGCCTTCATTAGCCTCGCCGAGCGCATCATCCAGGCGGACATTGACGTGCTCTCCGGCGCACGCGAGGCGGAGCTGACCGCGCTTGGCGTGATCTCGGGCGTGCATCAGGGCGACGGGGTGGTCGGTGATCTCGGCGGTGGCTCGCTCGAATTGGTGGACGTTCGGGGCACAAAGACGCGGCGCGGATTGACTCGTCCGCTCGGCGGTCTTGCCTTGGCCGATATTTCGTCGAAGTCGCTCAAGAAGGCGGAGAAATACGTCAAGAAAACGCTGAGCGCGCTGCCGATGCTGCGCGACTGCGAGGATCGCACTTTCTATGCCGTTGGCGGCACCTGGCGGGCGCTTGCGCGGCTGCACATGTGGCAGACCGGTTATCCGCTGCACGTCATGCATGGCTACACCATCGCCGCCGATGACGCGCTTGAATTCGCCCGGCTGGTGCATCGGGTCGACGTCAGTTCCTTGTCGAACATCGAGGTGGTGAACAACGCCCGCCGCCCGCTGCTCGCCTATGCGGCGCTGGTGCTTGAATATGTGCTGCGTGTCGGTAAGCCCAGCCAGGTGACGTTTTCCGCGCTCGGCGTTCGCGAAGGACTGCTCTACTCGATGCTCAAGGAAAGGGACAAAAAGAAGGATGCTCTGATCGAAGCGGCACGCGACCTAAACCAATTGCGCTCGCGCTCGCCGCGCCATGGCGAAGAGCTGATCGAGTGGACTGACCGCTTCATGGTGTCCTCCGGCCTCGACGAGCCCGGCGAGGAACGGCGGCTGCGTCACGCGGCGTGCTTGCTGGCCGATATCGGCTGGCGGGCGCATCCTGATTATCGCGGCGAGCAGTCGCTCAATATCATCGCGCACGGCGGCTTCACCGCGATCGACCACCCCGGCCGCGCTTATTTGGCGCTGGCCGTTTTTTACCGGCACGTTGGTCTGGTCATGGACGACGAACTGTCGCCGCGGCTGCGCGAGCTCGCTTCGACGCGCATGATCGACCGCGCGCGCGTGCTCGGCGCGGCGATGCGGCTTGCCTACGTGATTTCCGCGGCGATGCCGGGCGTGCTGCCCAAGGCGCGGCTCGGCGTCGAACGGCACCGGCTGGCGCTCCGGCTGCCCGGCGAATTCGCCGCGCTCGGCGGCGAGCGCGTGCTCAGCCGGTTGCGCTCGCTCTCCCGCCTGATCGGCCGCGAGCCGGTTATGTTATTGGGCTGATAGTCCGCCTCGCTCGACGGTGGCGACCCGGCCTTTCTCGATCGCCAGCGCAAGTTCGCCGTGCTTGAGCGCCAGTGCCTTCTCGCCGAACAGCTCGCGGCGCCAGCCGTGCAGCGCCGCAACGTCGGCACTGTCGTCGGCGGCGATGCGTTCGAGGTCGTCGACGGTAGCGATGACCTTCGCGGCGACGTGGTGCCGCTCCGAGATCATGCGCAGCAGCACCTTGAGCAGTTCGACCACGGCGGTGCCGTTGGCCGAAGCCGGCAGGCGCGCGAGATGCGGCAGCGTTTTCATGTCGCGCGCCAGTCCGCGCGACACCGCGGCGGCGATGGCTTCGCCCCAGCGCGAGCGCTCGAAACCCTTCGGCAATGACCGCAAGTTCTTCAATCTCTCCGCGGTGGTCGGCGCCTGCACCGCGATGTCGGCGAGCACTTCGTCCTTGAGCACCCGCGAACGCGGTACGTCGCGGGCCTGCGCTTCGCGCTCGCGCCAGGCCGCTACCTCGATCAGCACGGCGAGTTCCTTCGGCTTGCGCACGCGGGTCTTCAGCCGCCGCCAGGCATTTTCCGGGTCCATCCGGTAAGTGTCGGCCGAGGTCAGCACGCTCATTTCCTCCTGCACCCAGTCGACTCGCCCGCGGCGTCCGAGGTCGTCGACCAGCGCCAGATAGACGTCGCGCAGATGCGTCACGTCGGAAACCGCATACGACAGTTGCGCCTCGGACAGCGGCCGGCGCGTCCAGTCGGTGAAGCGATGCGACTTGTCGAGCGTGTCGCCGGTGACGCGCTGCACAAGCTGGTCGTAGGAGATGGAATCGCCGTAGCCGAGCACCATGGCGGCGACCTGGGTATCGAAGATCGGGCGCGGAATGAGTTGGGCCCGGTGCCAAACGATTTCGATGTCCTGACGCGCGGCGTGAAAGACTTTCATCACCTTCTCGTCCGCCAGCAGCGAGAAAAAAGGCGCGAGGTCGATGCCCGGCGCCAGCGCGTCAATGACCACGGCTTCTTCCGCCGAAGCCATCTGCGCCACGCAGAGGAGCGGGTAGTAGGTGGTCTCGCGCAGGAATTCGGTGTCGACGGTGACGAACGGATGAGACGCTATTCGCTCGCAGACGGCCGCCAGCTCCGATGTCGAGACGATCGGCTGGATCGAGGCTGTGGTAGCGGAATTGAACGCCATGTGAGCCTGATAGTTTGGTGCAGGTGCGATGCGGGTGGCAAGGGCCGTGGCAACGGCTGCTGCCGTGCCGCTAGACGAATCTTTCCACGTGGATGAACTCCCACGGGCTCGGCACGGCTCCGACCGGCACCTCGATGACGGTGGGTCCGTCGCGATGCGCAAACGCACGCCGCAGCGCCGCACGCAGCTCCGCGGGCCCGTTGGCGCGCACGGCTTCGGCGCCAAAGCTTTTGCCGAACAGAACGAAATCGGGATTGGCAAGATCGCTGCCGATCTGCCGATTGCCGAAACGTTCCTGCTGGATCCGCCGCACATTGCCGAAGGCGCCGTCGTTGAACACGACCGTGACCAGCGGAATGCGGTGTCGCATCGCGGTCGCAAGCTCGCTGGCGGTAAACATGAATCCGCCGTCGCCCGAAATCGCCACGACCGGCACGTCGCGCCGGGCGTGTTGGGCGCCGAGCGCCGTGGCGAAACCCCAGCCGAGATTGTCTTGATAGCCGGGTGACAGAAAGGTGCGCGGCTTGTAGACCGGAAACAGCAGCCGGGCGGCGAAACCGATTTGCGTGACCTCGTCGACGAAAATGCCGTCCTCCGGTAGTTCGGCGCGGATCGCTTCGAGAAATGCGATTTGCGGCGCGAGCTTGTCGAGCCGCTTGCGCCACATTGCCTGACGCTCATGCATTTCGTCGCGGCGCGACGGGCGCTTGGCGTTGCGGGCCGGCACTTCGTCGAGCAGTTTTTGCAAAATCGGTTTGGCGTCGCCGGTCAGAGCGATATTAGGCCTGCGCCAGCGATTATGCTCCGCGCGATCGGCATCGATGCGAATAGTGGTGAGTTTGTCCCGGGCACCCCATTCCCGAAATTGCATCAGAAGCCGCGTGCCGACGCCGAGCACCACATCGGCTTCGCCCCACAGATCGTGCCCGAGCGGCAGCGTCACGCTCAACGGGTCGCGACTGTCGAGTACGCCGCGGCCGCGCCGATAGCCGAGCACCGGCGCCTGCAGCATGGCCGACAGCGCCGTGACCTCGGCTGCGGCATCCTGGGCGCCGCCGCCGCAGACGATGAGCGGCCGCTTTGCCGCGCCGAGGAGTTTGGCGGCACGCCGCGCCGCATCGGTGTCGATCTTCGCTTCCGGGGCCGGCAGCGGCGGCTGCAACTTCACCGCACCGGCTTTGCCCCAGACGTCGATCGCGCACTCAAGCGCGGCCGGCCCCGGCCGGCCCGTTCGCATCGCCCGCAGCGCCAGCGCGGTCGCGCGGGATGCTTGTTGTGGCTTGCGGATAAGCTCCACGTGGTCGACCAGCCGCTCGATGATGCCGTGTTGGTCGCGGATCTCGTGCAGGTGCCCGAGACCTCTGCCGATATCGGCGTCGGGAATTTGGCCGATCAGCGCCAGCACCGGCGCATTCATCGAATAAGCGGTGAGTAGCGCCGCCGCCGAATTGAGCAGCCCCGGTCCGGGCACAACCGCGTAAGCCTGCGGCTTGCCGGTCGCCAGCGCCGCGCCGAGCGCCATATACGCGGCACCCTGTTCATGACGCGTATGCACTGTGCGCACCCCCTCGGAGAACTTGAACAGCGCCTCGAACAGGAAGTCGTTTTGCACCCCGGGCAGCGCATAGACGGAATCGAGACCATGCCCGACGAGTGTCGCGACCACCGCCTCGGCGGCCGTCATCAGCGTTGCCGCGGGCTTATTATCCGGCTTCTTCTTTTTCTTCATGCTCGGTCCTTGCAACCCGGAAGTGTGCAGATCGGCGACGCTCTGTCGAGACTTCCCCTCCGCTGGCGGCTGCCGCTTGACAAGTCGCCGCCGCCGATGTGGTTGTGCGCCACCTTTTCACCCTTTTCCCTTGGGCAGAACTAAGCATGCATCGCTATCGCAGCCATACCTGCGGCGCACTCCGGGCGAACGACATCGGCAACGAGGTCCGCCTCTCCGGCTGGTGTCATCGCATCCGCGATCACGGCGGCGTGCTGTTCATCGATCTGC
>CAYVPC010000155.1:0-8817 GCA_964453555.1 uncultured Hyphomicrobiales bacterium | reverse complement strand
GCTTCGGCGCCCAGCATTCGCAGAGCGTCGAGAACTGGTGCATGATGATTCCCGGCCTCAAGGTCGTGGCACCCTCATCGCCGCGCGACGTGATCGGTTTAATGGCCGCCGCCGTGCGCGATCCCGATCCGGTGATCTTTTTCGAACACAAGTCGCTTTATGCGACCAAGGGTGAGGTGCCCGACGGCGAGATCGTCGATACGCTCGGCAGCGCGAAGATCTTGCGACCGGGCAAGGACGCCACCATTCTCGCTCTGGCGCTGATGGTGCCGCGGGCGCTCGCCGCGGCCGAGAAGCTCAAAAGCGAGCGCGGCATCGATTGCGAGGTGGTTGATGTGCGCTCGCTGGTGCCGCTCGACACGCAGACGATCCTTGGCTCGGTAGCGCGCACCCATCGTCTGTTCACGGTCGAGGAAAATCCGCGGCTATGCGGCTGGGGCGCCGAGCTCGTTTCGATTGTCGTCGACGAAGCGTTTTACGATCTCGACGGGCCGCCGGTGCGGATCACCACGCCGCATATTCCGCTGCCGGCCGCCGACATCCTCGAGGACCTCGCACTACCGAGCGTCGAGCGGATCGTCGAGCGCGTGCAGCGCAGCTTGAACGCGTAACGGAGCATGACCATGGCGGAGGAACCGACCCGCGAAAACCCCTGCGGCCCGATCGGGACCGAGGTTTTGTTTGAAAACGACCAGGTGCGCGTGTGGGACATGAAGGTCCCGCCCGGCGGCAAGAAAGCCTGGCACCACCATAAGCTCGACTATGTCATCATCAACGTCACCGGCGGCAAGATCGAGCTTGAGAATGTCGCAGGCCGCTCGTTCATCGCCGACGACAAGGTCGGCGGCGTGATTTGGCAGGATGCCGGCGAGAAGCACGAACTGCGCAATCTCAGTGGCAACATGTATCAGAACATTCTGGTCGAACTGAAGAACGGCAAAGCAAATCTCAAATGAGTGCAAAGCAATGAGTGCGATGTACGACAATCTCCTTGCCAATGTGCCGACCGATTTGTGGATCGGCGGCAAATGGCGCAAATCCTCCGACGGCGGTCGCTTCGACGTGATCGATCCGGCGACCGAGAACAAGGTCGCCTCGGTCGCCAGCGCCACGGTGGAAGACGCCAAAGCCGCGCTCGACGCCGCGGCCGCCGCGTTCCCCGGCTGGGCCGCCAAGAAGCCGCGCGAGCGCGGCGAAATCCTGCGCAAATCGTTCGAATTGATTATGCGCGACGCCGAACGGCTGGCGAAGCTGATCACCATCGAGAACGGCAAGGCGTTGTCGGATTCGCGCGGCGAGGTCGCCTATTCGGCCGAATTCTTCCGCTGGTACGCCGAAGAAGCGGTCCGCAATATCGGCGAAGTGTCGCGCGCGCCCTCCTCCGGAGCGCGCATTTTCGTTCATCACAAGCCGGCCGGGATCGCCGTGCTGGTGACGCCGTGGAATTTTCCGGCGGCGATGGCGACACGCAAGATCGGCCCAGCGCTTGCCGCCGGCTGCCCGGTGGTGCTCAAGCCCGCCTCCGACACGCCGCTCACCATGCTGGCGCTGATGCCGATCCTCGAGGAGGCCGGCGTACCGGCCGGCGTAGTCAACGTCATTCCGTCCCGCTCCTCCGGCAAGGTGGTCGGCGCCATGTTGCACGATCCGCGCGTGCGGGTGGTGTCGTTCACCGGCTCGACCGAAGTCGGCCGGAAACTCCTGCACGAGGCTGCTGACAACATCATCAAGCCGGCGATGGAGCTCGGCGGCAACGCCCCCTTCATCGTGTTCGACGACGCCGACATCGACGCCGCCATTGAAGGCGCCATGGTCGCCAAGATGCGCAACATGGGCGAAGCGTGCACGGCGGCCAATCGCTTCTACGTGCACGAGAAAGTGCACGACGAATTTGCCAAGAAGCTCACGGCAAAAATGTCCGGAATGAAAATGGGCAACGGTCTCGATGACGGTGTCGCGCTCGGCCCGCTGGTGAACAGGGACGGTCTCGACAAGGTAATCGAACTGGTCGAGGACGCGGTGAAAAAGGGCGCCAAGGTGCTTACCGGCGGCAAGACACCGGGCGGCCCCGGCTTCTTCTATCCGGCGACGGTGCTGGCCAACGTGTCCGACGACGCCAAGATGCTCAACGAAGAGATTTTCGGCCCGGTCGCCTCGCTGCAAACCTTCAAGGACGAGGACGAAGTCATCAGCCGTGCCAACGACACCGAATACGGCCTAGTCGCCTACCTCTACACCAAGGATTTGAGCCGCGGCATGCGCGTGTCGGAAAAGCTCGACTTCGGCATGATCGGACTCAATCGCGGCATCGTCTCCGATCCGGCGGCGCCGTTCGGCGGCGTCAAGCAATCCGGCCTCGGCCGCGAAGGCGCGCATGAAGGGCTGATGGAATTCATGGAGACGCAATACGTCTCGGTGACGTGGTGACCTCCGCCGGGAATTGAAATGAACATTCTGATGCCGCAGCTCGGCGAGACCGTCGCCGAGGGAAAAATCACCCAGTGGTTCAAGTCGGCCGGCGACGCGGTGGCGCCGGGCGATAATCTGTTCGAGATCGAAACCGACAAGGTGTCGATGGAGGTGCCGGCGACCGAAGCCGGCGTGCTCAGCGAAATCCGCGTCGCCGCCGGCGAAGTGGCGCCCGTCGGCGCCGTCGTCGGCGTGATCGGGGGGCCGGACGCAACCGTCACACCAAGTAGCGCGGCGAAGTCCGCGCCTGCGGCGGCAGCGCCGAAAGCGGCCGCCCCGACGTCGCCGCCGACCGGATACGAAAGCGACGCGCCCCCGGCGCCTTCCGCAAAGCCGCAGCGGCCGATCAAGCTCGATCCGTTCTTCGAGGTGCGCACGCCCGAGCGCAATTTCGGCCCGGCGCGATTGTCCGGCGGCGTTATGGTCACGCCGCTGGCGCGACGGCTGGCGAGCGAAGCCGGCATCGACCTGTCCGGATTGCGCGGCTCCGGCCCGCACGGCCGCATTGTTGCACGCGACGTGGCAACTGCCCAGCCGAGCAGCCGCGCGCCGCTCGCCGACGGCCTCAGCACGGACCAGATCAAGGCGCTGTACGATCCGGCCGGCTACGAGGAAGTGCCGCTCGACGCCATGCGCAAGACCGTCGCCGCGCGCATGACGCAGGCGAAGCAGACCGTCCCGCACTTTTATCTCACCACCGACATCGCCATCGATCGCCTGTTGGCAGTGCGCGAGGAAGCCAACGCCGCCGCGCCGAAAGACCGCGAGGGCAAGCCCGCATTCAAGCTCTCGCTCAACGACTTCATCATCCGCGCGTTGGCGATCGCCTTACAGCGCGCGCCGGCGGCGAATGCGGCGTGGGCCGGGGACCGGATCCTGCGCTTGAAACATTCCGACATCGGCGTTGCGGTCGCACTCGACGGCGGCCTGATCGCGCCGATCGTGCGCAATGCGGAAAGTAAATCGTTGACCGCCATCTCGGCAGAGATGAAGGACCTGGCGGCGCGCGCCCGCGACAAGAAGCTCAAGCCGGCCGACTATCAGGGCGGTTCGTCCGCGATCTCGAACCTCGGCATGTATGGCGTGCGGGAATTCTCGGCCATCATCAACCCGCCGCAGGCAACGATCCTCGCGGTCGGCGCCGCGCGCCGTCAGGCGTTCGAGAAAGAAGACGGCGGCGTCGGTTTCGCCAGCATGCTCACCGCGACGCTCTCCTGCGATCACCGCGTGGTCGACGGCGCGCTCGGCGCCGAACTTCTGGCGGCCGTCAAGGCGCTGCTGGAGACGCCCGTGACCATGCTGGTGTGATTTCGGATCGAGGATGACAGGCAAACCGGAAGCGCTACTGATCGGTCCGATGCGGCCGGTCCTCGCCAAGGGCTTTGCCGACTTCACCGTGCATCTGCTGCCTGCCGCCAATCGCGACGCGTTTTTCGCCGCCAACGCTCATTTGCGCGCGGTGGCGGTGAGCGCCCCGGTCGAATCGGTTAACGATGCGCTGTTCGCGCGGTTGCCGAACCTGCAAATCATTTCCAGCTTCGGCGTCGGCTACGACCACATCGATGCCAACGCGGCGGCGAAACGCGGCATTGTGCTCACACACACGCCCGACGTGCTGACCGAAGAGGTCGCGGATACCGCGATCGGCCTCCTTCTCTGCACGGTGCGCGAATTGCCACAAGCCGAACGGTATCTTCGCGCCGGAAAGTGGTCCAAAGGGAATTATCCGCTGAGCCGGGCCACCCTGCGCAACCGCACTGTCGGCCTTGTGGGCATGGGCCGCATTGGCTTGGCGATCGCGCGCCGCCTCGACGCTTTTGGCGTGCCGGTGGTCTACCACACGCGGACGAAGCGGCCCGAGCTTGTCTATCGCCACTATGCGACTCTCGTCGACATGGCGCGGGACGTCGACACGCTGATTGCCATCGTGCCCGGCGGGGCCGAAACGCGGGACATGATCGACGCTCGCGTGCTCGATGCGCTCGGTCCCGACGGCATTGTCATCAACGTAGCACGCGGATCGGTGGTGCACGAACGGGCCTTGATCGCGGCGCTGAAGGAACGAAAGATCATGGCCGCCGGGCTCGACGTGTTCGTCAATGAGCCGGAGGTGTCGCCGGAATTGCTGACGATGGATAACGTCGTCCTGTTGCCGCATCTCGGCTCGGCGTCCGTGTACACACGCGAGAAGATGGATCAGCTGCTGGTCGACAACATTTTGGCGTGGGCGGCGGGCAAGCCGCCGCTGACCCCGGTGCCGGAAACGCCATGGCGGGAGTGGAAATAACCGGGAGACGGTAAAGCCTATTCCGCCGCTATGCGCACTTCCGGTGCCGCGGCGCGTACGTCGGCCTCGACGTGGTCCTCGAACTGCACGAAGTTCTTCTGGAACATGTCGACCAGCTTGCGCGCGGTCTGGTCGAATTCGAGTTTGTTCTGCCAGGTCTTCTGGGGATAAAGCAGGTGGGGCTCGACGCCGGGAAGCTGTGTCGGCACCGAAAAACCGAAATACGGATCGGTGCGGAATTTCACGTTCTTGAGCGTGCCGTCGAGCGCGGCGGTGAGCAGTGTGCGCGTCACCTTGATCGGCATGCGGCGGCCTACCCCGTAGATGCCGCCGGTCCAGCCGGTGTTGACCAGCCAGCAATCGACGTCGTGCGCGCTGATCAGCTCGCGCAGCAGGTTGCCGTATATCGACGGATGCCGCGGCAGGAAGGGTGCACCGAAACAGGTGGAGAATTCCGGCTGCACGCCGACCAGGCCCCTCTCGGTGCCGGCGACCTTGGCGGTGTAACCGGAGAGGAAGTGATACATCGTCTGCGCCGGCGTCAGTTTCGCGATCGGCGGCATGACGCCGAACGCGTCGGCGGTCAAAAGTACGATGTTTTTCGGCATGCCGGCGCGGCCGGTCCGTGACGCGTTGGGGATGAAATCGAGCGGATAAGCCGCGCGGGTGTTTTCCGTCATGGAGTCGTCGTCGAAATCGCAGATGCGCGTATCCGGATCGAACGCCACGTTTTCCAGCACGGTGCCGAAGCGGTGCGTGGTGGCGTAAATCTCCGGCTCGGCCTCCGCCGACAGCTTGATGCATTTGGCGTAGCAGCCGCCTTCGAAGTTGAACACGCCCTGCGGGCCCCAGCCGTGCTCGTCGTCGCCGATCAGCGTGCGCTTGGGATCGGCCGACAAAGTCGTCTTACCGGTGCCGGATAGGCCGAAGAACAGCGCGACGTCGCCGTTGGGGCCGACATTGGCCGAACAATGCATCGGCATCACGCTTTCCGCCGGCAGGTAGTAGTTGAGCGTGGTGAACACCGACTTTTTCATTTCGCCGGCGTAGGAGGTGCCACCGATCAGTATGATACGCCGCGTGAAGTCGAGTGCGATGATGGTTTCGCTGCGCACGCCGTGGCGTTTGGGATCGGCCTTGAAAGAGGGCAGCGCGAGAATTGTAAAATCGGGGACGTAATGCGAAAGCTCGGCGTGCTCCGGCCGGATCAGCAGCGCGCGGATGAACATCGAATGCCACGCGAGCTCGCTATAGACGCGAACCTTGATGCGGTATTTTGGATCGGCGCCGCCATAAAGGTCCTGCGCGTAGAGCGTCTTGCCCTTGGCGTGGGCGACGAAATCCTCGAATAGCAGCTGAAATTTTTCCGGCGACAGCCGGCCGTTTTTCTCCCACCACACCGATTTCTCGGTCTGGGCGTCGACGACCACGAATTTGTCCTTGGGGCTGCGTCCAGTATGCGCGCCGGTTTCGGCACAGAACGCGCCGCCGTTAACCAGATGGCCTTCGCCATTGGCGATCGCGTGCTCGGTGAGCACGGTGTCGGGCAGATTCCAGTGAATCGCGGCGAGATTTTTCAAGCCGAACTTGTCGGCGCCGTGGGCGCTGTTGCGCAGACCCGATTCTTTCACGCTCGCCTCCACAACTCGTTCGGCAGTCAGGCTGCCGGCAGCCTTTTTAAAGGCCGATTTCGCCCGCGGCCGGGCGCGGGCGACCCTATATCGGGCATCCTAGCATCTGCCAAGACCGACTCCCATCACAAGGCTAACCGGGGAAAACTTCGTGCGTTTCTCGCGCTGCAATGCAGCAAGCGCGTAAGCGCCGACTATTTGGCGCGCGCGGCCTTGGCCAGATCGACGACCGTCGTGCGCAATTGCTCCGCGTTCACGACGCGTTCGGTAAACGGCAGGCGCAGCGCAGCGTCGCCGAAAGCGAGGTCGAGTCCGTCTGGATCGAGGCCAGTGAGTCGCCAAGCCCCGTCCTCGGCACCGAGAAGCTTGGTCGCGTAAAGCCGGACCGCCTCGGAGTGATCGCCGTTCATATGCGCGAGTGCGCTTTCCTCCGCCGCGATCAAACTCTCCGCACCGGATGTGTCGGTGATCAGTTCGCCGGCTTTCAGATCGGCGGCGCGGGCAAAGCCGGCATTGAGGTGTGCGGATGCAACGGACAGCCGCCAGAATGAGAAATCGGCAAAGCCGGCGTAAAGCTCGGACTTCGGATGGCGCGCGAGGAAGCGCCGGCGCAGGCGCGGCTCGTCGCCGGCATCGCGCGCCACCGGCTTGAACGCACCAAGCACTGTCAGCCGCGGATGCGCGAGCGGATCGCCGCGGCCGCCGGATGAAACAAGCAGAGACGCCCGGCCGTCCTTTTCCAAATTGGCAGTATGGGTGGCGAGCCGCGAAATTAGGATGATCGACGACGCATCGACGTCGGTCGCGACGTTAACCAATGACGCGAAGGGGTGGCCGGTGCTGCGGTCGATGGTCGCAAGTGCGCCCGCCCGCGCCGTGCGCAGTAAAGCCTTGGCGATCGCCTTGGCGTCAAAGTCCGCCGTTGGCGCGCTTTCAGGCAGGCGATCGGGCATGACACCCGGCATCGGGATGGCGTTATCGGTTTCGGCCTTATCCATGCTCATCCTTGGTTCCGCCCGTCGCGGTATTTGCCCCGATTTTGCCTTGTCTAGTCACACTTCCGCCCCTACATGGGTCTTCAAAGGCTATGGGGCCGGGGCTGATGATGCTTGCGGCCGACTCATGTTAGAAGGCCGCCATGCCGACAATCGCTCTCGTCGATGACGACCGCAATATCCTGACCTCGGTGTCCATCGCGCTCGAGGCCGAAGGCTATCGCATCATGACGTATACCGACGGTGCCTCCGCGCTCGACGGCTTCAAGACCGCCCTGCCGGACCTCGCCATTCTCGATATCAAGATGCCGCGCATGGACGGCATGGAGACGTTGCGCCGGCTGCGGCAGAAGTCGGACCTGCCGGTGATCTTCCTCACCTCGAAGGACGAGGAGATCGACGAATTGTTCGGCCTGAAAATGGGCGCCGACGATTTCATCCGCAAACCGTTTTCGCAGCGGCTGTTGGTCGAGCGGGTCAAGGCTGTGCTGCGCCGCGTGTCGCCGAAAGACGGCACCACGCCCAAAGAAGCGGATAGCAAAGTACTCGAGCGCGGGCTGCTGCGCATGGATCCCGAGCGCCATACCTGCACCTGGAAGAACGAGGCAGTGACGCTGACTGTGACCGAGTTTCTGATCTTGCAGGCGCTGGCGAGCCGCCCCGGTGTCGTGAAAAGCCGCAATGCCCTGATGGATGCCGCCTACGACGACCAGGTCTATGTCGACGATCGCACCATCGACAGCCACATCAAAAGGCTGCGCAAAAAGTTCAAGGCTAGCGACGACGAATTCGATATGATTGAGACGCTGTACGGCGTCGGCTATCGTTTTAAGGAATAAGCGCAAAGCATGATCCGGAAAAGTGGAGTTCTGGTTTCCGGAAAGGTGTGCTCCACCAAATAACGGTCTTATGCGCATAAGGCCGCGGACACCCGAATTTGATCCGCAGGCCATGACTGGGACGGCTGACGTGCGGTAGTAATGGCGTCCATGCCCAGAAAACGGGCGTGATCGGAACCCCGGCAGACGACGTGCTCGATCGAACCGCAGAAATCTCAGGGGCCGCAGAGGTCCAGGCATCGACTCAGGTCGAGAGCCAGATCGCGGCCGAAAGCCTCGATGAAGCTGGGCCGCATCCGCGGCCGCACGGTTTCGTCCGCATCGGCGGTTGGGTGCAGCGCGCATGGCAGTTTTTCATCGTTCAGAGCTTTTCCAGCCTTACCCGTCGCATTGTCTTTCTCAACCTTGCCGGTCTGGTCGCTCTGTCGATCGGCTTTACCTTCCTTTCGCAGTTCCGCGCCGGACTGATTGATGCGCGCGTACAGAGCCTGCTGGTGCAGGGGGAAATCATGGCCGCCGCGATCGCGGCCTCCGCCACGGTCGAAACCGGCTCGGCGATCACGATCGACCCCGACAAATAGCTCGACCTGCATCCG
>CAYVPC010000154.1:0-8872 GCA_964453555.1 uncultured Hyphomicrobiales bacterium | reverse complement strand
TTCGTCACGGGAACCTAAATCCCGCGCGTCTACCAATTCCGCCACGCCCGCGACACGCAGGGCGGCCCGGTGGCGCGGCTTATATCACGCAGGGCCGACCGGGCACTAACAAAATAGGTTTCGGTAAAGCCGCGGCAATTGCTCCGGCAAGTCCTCGGAAATCAGGCCGGGGCCGAACGCTGCGGCAGCTTCGCCGTGCAGCCAGGTCGCAGCGGCGGCAGCCTCAAAGGCTCCCATACCCTGGGCCGAAAGGCCAACTGCCATACCGGTCAGTACGTCGCCGGCGCCGGCGGTTGCGAGATAGGCCGGGGCATTGGCGCAGATAGCTGCACGACCGTCGGCTGCGGCGACCACCGTATCGGCCCCTTTCAACACGACAACCGTCCCGGTCAGCTGGGCCGCGAGCCGCGCCCTCTCCAGTTTCGATCCAACTTTAGTTCTTTCGTCTAAGATACCGAAATAACGTAAAAACTCGCCTTCATGTGGCGTCAGGATCGTAGCCTTTCCGGGCCGTCCGCGCAGTGCCTCAGCGAGGCGCCGGGGATCGTCAGTGAAACTCGTCATGGCGTCGGCATCGAGCACAAGGGCCCGTTCGCCTTTCAGCGCGGCAAGCACAAGTTCGCAAGTCGCCTCACTCACGCCGATGCCGGGACCAATGGCGAGCGCATTCAAGCGGCGATCGGCAAGAAGTTTTGAAAGCTCGGCGGCGCCGTCGACCGGCCGTACCATCACGGCAAGGTTCGCGGCGGCGTTGACGGCAAGCGCGTCGCGCGGGCTCGCAATGGTGACCACGCCTGCGCCGGCGCGTAGCGCCCCGCGCGCAGCGAGCCGCGCCGCGCCGGTCGACCATAGCGGGCCTGACACCACCACGGCATGGCCGCGGTCATATTTGTGACCCGCGTGCTTTGGCACCGGAAAATGTGCCCGCCAAAGAACCGGCACGTTCTCGAAAGTCCGTGGGGCAATAGGGGCCAGCACAGAATCCGGAATGCCAATGTCGGCGATTGAAATCGCCCCGCAATACAGCCGTCCCGGCAGCAGCAAATGTCCGGGCTTCTTGCGAAAGAAAGTGACGGTTCGTTCCGCCTTCACCGCCGCACCCATCACGGCTCCCGAGTTTCCGTTGATGCCGCTCGGCAGATCCACAGCGACGATGGGCGCGCTGTGCGCGTTCATTGCCTCGATCATGGCGCGCGGCAGCCCTTGGACCGGCCGGTCCAACCCGGCGCCAAAGAGGGCGTCGACGATGACATGGGCGCCGGTCAAGCTCGCGGGGGACGCCGCGGCAACCGGCCCAGTCCATTTTTGTGCCGCCAACGCCGCATCGCCCTTAATCTGCGCGCCCTCACCGACCAGCAATGCATCGACCCGGTATCCGCGCTCGCTGAGCACCCTCGCCGCCACAAATCCATCGCCGCCGTTGTTGCCTGGGCCGGCCACCACGGCGACGCGGCTGCCGACCGGATGCCGCAACAGCACGGCGTCGGCGACCGCCCTGCCCGCCTGCTCCATGAGGGCCGTGCCCGGCACTCCGCCCTCAATGGTCCGCTGATCGGCTTCAGCGATTTCAGCCGTGGTCAAAAGCTCAATCATGGTGCGGCGAGGATACTGATTGCGGCCGGCTCGGAACATCGTCGCGCCTTGGCGTTCCGGGCGATTGACGTGATAATAGGCAATATGCCCAGTTTGCTAGCGGAGGCATTTGCGGCGCTTTCGGCCACGGACCATAAGTGCCCTATAGCACTCTGATCTCGTTGTGTTTTTCATGTTTTCAAAGCCTTGGCACGGGACCTGCTAACGAAGCCTCGGTTCCAGCGGTGGTCGTGCGCAGGAGCCGGGAGACGAAACGCGATGAAAAAAATCGAGGCGATCATCAAGCCTTTCAAACTCGATGAGGTGAAGGAAGCGCTGCAAGAAGTGGGGCTGCAAGGAATAACCGTTACTGAGGCGAAGGGTTTCGGCCGCCAGAAGGGACACACCGAGCTTTACCGTGGCGCCGAATACGTGGTGGATTTTCTGCCCAAGGTGAAAATCGAGATTGTGCTCGGCGACGACATGGTCGAAAAAGCCATCGATGCGATCCGTCGCGCCGCCCAAACCGGGCGGATTGGCGATGGCAAGATTTTCGTGTCGACGATCGAGGAAGCCATCCGGATCAGGACGGGAGAATCCGGGGTAGACGCCATCTGAATCGCTGGTGCGACTGCGAGCGGTCAAGCCGCTGCCGCGGCTCGATCAGCCTATTAAGCATCACCATAAGCACGAGGGGGAAGTACGCCATGACGACGCCGAAGAATGTCATGAAAATGATCAAGGACAGCGACGTAAAATACGTCGATTTTCGTTTCACCGATCCGCGCGGCAAGTGGCAGCACGTCACCTTCGACGTTTCAATGATTGAGGAAGACACCTTCGCCGAGGGGCAGATGTTCGACGGCTCCTCGATCGCCGGCTGGAAGGCGATCCACGAATCTGACATGTGCCTGATGCCGGATCCGGTGTCCGCCTGCATCGATCCGTTCTTCGCCGAGACGACCCTCGTGCTGGTGTGCGACGTGCTCGAGCCGACCACCGGTGAGCCCTATTCGCGCGATCCCCGGGGCATCGCCAAGAAGGCCGAGGCCATGGTCAAATCGATGGGCGTCGGCGACACGATCTACTTCGGACCGGAGGCCGAATTCTTTGTGTTCGACGACGTGCGATTCAAGGCCGAGCCCTACAATACGGGCTTCAAGCTGGACTCCGTGGAATTCCCGTCGAATGCCGACACGGAATACGAAGGCGGCAATACCGGCCATCGCATCTGGACCAAGAAGGGCTACTTCCCGGTCCCGCCGCAGGATTCAGTCCAGGACATGCGCTCGGAGATGCTCGCCGCCATGGCGCGCATGGGCGTGAAGGTCGAGAAGCATCACCACGAGGTTGCCTCCGCCCAGCATGAGCTCGGCTTGAAGTTTTCGCCGCTGACGGTGATGGCCGACCACTTGCAGATTTACAAATACTGCATCCAGCAAGTTGCGCAGGTTTACGGCAAGACGGCTTGCTTCATGCCGAAGCCCGTTTACGGCGATAACGGTTCGGGCATGCACTGCCACCAGTCGATCTGGAAAGGCGGCAAGCCGGTATTCGCCGGCAACAAATATTCCGACCTGTCGGATACCTGCCTGCAATATATCGCCGGCATCATCAAACACGCCAAGGCGATCAACGCCTTCACCAATCCGACGACGAATTCTTACAAGCGCCTGGTGCCCGGCTTCGAGGCACCGGTGCTGCTCGCCTATTCGGCGCGCAACCGGTCGGCGTCGTGCCGCATCCCCTATACCACCAACCCGAAGGCGAAGCGGGTCGAAGTCCGTTTCCCCGATCCGCTTGCCAATCCGTATCTTGGCTTTGCCGCGATGCTGATGGCCGGTCTCGACGGCATCAAAAACAAGCTCGATCCGGGCGAAGCGGTCGACAAGGATCTCTACGATCTGCCGCCGAAGGAACTCAAGAAGATTCCGACCGTCTGCGGTTCGCTACGGCAGGCGCTGGAGGAACTCAACAAGGACCGCGGCTTCCTCAAGACGGGCGGAGTGTTCGACGACGACTTCATCGACTCCTACATTGAGTTGAAGATGACCGAAGTCATCCGCTTCGAGCACACACCGCATCCGGTCGAATTCGAGATGTACTATTCAGCGTAAAACGGGTTTGCGTAAGTGTCGGTGTAACATCCTCTAGGCATTGCTCTTCAAGCGATGCAACTTTCCAGAGCGGTTGCGGGACAACCTGGCGCGGCGCTTCGCTCGCGCCAGCCACGTCTTCCGTTGCCGTTTCGACGCGGTCGCGCCCATTTGTCTTGGCGCGATAAAGCGCAGTGTCGGCGCGCGCGATGATCAGGTCGATCGCAGTCAGCGGCGAGCCGCAAGCGACCCCGATGCTGACGGTCGCTGCGACCAGCTGGCCATTGCGCACCACGCTTGCTCCGGCGAATGCGGAACGCACGCGTTCGGCGGCTATCGCGGCGTCCGCCAGCGTGCCCGGCAACACGGCAACAAACTCCTCGCCGCCGAGCCGGCCGATAATGTCGTTGGTACGCATGGTCTGCCGGACCACTTTGGCGAAGAGCTGCAAGACGGCGTCGCCGACGGCGTGGCCACAACGATCGTTGATCGATTTGAAATGGTCGAGGTCGAAAGCAAGGACGCTGATCGGCGTCATGGCGCGACGATGGCGGGCCATTAGAGTCGCAGCCGACTCGAAAAATCCGCGGCGGTTGAGCAACCCGGTCAGCGGATCGGTCGTCGCCGCCACTTTATAAGCGTGCACGGTGCGGTCTTTGGCAAGGATGAGCACGATGAAGGCGGTGCCCACGACGTAAAGCAGGATCTCGATGGCGAAAACAGCAATCCAGCCGCGCGCGAGACTGTGCATGCCGCTGCCGTCGGCCGACAACGTCGCCAGCGCCACCGGAAAGAGAAAGATGGCGCCGTGCAGCATCGGCACAAAGGCGGCCGGCCACCGCCGGATCAGCGATTTCCGCCGCTCTTGCCGCAGCTCGGCGGCGGTCAGGAAAGTATAGCCGGCGACGATGAGCGAGCTTACGACGATATGCGAAGCCGCAGATGATACGAAAGCCGGGACGAAAGACGCCAGCAGCCAAAATCCGGCGCCGAACAACGTGGCGACCCAGCGAACCGGCCGGCCGTGAAACAGGCGCGCCCCACTCCAGATCATCCCGAGCGCGACGAACAGCAGGATGGTGGAAAGGTTCGCGGGGACCGGAACGATCGAGTCACCAAGGCGCCACAGCGCGCCCGATCCGCCGCCCAGCAGATAGGCTACGCCCCACCAGGCGAGCGCGCGGATGCGCTCCTGCGTCCAGGCGAACAGCAGGAACAGGCCGAGCAACGAGGTTACACATATGGCGATGACAAACAGTGTTCCGAAATCAAGCGAGACCGGCGCTTGAAGGAAATTCATAGGCCGTTCCGTTTCCTGAAAAGGTTTATTCGTAGGATTGCGTAGCATCCCATCTGGACATGTGCGTACTAATGTTCCGCATCCGAAGCCTGAATGTTTGTGGTCACGCTTTGCCAAACGTGTCGCGCATGCAGCAGCTTTTGGAAAAAATTTCTGGAAATGAAGGGAAAATCAGCCGCGTCGTCGCTTATGACAAACCGCACAGCTGGATTCGACGAATTCGGCGCGATCATGCGCCGGCATTTCTGCTGGCACAATGATCGCGTAACGCCGCTAAGGGTTGCGTTTAGCGTTTCGAGAACTGGAAGCTTCGGCGCGCTTTTGCCCGACCGTATTTCTTGCGCTCGACCACACGCGGATCGCGGGTGAGGAAGCCGCCACGCTTGAGCACGGCGCGCAGATCGGGCTCGTGCCGCATCAATGCTTTCGATAAGCCGTGACGCACCGCGCCCGCCTGGCCGGAAAGCCCGCCGCCGGAGACGGTGCACACGACGTCGTATTGACCTTCGCGATTGGCGGCAACGAGGGGCTGCTGGATCAGCATGCGCAGCACCGGGCGCGCAAAATAGGTTTCTACGGGACGATCATTGATCACGATCTTGCCGCCGCCCATCTTGATCCAGACCCGCGCTACCGCGTCCTTGCGCTTGCCGGTGGCATAGGCGCGCCCTTGCTTGTCGAGCTTCTGCACATACTTCGGCGGTTGCGGCGCGGCCGCCGGCTTAAGCGCGGACAAATCCTCGAGCGTTTGCACGGTCTCGGCCATCAGGCGGTCCTCTTATTCTTTCGGTTCATGGCGCCGACATCGAGCTTTTCCGGCTGCTGCGCTTCGTGCGGATGCTCGGCGTGCGGATAGACCCGCAAATTGCCTAGTTGCCGCCGGCCGAGCGGTCCCTCCGGCAGCATCCGCTCAACCGCCTTCTCGACGATACGCTCAGGAAAGCGGCCGGCCAGGATCGCCTTGGCAGTGCGTTCCTTGATGCCGCCGATATAGCCGGTGTGCTTGCGGTAGACTTTTTGCTCGACCTTGCGGCCGGTCAAAACGGCTTTCGCCGCGTTGATCACGATGACATTGTCGCCGCAATCGACGTGCGGAGTGAAGCTCGGCTTATGCTTGCCGCGCAGCCGCAGCGCGACGATAGAGGCAAGCCGGCCGACGATCAGGCCGTCGGCATCGATCATCACCCACTTCTTTTCGACTTCGGCGGGCTTGGCCGAATAGGTTTTCATCTTTGTATCCGTCGGAAATATGCGGCCCGATGGCCGGGCGGTTGTGCGGTTGTTTATCAGCAGCGCCGCTTCCGGTCAACACCGCAACAGTGACTTTCTGCCAATATCTCAATGATTTGGGTCGGAGGTATTATTCAACCGCTAACGTGTGGAATTGAATAAGTGGAAGTGGCGTGCGCCACCATTTCATCGTCACCCTCCGAGCGAATGGCGACCTCGGCGACGGCCAACCGCTTGCCGAGCTTAATCAAGCGCGCTTCGGCGCACAGGTCGCGCTGCGCGGGCTTCTTGAGAAAGTTGATGGTGAGATTGGTAGTCACTGCGAGCGGCACCCAACCGATGCTCGCAAGGATCGCGACGTAAGGGGCGAAATCGGCCAGCGCCATCAGCGTGGTGCCGGCAATGGTTCCGCCCGGCCGCAAGGATCGTGGGCTGAAGTATTTGCGAATACGGCAGCCGCCGAACCAGACCTTTTCAATGCCGAAGCCGCCTTCGCGCTTGAACATGCCCGGAAATTCGGCCTCGAGCAGGCGTTCCAGTTCCTTGGCCGTGAGTTTAGCCGCCGCTATATCCTGCATGCCCCTGCTCCCAACGATATGGATCGGATACAATGGGACCGCTGAGTTGCCAATCCGCGCGACTGAATCGGAATAAAGGGCCCATGACATGAGTGCGCAAACCGCCATAGCCGAGGCCGCCGCGACTTCGGATCTGATCCTTTTGCGCGAGGATATCGGCGCCGTTGGCGTGCTTACGCTCAATCACCCGCAGAGTCGCAACGCCCTGTCCGAGGCCATGCTGGAGGCGCTCGGCGACGCGCTCACAGCCATCGCTCACGATGCGACGGTGCGCGCGGTCGTCTTGGCCGCCAACGGGCCGGCCTTCTGCGCCGGGCACGACCTTAAGGAACTTACGCGCCACCGTTCCGAGCCCGATCGCGGCCGCGCCTATTTCAAATACATCATGACCACTTGCAGCACCATGATGCGGCAGATCGTGGCGCTGCCGCAGCCGGTGATTGCCGCGGTGCAGGGACCCGCCAGTGCGGCCGGCTGCCAATTGGTGGCCAGCTGCGACCTTGCCGTGGCGTCGCGAGAGGCGAAATTCGCCACCCCAGGCGTCGATATCGGCCTGTTTTGCTCCACGCCCATGGTCGCCCTCTCCCGCAACGTGTCGCCCAAGCATGCGATGGAGATGCTGCTGGTCGGCGATTTGATCTCGGCGGAGCATGCCGAGCGGATTGGATTGATCAACCGCGTGGTGCCGCACGGCCGCGAGCGCGACGAAGCGATCAAACTCGCGCACGGGATCGCCAGCAAATCTTCTCTGACGGTCAAAATCGGCAAAGAAGGCTTTTATCGTCAACTCGAAATGTCTTTGCCCGACGCTTACAACTATGTGTCCGGGGTGATGACGGAAAACATGCTCGCCAGCGATGCCGAAGAAGGCATCAATGCGTTCATCGAGAAGCGCGAGCCGAAATGGGAAAACCGCTGAGTCTCGGCCGGCGATGGACCACGATTCCTATTCCGACGCACATATTCGCGGCATCCTCAATACCGTCCGAACAATCGCAATGGTCGGCGCCTCGCAAAAAGCGAACCGGCCGAGCTATTTCGCGTTCAAGTATCTGCTCGAGCGCGGCTACCGGATGATCCCGATCAATCCGGGCCACGCGGGTCATGAGCTGCTCGGCCAGCGAATGTATGCCCGGCTCACCGACGTTCCCGAACCGGTGGATATGGTCGATATTTTTCGCTCCTCGCGCCACGCGTTGCCGATCGTGCAGGAAGCGCTTGCGCTAAAGCCGCCGCCACGGGTGATCTGGATGCAGCTCGGCATCCGCAACGATGAAGCGGCGGCGCTTGCCGAGGCCAACGGCCTCAAGGTCGTGATGAACCGCTGCCCGAAGATCGAATACGGCCGGCTGTCTTCCGAGATCGCCTGGATGGGCGTCAACACCCGCACCATCTCGTCGAAGAAGACCACCGCCGGCGGGATTCAGCGTCTATCGCTTGACCGTTCGTCGATGCGCGGCGGGTCGACCGAAGCGGCCGCCGCCGCCGAACGCGCCCGGCGGGAAGACTAAAGGCGCGCGTCAACGATCGGCCGGAAAGGAAACCGCACATGAGCGAACGCATTCCGGGCTTTTCGACACTCGCAATCCACGCCGGCGCGCAGCCCGATCCGACGACCGGCGCGCGCGCGACGCCGATCTACCAGACCACTTCGTATGTTTTCGAAAGCGTCGATCATGCAGCCTCGCTATTCAGCCTGCAGACTTTCGGCAACATATATACGCGCATAGGCAATCCGACCAACGCGGTGCTCGAGGAGCGCGTCGCCGCGCTCGAAGGCGGCACCGCCGGACTGGCGGTGGCGTCCGGGCATGCGGCGCAGGTGCTCGTGTTCCATTGTCTGTTGCAGCCCGGGGACGAATTCGTCGCCTCGAAGAAGCTCTACGGCGGCTCGATCAACCAGTTCACCCATGCGTTCAAGAATTTCGGCTGGAACGTGGTGTGGGCCGATCCGGATGACATTTCCTCGTTCGAGCGCGCGGTCTCGCCGAAGACCAAGGCGATCTTCACCGAGTCGATCGCCAATCCGGGCGGTGTCATCACCGACATGGCGGCGGTCGCGCAAGTCGCCAAGCGCGCCGGCGTACCCTACATCG
>CAYVPC010000153.1:0-8932 GCA_964453555.1 uncultured Hyphomicrobiales bacterium | reverse complement strand
AAGAGCAGCACAAGCCCTTACCGCTTGCGAGCTGATCGAACCACGCATGAAGTGGTTCATTGGCGTAGCGTCCGTCATCACGCGCCGACACGCCGCTTGAAACAAACGAAGTCATGCACAACGCTACAACCGTCAACAAAGGACCGGTGAGTCTGTGCATCGTGGCCTCCAGAAGATCGCATTACGCCGATCAACAACGGAAAGATCGGACAGACCTGGAGAACGCATCGTCTGCGCGTCGTTGTTAATCCGCATCGACTCATGGAAAGCAACTTCCGTGCCGTTTACCGAATCACCTTCATGGGAGAACATATCTCGTTAACAGAGAATGAACGAACGCGCGACCTTGCAATATTCCGCCCGCACGCCGGCGAATGTGGGCGACGCGAAATGAGTGTGCTAACGGCGGACGGCTAGCTGAACAGCGCGATGAGTTCTTCTTCGCTCAACGCCTGCAACGCAGCGAGCGGATCATTCAAGGCGGCGCGCGAAATTGGATTCGCGCCGGCGCTCGCCGGCGCTTCGGGCAGGTCGTCTGCCCTTGCTTGCGGCTCTTGGCCGCGTCCTTCTATCGGACTTGGAATCGGCAGCGACAGCGGCTCGAGCGGATCGCCGGAATGTTCGGGTGGTGCGGCCGTTGCCTCCGTTTCAGGCAGCACCGTGCGCATTTGCTCAAACTGAACCGGCGACTGCACGGCATCGCTTCTCGGCGCATGCGCTTCACCCAAGTCGGCCACTGACTCCTGCACGGTATCATCCAACCACTCGGCGTCTGCGGCGGAAGACACCACCGTCCTTGTGCCAGCCATCATGCCGTCGACCCGGCGCGCCAGGTCGCGCAAGAGCGCGGCCGCGCTAGCCGCATTCGCCGCCGCCGCCTCGTTGCGTACGATGGCGTCACCGACTTCGCGCAGCGCCGCCTCCAGCCCATCGCACAATGCCGCATCGACTTCGCGCTGCCGCAGCGCCATGGCGATATCCTGGATTCGCTCGACGGCGAAATGAACGTCGGGCGCCGAACTCGCGCTCGCCGTCAACACGGACTCGATCTCCCGGATTGTTGCAATGAGATCGGCAATGGCACGGCTGGGGACCGTGGACGCAGGCACCGACGGATTGTCGCGCAACGTCGCTTCAAGCCGAACGATGGTCGCGACCAGCTTTTGAATTTCGTCGGGCGGGCGATGACGGCTCACATACTCCGTCAGGAAGCTGCGCCCGTGCGTGGTCGATGTGAGCGCCGCATGAACGGCGTCGTAGTCCGCGTCTTGGCGCGGCTCGTGGCTCGGCTCGTCGGCACGATCCGGCGATGGCAAAGGATCGTTGGGCATCGTTTCTCCGGCGCGCTGAATGAAACAGCACAACGCCCGGCGCCCCGCAATCGGCTATCCCCACAATTCCGGCTCCGGCGGATACACGACGTTTCCCTCGTAGCGTAGTCCGCCGGCGCGATCTTTTGCGAGCAGCAGCGGCCCATCGAGATCGACCACCCGCGCCTGCTGCGCAACCAGCGTGGCCGGCGCCACCGCCAGCGAAGTCGCGACCATGCTGCCGACCATGACGGCATAGCCGCGCCGCGCTGCTTCGGCGGCAAGCGCCAGCGCTTCGGTGAGCCCGCCGGCTTTATCGAGCTTGACGTTGACGGCGTCGTATTTGCCGGCGAGCGCGTCGAGCGAAGCGCGCTCATGCATGCTCTCGTCGGCGCAGACCGGAATCGGCCGTTTGATCTTCGCCAGCACATCATCGCGGCCCTCGGCCAACGGCTGCTCGACCAGGGTGACGCCGGCATCGGCACATGCGGCGAGGTTTTGCTGCAAATGATCGGCTTCCCAGCCTTCATTGGCGTCGACGATCAGTTCGGCGCGCGGTGCCGCACGGCGCACCGCTGCGATCCGCTTGCCGTCCTCGGCGCCGCCACCGAGCTTGATCTTAAGGAGCGGCCGCCAGGAGGCCGCATCCGCCGCCGCCGCCATCTCGCCGACGGCAGCAAGCGAGATCGTATAGGCCGTCGTGACCGGGCCGGGCACGCCAATACCGGCTAAATCGTGGGCGCGGCGGCCGATTTGCCTCGCGTTAACGTCCCAGTAAGCACAATCGAGTGCATTACGGGCAGCACCGGCGGGCATGGCGCGCTGCAGCGCGGCGCGATCAAGGCCCCGCAATAGGGCCGGACGCATGGCTTCGATCGCCGCCACAATGCCGTCCGGAGTTTCGCCGTAGCGTGCGTAAGGGACGGATTCACCGCGGCCGCGGTGGATCCCATCGCTGAGTTCGGCCACCACCACGACCGCTTCGGTCTTGCTGCCGCGGCTGATCGTGAATGCGCCGGCCAAAGGCCAGCGCTCGATCCGTACGGAGAGCTCCATGCAAGGAGCAATATGACCGTGGTTTCCCCGCCGGCTCAAGGGCGGCTTGGCGCGTTTAAGCTCGCGCCGGCCCCCCGATCATGAGCGCCGTTTCGCTCACCGCCGCCGCCGAGGGCGATAAGGTGGCGCTGGCGGCAACCGGCACGTGGACGGCCGCGCGCGCGGCCGAACTCGAAGATATCGTCGACACCACCGCGCGCCGCTACAATGCCGCCCGCAATGTCGATATCGACCTCGCCAAGCTCGAGCGTCTCGACACCTTCGGCGCCTGGCTGATCGAACGCCTCAAGCGCAGCTTCGTCCTGAGCGGGTCCACCGCGCGCATCGTCGGACTTTCCGAAGCCGACCGCGCTTTGATGGAAGAATTGCGGCTGGTCAACCAGACGCCGGCGCAAAAGGACGCGGCGCCAAACCGCGCTCTTGGCGCGCTCGACACGGTTGGCCGCGCCGTAGCCGAAATCGGCTGGTCGCTCGTCCTGATCGCGAACCTTCTTGGGGCGCTGACCGCCGCCGCGCTGCGGACGATCGGCCACCCCGCCCGGCTCCGCTTCACCTCGATCGTTCATCATCTTGAACGCGTCGGCTGGCGCGCGGTGCCGATCATCCTGCTCAGCACCTTTGTCATCGGCGCCATCCTCGCCCAGCAGGGCATCTTCCGTTTCCGCAGCTTCGGCGCCGACATCTATGTCGTCGACATGGTCAGCGTGCTGGTTTTGCGCGAGGTCGGCGTGCTGATCGTCTGCGTCATGGTGGCCGGCCGTTCCGGCAGCGCCTACACCGCCGAGCTCGGCGCGATGAAGATGCGCGAAGAGATCGACGCGCTGCGCACCATGGGCCTCGATCCGATCGAGGTGCTGGTGCTGCCTCGCATTGTCGCTCTCGTCATCGCCGTCCCGCTGCTGACGTTCCTCGGATCGATGGCGTCACTTTACGGCGCCGGCCTAGTCTGCTGGCTCTACGGCGGCATGGCGCCGGCAATCTTTCTCGAGCGGCTGCGCGAGGCGATCTGGCTGCCGACTTTCGAGGTCGGCATGATCAAGGCGCCGTTTATGGCGCTCACCATCGGGCTGGTCGCGTGCGTCGAGGGCTTCGAAGTGGACGGCAGCGCCGCCTCGCTCGGGCTCAGGACCACCGCCTCCGTGGTCAAGTCCATCTTCCTCGTTATCGCGCTCGACGGCGTGTTCGCCGTGTTCTTCGCCGGCATCGGGATGTAAGCGATGGCTGGCAACGCACCGGTGATTAGCGTGCGCGACCTCGTCGTCCGCTTCGGCGACGCGACCGTGCTCGACCACGTCTCGCTCGACGTATTCGAAGGCGAGATTCTCGGTTTTGTCGGCGGCTCGGGGGCCGGTAAATCGGTGCTGATGCGCGCAGTCATTGGACTGCTTCCGCGCCGCCAGGGCACCATCGAAGTGTTCGGCACCGACCTCGCCGGCTTAAGTGATGATGCGCGCCGCGCGATCGAGCAGCGCTGGGGTGTGCTGTTTCAGCAGGGCGCGCTGTTCTCTTCGCTCACGGCGCTGCAAAATGTCCAGTTCCCGATGCGGGAATATCTTCGTCTTTCGCCGCGCCTGCTGGAGGAAATCGCGCTGGCCAAGCTCGAAATGGTCGGCCTCGGCGCTGAGGTGCGCGGAAAATTTCCGGCCGAGCTTTCCGGCGGCATGATCAAGCGCGTTGCGCTTGCGCGCGCGCTGGCACTCGACCCCGACATCGTCTTCCTCGACGAGCCGACCTCCGGACTCGATCCGATCGGCGCCGCCGAGTTCGACCAGTTGATCCGCACCCTCCAGCGTACGCTCGGACTGAGCGTATTCATGGTCACCCATGATCTCGACAGCCTGCACGCGGTCTGCGACCGCATCGCCGTCCTGTCCGAAGGCAAAGTGATCGCCGCCGGCCCGATCGAAACCATGCTGGCGTCCGAGCATCTATGGCTCAAATCGTATTTCCACGGCAATCGCGGGCGCCAAATACCGCGTCGCGCCCACCACTGAGAGGCCATTTTATGGAAACCAAGGCCAACTATGCAGCGACCGGCGCATTCACGCTCGCCGTCATTCTCGCTGTATTCGGCTTCATTTACTGGTTCCAGAACAGCGCCGGCGGCGGCGAACGCTCCGTGTACCGCATCGTTTTCGCCGGATCGGTGTCGGGGCTGCGCACCGGTGCATCCGTTCTGTTCGACGGCATGCGGGTCGGCGAGGTGACCAAGCTGACGCTCGACCCGCACGACCCGCGCAAAGTCGAGGCGCTGATCGCGCTTGATCGAACGACGCCGGTGCGCACCGACACCAAAGTGACGCTCGCCTTTCAGGGACTGACCGGCCTCGCCGAGGTGTCGCTGACCGGCGGCTCGGCCGACGCCGCGCTGGTGACCGCCGACGCCGGCGCTACGCCGACCCTCTACGCCGATCAAAATGCCGGCGCCGACGTGACGCAGGCCGCGCGCGACGTGCTAGCGCGCATCAATGGACTCGTCGCCGAGAGCGAGACCGCGATGCGTACGTCGCTGCACAATATCGAGACGGTGACCGGCTCGCTGGCGCAAAATTCGCAGCGCCTCGACAAGGTCATGGCCGGCCTCGAAAACCTCACCGGTACGGGCGACAATCCCGGCGAGATCGCACAAGCGGCCGTGGCGATCCGCCGGCTCGCCGACAATCTCGACAAGCGCACGGACGAGATTTCGGCCGGCCTCGTGCATTTCTCCAACACCGGCCTGAAGGAATACGAGGCGTTTGCCGTCGACGGCCGCCGCACGCTGGCCGAATTGCAGAAGCTGCTCAAGAATATCGACGAGCATCCGTCGCGGCTGATCTTCGGGCACTAGCAAGGGTAGCGCGAGCGGAGGACCGGCTTAGGCAGCGATCACCGTCTCCTCGTCCCGCTCGTCCTGCTCGTCCTGCTCGACCAGGCGCGGAACCGAAAGCGATGGCGCGGCGCCTTCGAACCAGCTGATGATCTCGAACCGCCCGTCGGGATGCTCCGCGAGCGCCGTGCAGCTTTCCACCCAATCGCCGCAATTCATGTAGCGGATGCCGAAATCGTCGTGAATGATGGCGTGGTGAATGTGGCCGCAGATCACACCGTCGACATGGCTGCGCTGCGCTTCGGAGGCCAAAGTCTGCTCGAAAGCGCCGATATAATTCACCGCGTTCTTGACCTTGTGCTTGGCCCACTGGGACAACGACCAATAGGAAAATCCCAGCCGGCGGCGAATGGCGTTGAAATAGCGATTGACGAAAATGGCGAAGTCGTAGGCGGTGTCGCCAAGGAGCGCGAGCCAGCGCGCGTGCTTGACAACCATGTCGAACATATCGCCGTGTACGACGAGATAGCGCCGGCCATCGGCGGCTTCGTGAATCGCCGTCTCCATCACCTCGATGCCGCCGAAATGCGTGCCGTAATAGTCGCGCAGGAACTCGTCGTGATTGCCCGGCAGATAGATCAGCCGCGCGCCCTTGCGCGCTTTGCGCAGCAGCTTCTGCACCACGTCGTTGTGCGCCTGCGGCCAGTACCAGCCGGAGCGTAACTGCCAGCCGTCGACAATATCGCCGACCAAGTAGATGGTGTCGGCATCGTGATAGCGCAGGAAGTCGAGGAGGCGGTCGGCCTGGCAGCCGCGCGCGCCGAGGTGAACGTCCGAAATGAAAAGAGTACGGAACAGACGCGTGCCGCGCTCAATTTCCACGATGTTTGATCTCACGTCCGTTCGCCATGGCCATGCTTATTAAGCGTATTCCATTGCAAGGACATGACAACAAAAGTTAACGAGCCTTAACGAAATACGTCGAGTCACGGCAGTGTCACGCGCCTTCGTTAAATCTCGCGGCGATGACAGCGCCGATTCTCGCCGCCGCGGCCCTCTGCGTCGCCGCCGCCGCTATCCACCTCGCTAGTATCCTGATTGCCGTCGTCCGCCTGCGCCGCGATGCGCCCAGGGAGTCGCTCATTGGCGCGGAGCGCCCGGCCGTCAGTCTGGTGCGCCCGCTCTGCGGCATAGACAATTATGCCGCCGACACGCTCGCTTCGACCTTCGCTCTCGACTATCCGCGCTGCGAGATCCTGTTCTGCGTCGCCTCCGCAACGGATCCGGTGGTGCCGATCGTCGAAACCATGATGGCGGAGCACCCCGGCAACGGCGCGCGATTGTTGATCGGCGATGAGCGGGTGAGTTCAAATCCGAAGCTTAACAACGTGCTCAAAGGCTGGCACGTAGCCCGCCACGACTGGATCGTGCTGGTCGATTCGAATGTGCTGATGCCGCGCGATTATATCGAACGGCTTTTTGCGAGCTGGCGCACGGATACCGGACTGGTCGCCTCGCCGCCGATCGGCGCGCAGCCGCACGGCATTTGGGCGGAACTCGAATGCGCGTTTCTCAATACCTACCAAGCGCGCTGGCAATACGTCGCCGACGCCTTCGGCTACGGCTTCGCACAAGGCAAGACGATGCTGTGGCGCCGGGCCGACCTCGAACGCGCCGGCGGCATCGAGACGCTCGCCAAGGAAGTCGCCGAAGACGCAGCGTCGACCAAGATCGTGCGCGGCGCCGGCCTCAAAGTCCGGCTGGTCGACCGGCCGTTCCCGCAGCCGCTCGGTTATCGCAGCGCGCGCGACGTATGGCACCGGCAATTACGCTGGGCGCGGTTGCGCCGCGCAAGTTTCTTGGCCTGTTTCCTGCCGGAAGCGCTTGCGGGCGGCGCGCTGCCGATCGTCGCGCTCGCCATCGCCGCACCTGCGCTCGATCTGCCGCCGGCGCTAAGCGTCATGGTGTTTGGCCTCGTCTGGTACGGCGCCGAGACGCTGTTCGCCATTGCCGTCGGCTGGCACGTTTCCGCGCGCTACCCGCTGGCCTGTGTCGCCCGCGACTTTCTGCTGCCGGTGCTTTTTGTCGGCGCGCTGCAGGGCGACGGCTTCGTCTGGCGCGGCAATGAAATGCAGGTCGAGCGGCTTCGCCCGCGCGGCATGATCGCCCGCGTGCGGCCGAGATTCACCGAGTTCGCGCCGGTGGCGCGCAAACGACTACGGTCCTTGCGCGAACGGATGTCGTGACTTACACGGCGCGATCGGCAATCGCGTCGAGTGCCGCACGATCGAGCGGAAAATCCGCCGCGATCCAGGCCGCCTCGGCGGCACGCAGCGCGGCGCCGAGCGCCGGACCCGCGGCGACGCCGCGCCGCATAAAGTCGGCCGCCTTGAGGGGAAAGGCCGGCGCCGTCCAGCGTTGCGGCAGGCTTGCGAGCTCGCGCCAGCTTGCGTCCGTCGCGCTAGCGGCCGACCGCGTCCACGCGACCAGAACGCGGTCGGCGAAGGATTGCGGACCGAGGCTGTAGAGAAGCGCGCGCGCTGTCTGCTCGCCGGCCGCAGGCGCGACCTGCCACCACCTTTCGAGCGCGAGCAGCCGCTCGGATTCAGCGTTGGCCAGCCTGAGGCGCCGTGTGAGCCGCTCCGCATCCTCCGCCACCCACACCCCGAGCGCGCCAAGGCGGCGCAGCGCATCAGGCTCCATGCCCACCGCCGCCTCGACCTTGATCATGTTCTCGAAGCTCGCGAGATGGGCGACACCGCCCAGAACCGGGCCGAGGATGCCGCTCTCGCTCATCACCGCAAGCGTTGGGGTCGCACGGGCCGCGCCCAAAAGCTTGAGCGACTCCGCGCGCACGCGCTCGCGCGACAGCGTTTGAACACCGCCGCGCGCGGCGATGCAGGCGGCAACGCCGGCGGCATCCGGCGCGCCGTGGTCGAACTGGGCATGAAAACGGAAGAAGCGCAGGATGCGCAGATAATCTTCCTCGATGCGCCGCCGCGGATCGCCGACGAAGCGCACGCGCCGCGCGGCAATATCGTCAAGGCCGCCGAGGTAATCGTGCACTGTTCCATCCGCCGCGACGGAAAGCGCGTTGATAGTGAAGTCGCGCCGCGCGGCGTCGGCGCTCCAGTCGCGTCCGAACTTTACCCGCGCCTTGCGCCCGAATGTCTCGACATCCTCGCGCAAGGTCGTGACTTCAAACGCCCGGCCGTCGATCACGGCCGTGACGGTGCCGTGGTCGATGCCGGTCGGGATCGCCTTGCCGCCGGCTGCTTCGACCCGGCGCATGACCTCCTCAGGCAAGGCGGTGGTGGCCACGTCGACTTCACCGACCGGTAATTTCAGCAGGGCGTTGCGCACCGCGCCGCCGATCACGCGCGCTTCCTCGCCGTCCCGATCAAGGAGTGCGATGAGGCGCGCGACTTCGCCACCTTCGAGCCAGCCAAAGTCGCCGGCATGCGCGAGACTCGTCACTGCGTCCTCTGCGGCACGAATTTGCCGCCGTCGATGTGCGCCGGCACGTAAGTCGAGCCCGGCGGCGAACCGCCGAATTGCGCCAGCACGAGGAAGCTTGCCACCATCAGAAGAAGCGAGGCGATGACCAGGCCCGCGATATGACGTGGCGTCCACGACTTCGGTTGCAGGACGCCGTTGCGTGTCGCCAACAGAAAAACCGCATAGAATACGAATGGGGTAAGGAAGAGCCCGATCTCGGTGGCGATTGGCCGAATCATCCGTAAACCCGATCGTAGAG
>CAYVPC010000152.1:0-8934 GCA_964453555.1 uncultured Hyphomicrobiales bacterium | reverse complement strand
GCTCGCCGCCGAGCGCATCCTGGTGCTCGACGGCGCCATGGGCACCATGATCCAGGCGCTCGGCCTCGATGAGGAAGGCTATCGCGGCGCCCGGTTCGATGCCTGGAACCGCGAGGTGCGCGGCAACAATGATCTGCTCAATCTCAGCCGGCCGGACGCGGTGCGCGCCATCCACCTCGCCTATTTCCGCGCCGGCGCCGACATCGTCTCGACCAACACGTTCTCCTCGACGCGCATCGCGCAGGCCGATTACGGCATGGCGGAGATCGCCTACGAGCTCAACCTCGAAGGCGCGCGGCTCGCGCACGCCGCGGCGCGGATCGCCGAGGGCGAGGACGGCCGCCCGCGCTTTGTCGCCGGCGCCATCGGCCCGACCAACCGCACCGCCTCGATCTCGCCCGACGTGCTCAATCCGGGCTTTCGCGCCGTTACTTTTGACGAATTGCGCGTCGCCTATGCCGAGCAGGTGCGCGGGCTGATCGACGGCGGCACCGACACGCTTCTGATCGAGACTATTTTCGATACGCTCAACGCCAAGGCCGCGATCTTCGCCTGCGCGGAAGTGATGGAAGAGCGCGGCGTCGCGGTGCCGGTAATGATTTCCGGCACTATCACCGACCGCTCGGGCCGGCTCCTGTCCGGGCAGACGCCGGAGGCGTTCTGGAATTCAGCGGCGCATGCCGCGCCGCTCTCGATCGGACTAAATTGCGCGCTCGGCGCTCGGCAGATGCGCGCGCACATTGCCGAACTCTCGCGCGTCGCCGATACGCTGATCTGCGTTTATCCCAACGCCGGCCTGCCGAACGAATTCGGCCGTTACGACGAGAGCCCGGCCACCATGGCGGCCCTGATCGGCGAATTCGCCGCCTCCGGCATCGTCAACATCGTCGGCGGCTGCTGCGGCACCACGCCCGACCATATCCGTGCCATCGCCGCCGCCGTCGCGGGCAAGAAGCCGCGGCAGATTCCGGCGTTCCTGCCGCGCCTGCGGCTGTCCGGCCTGGAAGCCTTCACGCTGACCGAAACGATACCGTTCGTGAATGTCGGCGAGCGCACCAACGTCACCGGCTCGGCGCGTTTTCGCAAGCTCATCACCACCGGCGACTATGCCGCCGCGCTTTCGGTCGCGCGCGACCAGGTCGAGAACGGCGCGCAGATCCTCGACGTCAACATGGACGAGGGGCTGCTCGATTCCGAGCGGGCTATGACCACCTTCCTCAATCTTATCGCCGCCGAGCCCGACATCGCACGCGTGCCGCTGATGATCGATTCCTCGAAATTCTCGGTGATCGAGGCCGGCTTGAAATGCATGCAGGGCAAGGCGGTTGTGAATTCGATCTCGCTCAAGGAGGGCGAAGACGCTTTCGTCCGCCACGCGCGACTGGTCCGCCGCTACGGCGCCGCGGTCGTGGTGATGGCATTTGACGAGCAGGGCCAGGCCGACACGCTCGAGCGCAAGACCGCGATCGCGGCGCGTGCCTACGACATCCTGGTCAACCGCGTCGGCTTCCCGCCGCAGGAAATCATTTTCGATCCCAACATCTTTGCCGTGGCAACCGGCATGGCGGAGCATAACGGATACGGCGTCGCCTTCATCGAAGCCGCGCGCTGGATCAGGAAAAACCTGCCGCATGCGCATGTCTCGGGCGGTGTGTCGAATTTTTCGTTCTCGTTCCGCGGCAACGAGCCGGTGCGCGAGGCGATGCACGCGGTGTTTCTTACCCACGCCATTGCCGCCGGCATGGACATGGGCATCGTCAACGCCGGCCAGATCGCGGTGTACGACGATCTCGATCCGCAACTGCGCGAAGTCTGCGAGGACGTCGTGCTTAACCGCCGCGCCGATGCCGCCGATCGGCTGCTTGCGCTGGCCGAAACTCACCGCGGCCACGGCAAGGAGAAGAAAGAAGCCGATCTCGCCTGGCGCGAATGGCCGGTGGAGAAGCGCCTGACGCATGCGCTTGTGCACGGCATCACCGATTTCATCGCCGCCGACGTCGAAGAGGCGCGGCAAAAGGCGCCCCGCCCGCTCGCCGTCATCGAAGGCCCGCTGATGGACGGCATGAACGTGGTCGGCGATCTGTTCGGGTCCGGCCGCATGTTCCTGCCGCAGGTCGTCAAGTCGGCACGGGTGATGAAGCAGGCCGTCGCCTTTCTCCTGCCCTACATGGAGCAGGATAAGGATGGGCATTCGCATTCGTCCTCGAACGGCAAGATCGTGCTCGCCACCGTCAAGGGCGACGTGCATGACATCGGCAAGAACATCGTCGGCGTCGTGCTCGCCTGCAACAATTACGACGTGGTCGACCTCGGCGTGATGGTGCCGGCGGAAAAAATCCTGCAAGCCGCGGTCGCCGAGCGGGCGGACATCGTCGGGCTGTCCGGCCTGATCACGCCCTCGCTCGACGAGATGTGCCATGTCGCGGCCGAGATGGAGCGGCAAGGCTTCGATCTGCCGCTACTGATCGGCGGGGCGACCACGAGCCGCGTGCATACCGCGGTGAAGATCCATCCCAATTACCGGCGTGGCCAGACCGTCTATGTCAATGACGCAAGCCGCGCGGTCGGCGTGGTGTCGTCGCTGCTTTCGCCGCAGACGCGGGCGCGCACGGTCAACGAAGTGCGCGCCGAATATGCCCGCATCGCCACGGCGCACGCCCGCGGCGAGGAAGGCAAGCACCGGCTGCCGCTCGCCGACGCGCGGGCGAACGCGCTCAAGCTCAACTGGTCGGGAAATTACCGGCCACCGGCGCCGCAATTTTTCGGCACGCGACAACTCGCCGATATTCCGATCGCGGAGCTGACCGAATTCATCGACTGGACGCCGTTCTTCGCCACCTGGGAGCTCAACGGCAAATTCCCCGCCATCCTCGACGATGCGAAATTGGGCGAAGCCGCCAGCAGCCTGTTCGCCGATGCGCAGGAGATGCTGCGGCGGATCGCCTCCGAGCAATGGTTCAGGGCAAGCGCCGTGGTCGGATTATGGCCGGCCAACGGCAAGGGCGACGATATCCTCGTGTTCGCCGACGAAGCGCGCGGCGCGCCGCGCGCGGTGCTGCATACGTTGCGCCAGCAATTGCCGCGCCGCGAGGGCCGCGCCAATGTCGCGCTCGCAGATTTTGTCGCGCCGCGCGCGAGCGGGCTGGCCGACTATATCGGCGCCTTCGCCGTGACCGCGGGGGCCGGCGAGCAGGCGGTAGCCGAGCGCTTCAGGCACGCCAACGACGATTATTCCGCGATCATGGCGAAAGCGCTGGCGGACCGACTGGCCGAGGCGCTGGCGGAACGCTTGCACGCCCGCGTCCGCCGGGAATTCTGGGGGTATGCGCCCGACGAAACGCTGAGCGCCGGCGATCTCATCGCCGAAAAATATCGCGGCATCCGGCCCGCGCCGGGCTATCCGGCGCAGCCCGACCACAGCGAGAAAGCGACATTGTTCAGGCTGCTCGACGCCGAGCGGCAGACCGGCGTTCGGTTGACCGAAAGCTACGCGATGTGGCCCGGTGCGTCCGTGTGCGGACTCTATTTCAGCCATCCAGAAAGCTATTATTTCGGCGTTGGCAAGATCGAGCGCGACCAGGTCGAGGACTATGCCCGGCGCAAGAACTGGACGCTGGAGCAGGCTGAAAGATGGCTCGCGCCGATCCTCAACTACGATCCGCTGGCGGCGTTGCGCAACGCGGCGGAATAGCAGCCATGCGGCCCATCTGAACAGCAAAACACCGGAGCGTTTCCGCTCCGGTGTTTTTTCGCTTTGGCCGCCGGTTGGACCCGGCCGGCCCTGATGGTTTCTGGCGTTTGGATACTGGAACTTTAGAAGACTCAGAATGCCCCCGGCAGAATCGCGCCGACCAATACAAACGCGGCGCACGCCGCCAGTACGTTGAGCTTCAAAGCTAGATCCACGCGTCGCACCTCCATCACTATTTGTGCTGGAGCAGAGGCTAGCAGGGCGATGTGACAGACCAAAGCAAATCGGTTGCTGCGTTGCCGCAGGAATTTTTGCACATGAGGTTCCGTGGCAACATCATGAGCTTTGGAAACAATTTTTCGCGGATGAACGGTTACGCGCGCGACAAATAAATATTTATCCACAGCCTGCAATTGTGCGGCGGCGGAAATTCAGCCGCTTTTGCCTTCGATAAGAGCGACGATGTGCATGGTCAGCCTGCGTAGCGGCGGCATAGCAAACAACGCCGTCACCGCGGCGACCGGCCAGCCGACGCAGAAGGCGAACAGCCAGCGCCGCACGAAGTCGGGATGCGCGCCGATATTCGCGTATGTCACGGCGGCGCTCGCGACGAAGACAATGATGGCCGTCGCCAGCACCGGAAATATGTAGCGCGCCTTGCCTTCCATGCTCCCGCCCGTCGCGAGCCGCCGCATCATGGTTAACACGGCCCTTCGCGCGGGAAAAATGCAACATCATTGAGCAGTCCTTAACGGAAATACTTTCATTGTCCGCGCATGTCACGCGGCGTTCAGTATTGCCTCCTCGGCGCCGTCGCCGTTGCCGCGTTGATCGCGCTCGCCGGCTGCGGCCACTACTTCAACGGCGGCGAGCGCGAGGCCTGGCGGCACGACGCCGAGGTCGCCTGTCTCAATACCGGAGCGGTGAAGGACGGCCCCGAGCGCGTGCGCATTTCCACGATCAGCGGGCCCGGCATCTGCGGCATGGATTTTCCGATCCGTGTATCGATGATCGGCGACAGCTCCCCGCTCGGCTATGACGACGAGCCGATGCGGCCGCCGGGCAGCATCCCGGACAATGCCGTGCCGCATTGGCCGATCCAATCGAATACGCTGCCGCCGCGGGCTTCGCCGGCGCCAGTTTCACCGCCGCCTTATCCGCCGCCGTACAATCCGCCGCCGCAATACGGACAGCCGCCGGGCACACCGGTGATGGCACGGCCGGCGCCGGCCGCGCCGGCGCCGATCGGCCCGATGCGGGCGGCCGCAACTCCGCCCGGCGCACCGATGTCGCTCTACGCACCGGGCGTTCCCGAGCCGGGCGAAGACGACGCCGCCTTCCAGCCCGAGCCGCCGCGGCCCTATGACGGCAAGCCGCTTCCGCGCGGCGGCGCGCTGCCGCCGGCAAAATATCCGCCGCCGGATTATCCGCCGCAGACGTACACGCCGCGTCCGGCACCCGGCGCCGAGGAGCACGTGCCGGTTGGCCCGCCGCGCGGGCCGGTGACCACGGCGGCCGGACCGATCGAAGTCAAACCGGCGGCGACGCTCGCCTGCCCGATCGTCTCCGCCCTCGATCAATGGTTCGCCACGGCCGTGCAGCCGGCGGCGATGCGCTGGTTTCATCAGCCGGTCGCCGAGATCAAACAGATTTCCGCTTACTCCTGCCGCGGCATGAACGGCGATCCGGGCGCGCATATTTCCGAGCACGCTTTCGGCAACGCGCTCGACATCGCCGAATTCGCGCTTGCCGACGGCCACCGGATCAGCGTGCAATATGGCTGGCGCGGCTCGCCCGAGGAGCAGGGCTTTCTGCACGATGTGCAGCTCGCCGCCTGTGAGAGCTTCACTACCGTGCTCGCACCCGGCGCCAACGTCTATCATTACAACCACATTCACGTCGATCTGATGCGGCGCGCGAGCGGGCGGCGCATCTGCGAGCCGGCGGCGATCCCGGGCGAGGTCGTGGCCCAGCGCGCGCGGGCGCGCTATGCATCGCAGCACTACGGCGAACCCGCCACCACCGGCTCGATCAAGGCGAAACCGGAGCACGAGCGGCCCGCGCTCGGCTATAGCGGCGAGGACGACGACCGCCTGCCGCTCGCGGTGCCGGGCGAGGATTAGGCGGTCTGTTCATCAACACGCGGCGGCAAGGTCCGCTTTCGGGCGGACAAGCGACGCGGTATCATTTTGGCTGTGCACGACGGCCTGCTCGCGGGTTCGTCCATTGTCGGCTAATTTCAGGCGATTTAACGTGCGGCCCATTGCGGACACATGGCGCATGGAAGGCATCAATGCCTTTCCATATGCGCAAGCAGCGCGGCGGTCGGCCAGCAATCGACCTTGAGCCCGTGGCGTTTCTGATAGTCGCCGAGCGCGGCGCGCGTCTTCATCCCGGCCTTGCCGTCGATCTTGTCGTGATAATAGCCGCGCGCGGTGAGGATGCGCTGCATGCGGTCGAGATCGCGGGTCGGCAGCTGCGCCACCTTGCCCCACGGCGTTTCGAACGGCCGCGGATCGGTCATGCGGTCGCTCAGATGGCCGACGAACAGCACGTAGAGATCGGAGAAGTTGTATTCCTTGATGGCGAAATAGTTTTGGGTGGCGAGGAAGGACGGCCCGTAGAGCCCGGCGGGCTGCAGAAGCGACGCCCTCGCCGCCCGTTCCGCCGCCGATAACTTGCGGCCATAGGCCGGCACAAAACCAAGCTCCAGCCAGCCGCCGATCGGACGGGTATTTTCCGGGACGCCGGTGGTGCAATCGACATTCGCCGGCGGATGCACCTCGTCGGCCCAGCTCAGACCGCGCTGCCAGCCTTTGTCGAGCAGCTGCCGGGCGGTCGAGGCGAGCACGTCCGGCACCGAATTCCAGATGTCGCGGCGGCCGTTGCCGTCGAAATCGACGGCATATTTGAAAAAGTCAGACGGCAAAAACTGGGTCAATCCCATGGCGCCGGCCCATGAGCTTTTCATCTCCGCGGGCTTGACGATGCCGTCGTCGATCATCTTGAGCGCGAGCAGGAATTCCTCGCGGAATTTGTCCTTGCGCTTGCCGAGGTAAGCCTGCGTCGCCAGCACCCGGACGGCGTTGTAAGTGTCGCGCGCACGGCCATAACCGGTCTCGCGGCCGAAGATCGCGAGCAGCACCGTCGGCGGCACGCCGTAGGTCTCTTCGATCGCGGTGAGCGGCGCGCGGTAGCGGTCGAGCAGCTTCCGGCCCTCGGCGGCGAGGCCCTCGATGGCGGATTCCTTGAGGTAATCCGCCGGGGTCAGCACGAATTCCGGCTGGCCTGGGCCCGTTCGTTCCGGTTGTCCCGGAATGACCAGTTCCGGCAGCGACAGATCAGGCTCGAGACCGCGCGTCGCCTGATCGAAGGTGGCGCGCGAAATGCCCAGTTCATCCGCCTGCGGCCACAGCGATTGCAGAAAGTCCCGGAATGCCCGATCGGCAGACGCCGCGCCGGCGCAGGCGATGCCGCCAAGCAGCACGGCGCAGAAAAAGTACGGGGCGATTCTCATCGCCCCGGACTGTCACTATTGCGCGCGCGGAATGCAATCCATTACGACGCCTTGGCCTGCGGCCGCGGCGGGACCGTCTTTTGAAAGCTCGGCCGTGCGGAGAGGCGGTCGAAATAGGCCGAGAGCGACTTCGATGCCGCTATCGCGCCGCCGGATTCCGGGAAATTCTTCAGATAGGCCAGGATCGGCATCACATTGATGTCGGCGAAGGTGAAGCTGTCGCCGGCGAGGTAGCCGCCTTTGGCGACCGCCCGATCGATCAGGTCGAGCTCCTGCAGCACCGCGGGCACTACGGCATCGATCGCCATGCGGTCCGGCGCACCCGGACTTTTCGGGAACACATAATTGACCAGGTAAGTGCGCACCAGCGTGCCGTCCATCTTGGTATTCACCAGCGACACCCACTGCTCGGTGAGCGCGGCGTGGCGCGGTTCAGTCGGAATGAGCCTGGGCCCGGAAAAGCTGAGATCGAGATAGGTGGCGATCGCCTTCGACTCGCACAATTCGAAATCGCCATGGCGCATCACCGGTACTTTGCCGAACGGATGGATCGCATTCACATCAGGCGAATGCGGCGGCGACTGCTTGAGCTCGTACGGGATGGCCTTTTCTTCGCACACCATGCGGGCCACCCGCGTATAGGTCGACGGCGCCGGGCCGATGATCTCGATGCCTGCCATGTTCACCGCTCCGCTGTGAGGGTCGACTAATACTTTACCAATGGGTTAAGTTTAGCGGCTAGGCGATGCCTGTCAAGCGCGCGGCGACGCCGGTCTAGCGCACGGCCACGATGAAAAGGCGTGGGAATTTCAGCAGCACCTTGCCGTCGACACGGGGCTGGTAGGCAGCGGCGACCCTTTCCGTATAGGCGGCGAGGAATTTTTCGCGCGTGGCCGCGTCGAGCACCGACAGATAGGGCTGTAGCGAGGAGCCCTTGAACCATTCGACGATCGCCGCCGGCGCCGCCAGCACGTGATTGTAAACGCTGTGCCAGATGTCGAGTTGCGTGCAAATCGGGCGCAGTAGATCGTAATAAGCGTCCGGCGGCAGCAGGTCGGCGCGTGGGGTGGCATTCTTTTTCAGCTCGGCCGCCCACGGCCCGTGTTCGGCCACCTCGCGCTGCAGCCGGTTGACTGGTTCGCCGGTGTTGTCGGGCATTTGCACCGCCAGCACGCCGCCCGCCTGCAACGATTGCAGCAGCCGGTGCAACTGCCGGGGATGATCCGGCACCCATTGGAACGCCGCATTGGCGAACAGGAGGTCGGCGCCCTCCTCCGGCGTCCACGACGCGATGTCGGCTTCGACGAATTTGCATTTGGGCAGCCGCTCGCGCGCCTTGCGCAACATATCAGGCGACGAATCGAGCCCAATCACCTCGGCTTGCGGAAAGCGTTCGACCAGAAGCTCGGTCGAGTTGGCCGGCCCACAGCCGAGATCGACCACGCGCCGCGGGCGTTGCAACGGCACCTGTGCCAACAGATCGCGCGGCGGCCGAGTGCGCTCATCCTCGAATTTGAGATATTGCCGGGCGCTCCAGTCTTCCATCGCGTGTCTTTATTATTCCGCCGGTGCCGGAAGGCGAGCCGCCGGTGCCGTCATTTTCGAACGATCGGTCGCCAGCAGCATATACGCCGCCGGGACCACGAACAGCGTGAACAGCGTGCCGATGGAAAGACCGGCGGCGATCACCAGCCCCATCTGGAAGCGCGACACCGCGCCGGCGCCG
>CAYVPC010000151.1:0-8936 GCA_964453555.1 uncultured Hyphomicrobiales bacterium | reverse complement strand
AACCGCGCGGTGTCGAGCATGTGCGAGCCGAGATCGTCGAGCACGCCGACGCCCTGATCGCGCCAGGCCGAATCGCGCACCAGCCGCGCCGTGCCGTTGCCGTAAAACATGCGGCAGCGATAAATGTCGCCGAGCGCGCCGGATTTGAC
Organism: uncultured Hyphomicrobiales bacterium; assembly: GCA_964453555.1. Taxonomy (GTDB): domain Bacteria; phylum Pseudomonadota; class Alphaproteobacteria; order Rhizobiales; family Xanthobacteraceae; genus BOG-931. The sequence continues at coordinate 8,787 of CAYVPC010000151.1, read as the reverse complement.
CAGATCCCGCATGCGCACGAAATGCGGCTCGAAGCGGTGATTGTAGGCGACGTAGAAGACCACGCCGGCCGCGCGTGCCTCGTCCTGAAGGCGAGCCAGTACGCCGTCGTTCTCCGCCACCAGCGGCTTTTCGATCAGCGCATGCTTGCCGTGCGCCACCAGATATTCGAGCAGCCCGACTTTGGCGGCATCCGGCACACAAAGAAGCGCTGCATCGAACGTGTCGAGGGGAACAGCGGGCAAATCGCGGAAATCGGCATCCGGATTGGTGACATCGATGGAACAAACATAATCGCTCCCCGCAAAGCGCCGGCGCTTGTGGCCCTGGACGCCGAGCCCGACGACAACAACGCGCATCAAGCGTCAGTCGAACTTCGCTTCGCGCTCGACCGCGTCGAGCTTGTGATGGACGTCTTCCACGTTGATCGGCACATTGCCGTCTTTCTCGCATTCGCAGGCGGCTGCAAGAGTGCCGATGATGGTGGCGGTGAACTCGCATTTGCTCGCCAGCATGCTGAGCGTGGCATAGGCAAGGAGCGCGTCGCCAGCGCCGACACCGTCGACCAACCGGTCGGCAAAGCTGTCCACCACGAAGAACGAATCGAGCGCCTGATGATCGGCGTGCCGGCAGGTCAGCACGCCCTTGTCGCCGAGCTTGAGGATCAGCGTTTTGCATTGCGCGGCGTCATACAGACTCGAGGCGAGCGGACGCACGCCTGAGTCCTGATCGCCGAGCGCAAACCGGGCCTCACGCTCGTTGGGCGTGATCAGATCAAAGCCGCGGAATTCGGTGATATTGCCCCAGCGGCTCGCCACCTGGCTGTCGGCCACTTTGTACTTCCACGCCGGGATAGCATCGGTGAGCGTCGGAATGGTGCGGCGATTGAACACCCCGTGGCGAAAGTCGCTGAACACCAGCGCTTCGGCCTTGTCGATGGCGATCGACTTGGCAAGATTGAGTACGATCTCGTCGGAAATGGAACGGTTGTCGAGCGTATCGACCTTCAGAAGGCGATAACCGCCGGAGATGATCGCATTCTTGTTGGTGGTCGGCCGTGTGCGGTCGATGACCGGCTTGCACTCAACCCCAGATTTGCTCAAGCCCTGCAACACGAAGTCCTTGAGCGGATCGTCACCGAGGACGGTCGAGAAAGCGACGTCGGCACCGGCGGCGCGCAGATGCTCGGCGACGACGCCGGCACCACCGATATAGTCCACCTTTTTCTCGAAGAGGACACTCACGGTCGGCGTCTTGGTCTGGCCGCCAATCATGGTCGTGTAGGTGAACGTGTCGACGATGGTATCGCCAACGACATGCACCCGCTGACCGCCCAGCGAATCGAGCACGTGGCGAAGCTTGTCGAAGGTCAGATTGGCGCTTTCCATCAGCGTCATCAGCTTTTCGACCCGCAGTAGCGGCGGCGCTGCCTCGATCAATTGGCTTGATGAGAAGACGTAATCGCCGGGCGTAAAAATGATGTCGCCACCATAGCTGCGGATCACGTCCAATTCTTCCTGCGTCTTCAGCGGCAGGCCACTCGCTTGATATTCATAGCCCTTGGCAAAAATGTCCGGCTTGATCAGCGCAAGATTCTTCAGCGGCGTCGGTTCGGCATCGATGATGACGTAATCGACCATTTCGAACGCCGCGAGATTGATCGCGCGAAGATCTTGCGGCACGTGCGGCCGATAGCGGCCCTTGGAGATGTGTTGATCCGCGGTGAGGCTTGCGATCAAGACGTTCGCTTTGCTCTTGGCATAGAGCAAATGGCGAAGGTGTCCTGGATGCACGACGTCGAAGACGCCGTGACACATGATCACCTTGCGCTTGCGTGGCGGATCGCCAACCAACGCGGCGATCTCTTCTGCCGTCTTGATCTTGTGCTTGTAATGACTGCCAAACGACTCCACGGCGTCAGGCCTCCCGTCCCAGATACTCAAACCAGGTTTTCGTTGCGATGGCGATCGATTGTGGATCCCATAGCGGCGCATCGCGCCACAGCTCGATGTCCTCGATCATGCGTCCGACGCCCTGATCGAACGGTACGACCGGCTTCCAGCCAAGGTCGCGCTGGATCTTGCCGATGTCGGCCCAGGTGCAATCGGGCTCACCCGGACGCTTCGGAATGTGCACCACCGGCCCGCCGAGCTGCTCCACCAACCGGTTCACGCTCTGCGGATTGCCAGCGCCCAGATTCCAAACCTGCCCGCTGAAATCGCTTTCGGCCGCCCGCAGAAACGCTGTCGCTACATCCGTCACGTAGAGAAAGTCGCGCCGCTGGGTGCCGTCGCCGATCACGGTGAACGGCTTGCCCGATAGTTTCTGCTTGAAGAACACGCCGAACACGGCGCCATACGCGCCGGTGGTGCGCACGCGCGGACCATAGGCGTTGAAAATACGGATGGAATTTGCCGGCAGACGGTAAACTTGCTGCCAGTGCAGAACCGCCATCTCGCCCTGATATTTGCTCAGCGCATAGGGATGCTCCGGCGCGATCGCGTGGTCTTCGCGAGTTGGCACCGCGGCGATCCCGTAGCAGGACGATGACGCTGCATAGACGAATTTTTTTACTTTCGCCGCCCGCGCGCATTCCAGCACGCGCACGGTGCCTTGCACGTTGGTATCCATGTAATCGGTCGGGCGCTCGATCGACGGCACGATGTCGCCGATGCCGGCAAAGTGGAAGACAAAGTCGGCGTTTCGAAACAGCGTGTCATCGGCATCGAGACCGAGAATGTCGCGGAGCTCCAGAGTCAACTTCGGATTATTGCCGTGTTGCGTGAGATTTGCCTCCCGGCCGCCCACGAGGCTGTCGATCACGCGCACGCGATGCCCGTGAGCGAGCAACAGATCGACCATGTGGCTGCCGATAAAACCGGCGCCGCCGGTGACGACACTGACGCGTTCGCTCATGCCGCCTGCAGATTCTTCATCCGGCGGACGTTGTAATAAACGTCGTCCGCCATGGAATTGGGCAGTCTGCCGTCCTTGAAAGCACGGCAGAGATCGCGCACGGCTTCTTCGATCGTGCGCTTGGGCGCATAGCCGAGCACGCGCCGTACCTTGTCGGAATTGATGTGATAGGACCGCTTGTCGTCGCTCGGCGTGGTGACGATGCCGATATCGCCTTTTTCCGCAAACTCCTCCTGGACGACGCGCTTGACCATTAGCGCAATGTCCATGATCGACATGTTCTGATAGCCGACGTTGAAAATTTCGTTGGCGATTTTCTCATCGGGCGCGTCGAGCAAAACCTGGACGGCGTCGCAATAGTCGAGAATGTGCAGATTAGGACGCATCTGCTCCCCGCCAAAGACGGTGATCTTGCCGTTGTTGATGGCGTGATTGGTCAAAATATTGACGCTGAGATCGAAGCGCTGCCGGGGCGCATAACCGCAAACTGTCGCCGGCCGAAAAACCACGCCGACGAAGCGCGGGTCGGTGTGCCTGAACAGGAGCGGCTCGCACATCCCCTTGTATTTGTTGTAGAGCGTTAGCGGAACGAGCGGATGATCCTCGGTCACGTTCGGCTGGTCGGAGACGCCATAAACGGAACTCGATGACGCAAAGATAAAGCGCCGTACGCCCGCTTTCTTCGCGGCCAGCACCATCGGCTCGAAGGCGTCGAGATTGACCGAGGTCGACAGTTTCTCGTCGAGCTCGAAGCTGGCGTCGTTGGAAATGCACGCCAGGCTGATGAAAGCGTCGTGACCCGCGACCGCGCCGGCAAGCTTGGCAGCGTCGCGGATGTCACCGCGGATGACCTTAAGGTTCGGATTACTCTTGGGTAGAAAATTGTCGCCGTAATAGGAGATATCGTAGCTCGTCACCTTGTAGCCGCGCTCGAGCAGCCGCGGAATGAACACGGAGCCGATATAACCCGCGCCGCCGGTGACGAATACCCACGAAAACTTGTTGGACATTCCCTTCTTCACCCAGATTTCGAGGTTTTGGTCGCGGATGCCGGCGGTTCAGGACGCCGCCCGGCGTGCCGGCACCGCTATCCGGAAACCCGCCGCCGTGGCATCGCGATAAAACATCTTCACGGTCTCGAGTGAATATTCGTCAAGGTTCTTGCCGATGAGCGAGAGCTTGGCCAGCACGTCGTGACTGACGGTGATGATGTGGCAACCGATCTCGTCGGCCTGGAAGATATTGAGAAGCTCGCGCGGGCTGGCCCAGAGGAGTTCCGCCTTGGGGCGGCCGGCGAGCGCCTTGAGCGAAGCCTGCATCAAAGGAATCGGATCGCGCCCGGTATCGGCGACGCGGCCGGCAAAGACCGAGACGATGGCCGGCACGTTCGAAGCCAGGCACTGGGCCACCTGCTTCACCTGTTCGGCAGTCATCAGCGCGGTGACGTTGACGATCACGCCGGCGTTGGCGAGCGTGCTGATGACCGCGCCGGTGAACGCGCCTTTCGTGGTGGTCACCGGAATCTTGACATTGACGTTGCGTCCCCACGACGCGATGACGCGACCCTGTGCGATCATCTCATCGAAGTCGTCGGCGAAGACCTCGAATGAAATCGGGCGATCGGGGATCGCCGCCACCAGCTGGTGTGCGAATGCCTCATAGTCTTCGATGCCGGCCTTGCGCATGAGGGTCGGATTGGTGGTGAACCCTTTGACCAGCGGATTCTTGTAAAGCGCCAATATGCCGGCCAAATCGGCGCCGTCAGCGAATATCTTGACGTGTTTGACGATGTCCATGTTTCCTCGGGTTGTTGTTGGTATTGACGCAGATTCGTGATGCTCACGATTTAGACCGGCGTCACCACCGGCCGATCGGTTTGAGCAGACGATTCGGTTGGCGCGGGGCGAATCGGTTCAGACGCCCGCTTGTTCGTGCGCGCGTAGAATTCGAGCACGTCTGCCGTCGGTCCGTCGGCCAGGATACGCCCACGGTCGAGTAAAATAGCACGTTTGCACATTTGTCGAATCAATACCTCCGAGTGCGAGGCGAGCACCATGATGCTGGAGCGATCAATCAGCGCTCGCACCCGATCGGCCGCGCGTGTTGCAAAACGCGCGTCGCCCGCGCCGAGCCCCTCATCGAGTAGCAGGATTTCCGGATCGATCGCGGTGGCGATGGCAAAGCCAAGCCGCACCAACATGCCGGTCGAGTAAGTGCGCACCGGAAGCGAAAGATACTCGTTGAGCTCGGTGAACGCCTCGATCTCGGGCAATTTTTGTTCGATCTCATCGCGGCTCATGCCAAGTAATAGGCCACAGGTCACGATGTTCTCGTACCCGGTGTCGTCGTGGGATAATCCGGGGGATACATTGAACAGCGGCGAAACCTGACCCTCGATGCGAATCGACCCTTCGCTCGGCTGATAAATTCCGGCCAATACGCGAAGCATGGTCGATTTACCGGCACCGTTGTGGCCGAGAATGCCAAGCTGATCACCATGCCGTATCGTCAGCGATACATTGTCCAGCGCTCGAATAATCACGCGCTTTCCAAAGCCATCATTATGTTGCAGCACTCCTCCAACGCGGCCAAATAGCGCTTTGCGCAGGCTCGGTTGAGCTCCGTAAATCGGGAACTCCGCCACCACGTTATTGAGTTGAATCTCAGCCAAATTGCACCGCCGCTAAAGCCAATAGACAATGCGATGGCGGAGCTTGCTCATCACTTGGATTGTCAGCGCCCAGCCAAGAATCGCTACAATTACGGCAACGATCCAATGCAGCGGATCAGGCATGTTTCCGAGCAACGGATCGCGGACGATGGCTATGAGATGATAGAGTGGATTGAATTCCGCCAAGACCGACGCTTTACCCTTCAATTGATCCACCGACCAGAAAATCGGCGTTAGAAACAACGAAATCTGCAACAAGCTGCCAACGAGTTGCTGAATGTCGCGAAAGCGCGCACAAAGCGCACCAAGCAAAACGGCAATCCAAAGCCCGTTAAGGGTGAGAATCGCCAATCCCGGAACTACAAGCAGCATTGCCCAGCTAACGGAAAGCCCCGCATAGATGCAGACGAAAACGTAGATGACGAGGTTATGGAAGAAGACAATGAGGTTGCGCCAGACAATAGCGCAGCCGAGCAGCGTATATGAGATGCGCAGCTGCTTAATGAGTGCCTCGTAAGATATAACGGTCGTGCACCCTTCATTGGCCATGCTCGAGAAAAGAACCCAAGAAAGCATCCCGGAGGTCAAGAAGGGCAGATAGGTCTTAGGGTCTTGCTGCCACAGGTTGGACCAAACTAGGCCCAGCGCAACGACAAACACGGCTAGGCTGAGCGTGCTCCAGAATGGCCCGAACACGGTGCGCCGATAACGCAGTTTGGTTTCCCGCCAACCAAGACGCCCCCAAATTTGCACCTCTTTTACACCGGCAACGACGTCGACGAGCGCGACATCAAGGGGCGACATTTCCGGCCCACTCTGAGGAATGTTAAGTGCTGAAAGTTGCTGCATCAACTTGGCTCAGGCAGCGCAAGACCGCGACTGCAGGCGTGCGCGAGATTGCGCTTCAAGGCATTTCGCTCCCGCCGTTGTACCACCCGCACACGCCACCAAGCTTTCAGCAACGCGACCATGCTCGTTGGGCGCATGCGCAAAGTCGTGAAAGTGAGAACCAACAAGGAGCCCGCGAGCGGGACGCGACCAAGAAATCCGAGCAATTGCCGTCCCCGCGGACTCAATTCCAAGAGATCGCTAATGCGGTCGGTCTCGGGTGGACCGCTTTGCCAGATTAGTTGATGGCGCGCCATATTGAAGCGCAAACGTCGCTCAAAGAGTTTCCGGTACACGTCGCGAACATCAGTGGGAAAATGTCGAGTGATCCAGAGCCCACCCTGCTCGATGACCCGGCGGCCCTCAGTCACCGACAGGGAGGTTCGCGCGGAGACGCTGGCCGGGTCGACCATCCAGACAGCACGCACACTGGCGTCGAAATAGAAGCCATGCCTGAACGCCAGCAATCGCAGCGCCAAGCCGTCGCACAGAGTGCCAAGCGACTCATCGAAGTAGCCGATATCAGCCAAGAACTGCCGCCGATAGACAGCGCTCGGGCTGACGAACCAGTTATCCGTGCGCCTTATTTCTCGCCGTACTTCGGCGGGCGACATGTAACCATCGGTCGAGCGCGGCAGCGTGACTGGCCGATAACCGACCATACGCCCGGCACGGTCAAACAACGCCACCTCGGAACAGTAAAACGCCGCTTCTGGATGGGCGCGCAATGCGGCTTCAGCTCGTGTCACCAGCCCCGGAAGGATGAAATCGTCGGCGGCGGCGAATAGCAAAAACTCGCCGCGCGCCGCGGCGATGCCGGACCGAACGGCGGCGTACGCACCGAGGTTGACGTCATGCTGGATCAATCGGACGCAATCATAACGCCTGCAGAAATCTGCGATCACTTCGCAGCTGTTGTCGGTCGAGCCATCGTCGATCAGCACGATCTCCATCGAGCGGGTCGCCTGCGACAGCAGCGCATCAAGAGCCCGCGCCAGCCATTTGCCATGATTGTAATTCGGCATGATCACGGAGATCGAAGGCGACGGCTCGCCGGCAGCTGCCGGCGAAGGCATGGAGGGCTCCAGCACGCTGCCGTTGGATGTATTTGTCTGCATTAATTTTTTTGGGCGTTCGTTGCGTGCGCGCACGCTACCGCACTTCGGGTGACACAGCTGTCTCCCGATCGGGCCGCCAATCCTCGCGAACCGCTCATGCGGCCGCGACGAAATCCTCGTCCAGAACCACACGTACCTTGCGGCCGAGCAAATCGAGGAGAATAGTCACGCGCTCGCGGTCGCCGACGCTTTCGAACAGCCCGAGGCAGTCGCAAAAAACGCCTTCGCGCACGCGCACCTTGTCACCGACGGCAAAGCGCGGCCGCTGCTCAAGCTGGATGAAGCCTTGCTCGCTCTCGCGACCCTTCAGGCCGCCGATGATCGAGCCGTCGATCGATGCCGGCCGGTCGCCATTGCAAACGAGCCGCGCGACGCCGACGGTGGATTGGATCGCGCGCCAGCGGTGGATGGCGGTATCGAAGCTGACGAACAAATAGCGGGGATAAAGCGGTGAAGCCACCGTTTCAACGCGGCGCGCGTGACGCCGGCGCTTGAGATAGCGCGGTAAATATGTCTCGAAGCCCTGCCGCGTCAGGTGCAATTGCGCTTTGGCCTCGGCGTGGGCATGCGTTTGCACCACATGCCAGGGAATTTCCGACATCGTCACGATGCCACCTCGCTCACCTTTCGCGTTCGCGACCCCAGAAGCATCGGCATGAAGGTTCGCTCGCTGCCGATCAGCGCGGTCACGCGCTCCAGCGTCTCCTCGGTTTCCTGCATTTCGGTGATCAGTGCGGCGTCAAAGGCGCCAACGATCTGATCGAACGATTGAACCACCGGTATCCCGACGAATTGCGCGCGCTTAGCGACGCCATCGACCACAGCGACCAGTTTGACCCCGTTTTCCGGCGCGCAGATCATGGCGATCTCTGCCAGATCGGAAATGCCGACTAGAACGATCCGGGTAAAGCCGCCATCGACGGCCGCCTTTAACGCGACGTCGCAGTCGGCCTTCGCTTCGCGAAAGAAACTGAAAGAGTACGAAAGATACTCCACAGTGAGTCGCGACTTCTCGGCAAACCCCTGCGGCGTCAGATAGTAGACGTAGCGCCGGGCGGGCGCCTGCGTGACCTTGATTAGCCCTTTTTTCACGCACCTTTTGAGGTAGGCGTTCACCAAACCGAGCGCGATGCCGAGTTCCGATCCCAGCCGCCGTTGCGACTGCCCGCCATCGCGCTCAACCGAATTCAAAAGGC
>CAYVPC010000150.1:0-8969 GCA_964453555.1 uncultured Hyphomicrobiales bacterium | reverse complement strand
GCGCCATCGTCGAGACCGCGATCAAGCACGACAAGCCGGTGCGCATCGGCGCCAACTGGGGATCGCTCGATCAGGAATTGCTTACCCATCTGATGGACGAGAATTCGCGCTCGAACAGTCCGGTCGATGCCCGCGACGTCACGCGCGAAGCGATGGTGCAATCGGCGCTGCTGTCGGCCGGGCGCGCCGAAGAGATCGGCCTGCCGCGCTCAAAGATCATCATTTCCGGCAAGGTGTCGGCGGTGCAAGATCTGGTCGCGGTCTATGGCGAACTGGCGCGGCGCTCAAACTATGCGCTGCATCTCGGCCTGACCGAAGCCGGCATGGGCTCGAAGGGAATCGTCGCCTCGTCGGCGGCGATGGGCGTGCTGCTGCAGCAGGGCATCGGCGACACCATCCGCGTCTCGCTGACGCCGGAGCCGAACGGCGACCGCACGCTGGAAGTCAAAGTCGCGCAGGAATTGCTGCAGACGCTCGGCTTGCGCACCTTCGTGCCGCTGGTCGCCGCCTGCCCCGGCTGCGGCCGCACCACGTCGACGACGTTCCAGGAACTCGCCGCCAACATTCAGAATTTCATTCGCGACTCGATGCCGGAATGGAAAACGCGCTATCCCGGTGTCGAAGGATTGAACGTCGCGGTGATGGGTTGCATCGTCAACGGGCCCGGCGAAAGCAAACACGCCGACATCGGCATTTCGCTGCCCGGCACCGGCGAGCAACCCGCGGCGCCGGTTTTCATCGACGGCAAGAAAGCGATGACTTTGCGCGGGCCGACGGTGGTCGCCGATTTCCAGAAGATCGTGATCGAATATATCGAACGAAGGTTTGGCTCGGGCGCCAAGCAGACCGCGGCGGAATAACTTTTCTCAGGCGCTCTTTTCCAGCCGGCGCAGCACGTCGTCGAGCTGGTCGAGGCTGCGATAGCGGATGCTGAGCACTCCGCCGCCGCGGCGCGCATCGATGCTCACCGCAAGACCGAGCGCATCCGACAGACGCTTTTCCAGCATCACCGTGTCGGCGTTCTTCGCCGTGGCGCGTGTGCCGTTAGCTCCTTTTTTTCCATTCTTGCGCGCGCGCGTGCGCGCCATCGCTTCGACCTGGCGCACGTTGAGGTCGCGCGCGACGATTTCCTGCGCGAGTTCTTCGGCGTTCGCATCGCCGACCAGCATCCGCGCATGTCCGGCATCGAGCTTGCCGGCATGAATATAGGCTTTCACCGGTTCGGGCAGCTTCAACAGACGCAGCGTGTTGGCGACGTAGCTGCGGCTTTTGCCGACCATGCGCGCCACATCCTCCTGGCTGTTGCCGTACTCGTCCATCAGCGCGCGATAACCTTCCGCCTCTTCCAGCGGATTGAGATCGGCGCGCTGCACGTTTTCGATGATCGCAAGTTGCAGCGCTTCGGCATCCGTCGCTTCGATGACGACGACCGGAACTTCGTGCAGGCCGGCGCGCTGCGCCGCGCGCCAACGCCGCTCGCCGGCGACGATTTCATGCCCGCCGCTAGCGCCGCGCAGCGGCCGTACCACGATCGGCTGGATGATGCCGCGTTCGCGCAGTGAGGCGGCCAGCTCGTCGAGTTCGTCATTAGCGAAGACGTGCCGCGGATTGCGTACGTTCGGCCGCAACGATTCCGTCGGCAAGCGCCGCTGGCCGCGCGGACGCTCGACCGAACTCTCGCCGCCGACGTCGCCGATCAGTGCGGCCAGGCCGCGTCCCAATCGCGAGCGCGATCCCTCTTCCGCCACCGCCGTTTCTCCCGAGCTCTCGGTCATGCGCACAATTCTTTCTCGCGTTGGATGATTTCGGTGGCGAGCCGAAGATAGGCTTCGCTGCCGCTGCATTTGAGATCGTAGACCAGCACCGGTTTGCCGTAGGACGGCGCTTCGGACACCCGCACGTTGCGCGGGATGATCGTGTCGTAGACTTTCGGGCCCATGAATTGGCGCACGTCGGCAACGACCTGGCCGGAAAGATTGTTGCGCGAGTCGTACATGGTCAGCACGATTCCGTGGATCGTGAGATCGGGATTGAGCTGTTCGCGCACCGAGTCGACCGTCTTGAGAAGTTGCGACAAGCCTTCAAGCGCGAAGAACTCGCATTGCAACGGCACCAGGATCGCGTTCGCCGCCGCCATGGCGTTGACGGTGAGGAGATTGAGCGACGGCGGACAATCGATCAGCACGTATGTGAAATGGGTCTGGCCCGCTGCGGATGTCTTGAGCGGCGAAAGCGCGTTGCGCAGGCGGAGCGCGCGATCGCGCGCCTGGCCGATTTCCAGTTCAAGCCCGGAGAGATCGAGCGTCGACGGCGCAATCGCAAGCCGCGGCACGGCGGTTGGAACGACCGCATCGCGTAGTGCGGTTTCGCCGGCGAGCACATCATAAGTGGAATGCTTGCGGTTGCGCCGGTCGATGCCGAGACCGGTCGAGGCGTTGCCCTGCGGATCGAGATCGATGATCAGGACGTCTTCGCCGATGGCGGCGAGTGCGGTGCCGAGGTTGATCGCCGTCGTGGTCTTGCCGACTCCGCCCTTCTGGTTGGCCACCGCGAGCACCCGGGGCGCCCTGGCCGGGGCGATTTGCGCCGCGCGCGGGAGGGTCAAAACATCAGCGCGCGGAGCCTGCTCCGGGGAAGCCGCATTAATCATTCCACCCATCCAATCTTTCCGGTTCGACGGGTCAGAATCGCCCTTCGCGCGCGGGTCGAAGCGTCGACTCGAGACCACGCACAACGACAATTCGGGCCTTCGGATCAGTCCGACTCATGGCCAGACTTGCCTGAATTTTCCAACATTTAGCGGCTTCGGTCAATTCACCCGATACATCTTGACCCTTTGGAAACAGGGCAAAAGCGCCCTTTTTCAACAGCGGATTTGCCAAAGCGAGGAGCTTCGGGAGCGGCGCCAGCGCCCGCGCAGTGACGACGTCGACCCGCTCCGGAACAGCTTTGGCAAAATCTTCGACCCGCATGGCGTGGACGGTCGCGGGCGCGCCGGTCACCGTCACTGCTTCGCGCAGGAAGGCGGCTTTTTTACCGATGCTTTCCACCAGGTGCACATGCGCTCCGGGCACGTCCGCGAGCGCGCATGCGATCACCAGACCCGGGAACCCTGCCCCGCTGCCGAGATCGGCCCATACCAGCGCCTCCGGCGCGAGCGGCAGAAGCTGCAACGAGTCAGCGACATGCCGCGTCCATATTTTCGGTTCGGTCGATGGCGCAATCAAATTGATGCGTTGCTGCCATTCGAGCAGCAGCGCGACAAAGCCGTCGAGACGCTCGAGTGTTTCACGTGAAACAGGCGTCAGCGCCAGCGCGCAGTCGCGGTCAGCAGAGAGATCCGTCGCGCGCGACCTGCGGCCGGCATCCGCGGTCATGCCGCGCCGCGATTGGGCTTGCGGCACTGCCGGTGGATGTGCGCGACCAGGAGCGTCAAGGCGGCCGGCGTCATGCCGTCGAGGCGGCCGGCATGACCGATGGTGCGCGGCCGATGTGCTTGCAGCTTGTGGCGCACTTCGTTCGAGAGACCCGGCAGCGTCGCGTAATCGATATCATCGGCCAGAACGAGGCTTTCGTCGCGCCGATAGGATTCCACGTCGGCAGCCTGCCGCGCGAGATAGACGGCATATTTCGCGTCGATCTCCAGTTGCTCCGCGATCTTCGCATCGAGTGCGCCAAACTGCGGCCAGACGCGGGCAAGATCGCCGACGCCGATGCCCGGATGCGACAAAAGTTCGAAGGCCGAGCGGCGCTGGCCGTCCTTGCGCAACGATAGTCCATGCCGCGCGGCTTCGTTCGGCGTGAGCGAAAGCGCTTGCGCCAGCGCGCGCGCGTCTTGCAGCGCTGTCATCTTGGCGCGATGCGCCGACGCGCGTTCGGCGCCGACGCAGCCGAGCGTGATGGCTTTGTCGGTCAGCCGCTGATCGGCGTTGTCGGCGCGCAGCGCCAGCCGATATTCGGCGCGCGATGTGAACATCCGATAAGGTTCGGTGACGCCGCGCGTAACAAGATCGTCGATCATCACGCCGAGATAGCCTTCGGCGCGATCGAACGCGATCGCCGCCCCGCCCCCGGCCCGAGCGGCGGCGTTGAGACCGGCAAGAAGTCCCTGTGCCGCAGCCTCTTCGTAGCCCGTCGTGCCGTTGATCTGACCGGCCAGGAACAGGCCGGGCAACCGCTTTGTCTCCAGTGACGGATGCAGCTCGCGCGGATCGACGTGATCGTATTCGATCGCATAACCCGGCCGCACGACGCGCGCGCGATCAAGCCCTGGAATTGAGGCGACGACCGCGATTTGCACGTCTTCCGGCAGCGACGTTGAGATGCCGTTCGGGTAGACCGTGGTATCGTCGAGACCCTCAGGCTCAAGAAAAATCTGATGCCCGTCGCGCTCGCCGAAGCGCACGATCTTGTCTTCGATCGAGGGGCAATAGCGCGGACCGCTGCTCTTGATCCGGCCGGAATACATCGGCGAGCGGTGGACATTCGCGCGGATGATCGCGTGCGTTTGCGGCGTCGTGCGGGTGATGCCGCATGCGACTTGCCGATTGGCGATACGTGACGTCAGCGTCGAAAACGGCTCGGGCGGATCGTCGCCGGGCTGCAACTCGACCGCCGCCCAGTCGATCGTCGTGCCGTCGAGCCGTGGCGGTGTGCCGGTCTTCAATCGCCCGAGCTTAAAGCCCGCGCGTTCCAGCGTGCGCGACAGCCCAAGCGCCGACCCTTCGCCGACGCGGCCGGCCGGGATCTGCCGTTCGCCAATGTGGATAAGGCCGCGCAAGAATGTGCCAGTCGTCAGCACGACTGCGGCGCCGCCGAAGCTTCGGCCGTCGCCGAGCCGCACGCCGGTCACCTTTTCCTCGATCAGAAGATCGTCGACCTCACCCTCGATCACCGTCAGGTTTGCCGTTATTCGCAGCGCTTCCTGCATGGCGGTGGCGTAGAGCTTGCGGTCGGCTTGCGCCCGCGGGCCGCGCACCGCCGGACCCTTGCGGCGATTAAGCAGCCGGAACTGGATGCCGGCGGCGTCCGCTACGCGCCCCATCAAGCCATCCAGCGCGTCGACCTCGCGCACCAGGTGGCCCTTGCCGAGCCCGCCGATGGAGGGATTGCAGGACATGGCGCCGATGGTGGCGAAGCGTTGGGTGATCAGCGCCGTGCGGGCGCCCATCCGCGCGGCCCCGGCCGCGGCTTCGCAGCCGGCGTGGCCGCCGCCGACCACTATCACGTCAAAGGCCGAATCCACTGCGCGTCCCATGAAGGCGAGCTTTTAACGAGGCCCGGTTGCGAAATCGAGACCGAACGAGTGTTGTTTCACGTGAAACATCCGTCCCGGCAGGCCGTTAACCTTTCATTTACCAATACAGAACTCGCGGAAGATGACGTCGAGGACGTCTTCAACGTCGACACGGCCGGTGAGGCGGCCGAGCGTCGTTGCCGCCGAGCGCAGCTCCTCGGCGATCAATTCTTCGCTCCCCGAAGCGCCCAGCGCCAGCGCACGGTCGAGTGCCGAGACCGTATCGTCGAGCGCGCGGCGGTGGCGCGCCCTGGTGACAATGGCGCTTTCCGTAGCGGCGAAATAGTCACCGGCAAAAGCCGAAAGCGCATCCACTAGGCGCTCGACCCCCGCGCCGGTCAGGGCCGAGATCGCGAAGGAAACAGTGGACTCAGATTCACAGTTTATCCACAGTTTATCCACAGCCAAATCCAGCTTGTTGGCGACAAGCCAAGTCCTTGATATAAATTGATTTATCTTGCTATCCTCAGCGCCTACGCCAATGGCTGATCCGTCAGTGACCCATAGCACGAGATCGGCGCTTCCCGCCCGTGCTCTGGCGCGTCGGACACCCTCCTGCTCCACTGGCTCACCCCCTTCCCGCATGCCGGCGGTGTCGAGCAACGTCACCGGATAGCCGCCAAGATCGAGGTGCACTTCGATCACGTCGCGCGTCGTGCCGGGCAGCGGTGATACGATCGCCGCCTCGCGCTTCGCCAGCCGATTGAGCAGCGTCGACTTACCCGCATTCGGCGGGCCGGCAATGGCGACGACCAGGCCGTCGCGCAGCCGCTCGGCGTGGCCGCTGCCGGCCAAAGCCGCAGCAATTTCCGCACGCAATTGCTGCGCGGTAAGTAATGATGGCGTCACGAGATTCTCGGGAACGTCGGCTTCATCGGAAAAGTCGATGCCAGCCTCCACCAGCGCCAGCGCCTCGATGATGCGCCCCCGCCAGGCTTCAGCCCGGTCGCCGATCTGGCCCTTGAGCTGGCGAAACGCCGCCCGGCGCTGCGCCGGCGTTTCCGCCGCGATCAGATCAGCAAGGCCTTCCGCCTCGGTGAGATCGAGCCGGCCATTGTCGAAAGCGCGGCGGGTGAACTCACCGGGCTCGGCCGGGCGAAGGCCTTCGATAGCGCCGAGCGCCGCGAACACCGCAGCGATGACTGCGTGCCCGCCGTGCAACTGGAATTCGGCCATGTCCTCCCCGGTCTCGCTACGCGGCGCCGGAAACCACAGCGCGAGCGCTTCGTCGATCACCTCGCCGCTTGCCGGATCGCGCACGCGCGCGAGCGTCGCCTGTCGCGGCGACGGTACGCGACCAATCACCTTTTCCAGCGCCAGGCGCGCTTGCAGGCCGCACACGCGCACCACCGCGATCGCCGTCGGCGGCCGGCCGGAGGAAAGGGCGAAAATGGTCGGGCGAGCATCGGGCATAAGCGCGGAACCAACGGGCGCACAGGCGCTTCGCTGCACGCGGGCTACTTGCTACGGTGCACTCATGTCAACATCGTCCCCGACTTCGGCTCGGCACGCGAACCGCCTCGCGCACGAGACGAGCCCCTACCTTCTCCAACACAAGGACAATCCGGTCGATTGGTGGGCCTGGGGGCCGGACGCGCTGGCGGAGGCAAAACGCGGCAATAAGCCGATCCTGCTCTCTGTCGGTTACGCCGCCTGTCACTGGTGCCACGTGATGGCGCATGAAAGTTTCGAGGACGACGCGACCGCCCAGGTGATGAACGAGCTGTTCGTCAACATCAAAGTCGATCGCGAGGAGAGGCCCGACATCGATCAGATTTACATGTCGGCTTTGCATCTTCTGGGCGAGCAGGGCGGCTGGCCGCTGACCATGTTCCTGACGCCCGCCGGCGAGCCAATCTGGGGCGGCACCTATTTCCCGAATTCATCGCGGTACGGCAAACCGGCTTTCGTCGAAGTGCTGCGCGAAGTCGCGCGGTTGTTTCGCGAAGAGCCGCAAAAGATCGAGCAAAACCGCGCGGCCTTGATGGCAAAGCTTGCCGCAACGGCGCGCAAGCCGGGTACCGTTACGATCGGCGCGTCCGAGCTGAACAACGCCGCGCTCCAGTTCGGTGGCATCATCGATCCGGTCAATGGCGGCACGCGCGGCGCGCCGAAATTCCCGCAAGCGGCTTTGTTCGAGCTGCTGTGGCGCGGAGGCTTGCGCACCGGCGAGGCCCGCTATTTTGCCGCCGTCGACGTCACGTTGCACCACATTTGCGAGGGCGGCATCTACGATCATCTCGGTGGTGGTTTTTCCCGATATTCGGTCGATGAGCGCTGGCTGGTGCCGCATTTCGAAAAGATGCTGTACGACAATGCCCAGCTCCTCGAATTGCTGGCGATCGCTTATCTGCGGCTCAACAAGCCGCTGTACCGGCAGCGTGCGCGCGAAACCGTTGAATGGCTCGCGCGTGAGATGACGACGCCCGAAGGCGCGTCTTGCGCCTCGCTCGACGCGGATTCCGAAGGCGAGGAGGGCAAGTTCTACGTCTGGTCCTATGACGACGTGATCGAGCACCTCGGCATCGCGGACGGCCAATTCTTTGCCCGGCATTATGACGTGACGCCGGCCGGCAATTTCGAAGGCCACAACATTTTCAATCGTCTCAGGCCGCAGGATCGCAGCGACGCGGATGAAACGCGGCTCGCCGGACTGCGCCCCAAGCTGCTGGCTGTGCGCGCAACACGCATCCGCCCCGGTCTCGACGACAAGGTGCTGGCCGATTGGAACGGATTGATGATTGCGGCGCTCGCCAATGCGGGCCGCATGCTGGACGAGCCGCCGTGGCTCAAGATGGCGGAGCGCGCATTTACCTTCATCGCGGATACAATGACTCGCGGCGACCGGCTCGGCCATTCCTGGCGGGACGGCAAGCTCAAATTCCCAGGGCTCGCGTCCGATTTCGCCGCAATGATCCGCGCGGCGCTCGCGCTTTATGAAGCGACCGGCGCGACAAATTACCTCGACCAGGCGCTCGCCTGGCAGCGCGCGCTCGACCGCGATTACGCCAATGCCGAAACGGGAACCTATTACCTCACCGCCGCCGACGCTGAAGGGCTGGTGATCCGGCCGGCTTCGACCGCCGACGAGGCGACGCCAAACCACAATGCGGTCGCGGCGCAGAATCTCGTCCGGCTGGCGCTCGTCGCCGGCGACGACGCCTGGCGCGCCAAGGCCGACCGGCTGATCGCGGCCATCGCGCCGGCGGCGGCCGAAAATCTTCACATGCATATGGCGCTGTTCAACGCCGTCGATCTCCGGCTGCGCGCGGCCGAGATCGTAGTGACCGGGGAGGGGCCGCGTAGCGAAGAGCTCCTCAGCGTAGCGCGGAAAATGCCGCCGCTCGACCGCATTGTGTTTCGCGCATTTTCGGCGGACGCTCTGCCGGCCGCACACCCGGCGCTGGCGCAAGTCCGCGCGGCGGCCGAGCCGCAAGCCTTCATTTGTATCGGGGAAACCTGCTCGCTGCCGGTAACGGATGCCGCCGGCCTGATGCGCGCGCTCGCCGCCGCGCGGCAGCCGAGTGCCGCCGGCGGCTGAGGCCTTACGTGTTCATCGAGTCGAAGAACTCGGAATTGTTCTTGGTGTTGCGCAGCTTGTCGAGCAGGAAGTCGATCGCGTCCATGGTGCCCATCGGATTGAGGATGCGGCGCAGGACGTACATCTTCTTGA
>CAYVPC010000149.1:0-9054 GCA_964453555.1 uncultured Hyphomicrobiales bacterium | reverse complement strand
TCCATGGAGCCCGGACTTTCCTCCCCGGCAACCTTTCGGTTTCGCCGGAGCGGCCATCCGACCGACTGACGGAAAGAGGGATGAAGCCGGCGGCCTTCGGCGTCAAGAGGCGAGCCGGCCGAAGTCGCGGGCGCGGGCGGCGATGCTTCTGACGCGGCCGCGCCGCTCAAGGAGTTCCTGCAAAGTAGCGCGGGTGGATTCATCGCAAATGCCGTCGGTCCGCTCCGGGCGGAAATGGCGCTGGAAGGCCGTGACGACATCATGGGTGACGGAGTCGTAAGTGCCTGTCGTGGCGAGGCCGTAGCCGTATTGGCTGAGTGATTCCTGTATCGCCGTTACGTCGTCGCCGCGGTCGCCGAGTGCCAGCACGGCGCCGTCCTTGCCGATCGGCATCGGCCTGACCCAATGGCCGACGCCCGAATCGTACAGCGTGCGCCAGGGGAATTTCTCACCCGGATCCTGCTTGCGCGAGGGCGCGACGTCGGAATGCGCCAGCACGCGCACCGGCGTGATGGCGTAGCGGGTTTGAATGCCGCGGCAGAGCGCAGTCACCGCGGCGATCTGGCGCTTAGGGAAATCGGGATAGCCGTAATCGTGGCCGGGATTGGCGATTTCGATGCCGATCGAGCAGGAATTGATGTCGGTTTCGCCCGTCCAGGACGCCGCGCCGGCGTGCCAGGCGCGGCGACTCTCTTGGACCATCTGAACGATCCGGCCGTCCTCGTGGACAAAGTAGTGTGCCGACACTTCGCCCGCCGGCGAACACAAACGCTCTAGCGCCTCGGCGGCATTCGGCATGCCAGTGTAATGGAGGAGGATCATGTCGGGGCGCCGGCCGTCCTTGCGCTCGCCGTGATTCGGCGAGGGCGTGACTTCGGCAACGACGACGGATTCGGGCTGGAACGCAAGACGGGACATCGCGCTACTTTAGGGCCGGGCGCGTCACCGACAAGCCGAATTGGCGCACAAGCAACACTAACGGCCCGACCTCAACCCTTCCTTAAGCTTACGCCTCGCTAATTGAAATCGAGCGGTGCGGCCCCGTTGCAAAGGCCGATCCGTTGACGCCCATATTGTCCCATGGTAGCCCATTTATTCCCAGAAACCCTAGCGATCCCTGGGCTGCCGCCGGGTCAAACCTCGGGTTGGCTGCGGCGTCAGTCGCGTGAGTCGGGCCAGCCGCTCGATGGGGAGCGAGATGGATCGGTTCGTGTCCCACTACCTGCTCCGTCTGGATGCCAAGGGGAGGGTATCGGTGCCGGCTGCATTTCGCGCGGTACGCGCGCGCGACGGTTTCGATGGTCTCTATTGCTATCCCGCGCTCGACCGGCCGGCACTCGACGCCGGCGGCAACGCGTTGCTTGCCGAGATCGAGGCGCTGGTCGGCGGCTTCCCGCCTTATTCGGAACAGCGCGAGCAATTTTCGCTCGCTTTCTACGGCACCAGCGAAACACTGAAGATCGACGGCGAGGGCCGCGTGGTGCTGACCGAGACGTTGAAGGCGCACGCCGGGATCAACGACGCGGTGATGTTTGTTGGTCTCGGCCACAAGTTTCGAATCTGGGAGCCCGGCCGCTTTCGCGCGGAGCTTACGGAGGCCGCCGGCAACGTCCGCGCCTTCAAGCGAAGGCCGGGGACCCGGACCACGGCGGCAAAACCGCTCGGAGCACGGGAATGATGACGGGCAGCGACAGCTCTGCTGTCGCTGGCGGACTGGCCCGTCACACTCCCGTGCTCGCCCGCCGCGTTGCCGATTGGCTGTCGGTACGCGAAGGCGGCATCTATATCGACGCTACCTTCGGCGCCGGCGGCTATTCACGCTTTATCCTCGCAACGCCCGGCGCCCGCGTCATCGGCATCGATCGCGACGATCGCGCGATCGCGGCGGGCGCGGCGCTGGCCGAACTGGCACCGGGCCGCATGCTGCTCGCCGAGGGACGCTTCTCGGATCTGGAAGCAATCGCGACGCGCAACCAGGTCGCCGCGGTTCACGGCATCGTCTTCGATCTCGGCGTTTCGTCCATGCAGCTCGATGAGGCGGATCGCGGATTTTCCTTCCGGCTGGACGGACCGCTCGACATGCGGATGGGGCGCGGCGGGCCGAGCGCGGCCGATGTGGTTGCGCGCGCAGGCGAGCGCGACCTTGCCACGGTCATCTCTATGCTCGGGGAAGAGCGTCACGCGCGGGCCATTGCCCGCGCCATCGTCAAAGCGCGTGATCAGCGGCCGATCGTGACGACCTCGGCGCTCGCCGGGATCGTCGCCGGAATCGTGCGGCCGCGCGAAGGCGCGATCCATCCGGCGACGCGAACCTTCCAGGCGCTTCGGATTTTCGTCAACGAGGAGTTGAACGAATTGGCGCGTGGACTTGCCGCCGCCGAGCGCGTCCTTAAGCCAGGCGGCCGTCTGGTCGTCGTCGCTTTCCATTCGCTCGAGGATCGCATCGTCAAGACGTTTCTGGCCGAGCGAAGCCGCGCGCCGGCGTCGTCGCGGCATCGGCCGGAGATCGTGGCGCCGCCGGCGACATTCCAGGTGCTCACGCGTCGGCCGGAGGTCCCGGAAGAAGCCGAGGTTGCCGCCAATCCGCGCGCCCGTTCGGCCAAGCTCCGCGCCGCCGAGCGGACCGAAGCCGCCGCGCGTTCGACAGCGGTCGAGACGTTATTGCCACGGCTTCCGTCGCTGACGACCATCATGCGGGGACGCGCATGATCCTGCGAGTCGTTAATTTCGTCGTGATCGGCGTTCTCGTGCTCGCGGCGGCCTACGTCTACCGGATCAAATTCGATTCGACGGTGCAGGCCGAGCGGCTCACCAAAATTCGCAGCGAACTGCGGCACGAACGCGACACCATCGCGTCTTTGCGCGCGGAGTGGGGCGAGCTCGACAGCCCCGCGCGCATCGAGATGCTCACAAAGCGGTATCTGCCGCTCAAGCCGATCGCACCAACCCAGTTTGACACATTTAATCAGCTGCCCGACCGGCCGCCGCAATTGGTCAAGCCGGGCAGTTCAGATCCGATCGGCAGCATAATCGAAAACCTGGAAGAGCCTGCGGCCCCGACAGGAAGCATTGCCGATTCCGCCGAACCGGTTGCGGCGCCTTCTCCGCCGCCGGCGGAAGAGGCCGGCGTTGCGGAGACGGAACGGCCCGCGGTGAAATCCGGACGGCTTGATCGATGAGCGCGATTGCGCAAATCCCTTCGCTGCGGCTTCCGGAATCCTGGCGGCGGCGGTTCATGCGCAGCCTTCTTTACGGCGGCGATATCGACCGTGCCGCCAAGGCGCGGGCGCGGGTGGGTTTGGCGATTGTTGTCTTTGCCGCGGTATATTTCGTTATCGCCGTCCGGCTTGTGACGTTCGCGATGGTTTCCGATGGCCGCACCGCTCATCGGGTCGTTGGCGGCGATGCGATCGCGACCGCGCGCCCGGACATCCTCGACCGCAACGGCGAAGTGCTGGCCACCGACGTGCGGGTGCCGTCGCTCTACGCGGAGCCGCGCCGGCTGATCGACGTCGATGAAGCGGTCGAGCTTCTGACCGCCGACTTGCCCGACATTGATGCCACCGAATTACGCGATCGGCTGTCGTCCAAGCGTGGCTTCGTGTGGCTCAAGCGCGACGTCACGCCCGAGCAGCAGCGCGAAATCTACCATCAGGGCCTGCCGGGCATCGGCTTCCTGCCCGAGAACAAACGCGACTATCCGAACGGCGCCGAAGTTTCGCACCTGATCGGCCACGTCAACATCGACAATCAGGGCATCGCCGGCATGGAGAAGTGGCTCGACGGCCATGGGCTCGCGGCGCTGCACATGGCGGGGCTGGCCACCGACCGGTTGCAGAATCCGGTACAGCTTGCCGTCGACCTGCGCGTACAGCATGCGCTGCGCGACGAATTGGTCGCGGCGCGCGCCAAATTCAAGGCATTGGCCGCCGCCGGCATCGTGCTCGACGTGCGCACCGGCGAAGTCGTCGCGATGGTGTCGGAGCCGGACTACGACCCTAACAATCCGCGCGAGGCGCTCGATCCAACGCGCATCAACCGGCTCACCACCGGTGTGTACGAAATGGGATCGACGTTCAAGGCCTTTACCGTCGCGATGGCGCTCGATTCCGGCAGGTTTACGCTCAAGTCCTCGTTCGACGCTCACGGACCGATGCATGTCGGCAGATTCCAGATTCATGATTTCGAGCCCGAGAACCGGATGCTGACCATCCCGGAAATCTTCACTTATTCGTCGAACATCGGGGCCGCCCGCACCGCGCTGGCAATCGGCGTCGATGCGCACAAGGCGTTTTTGAAGAAGTTGGGGCAACTCGACCGGTTGCGCACGGAATTGCCGGAGAGCGCCGAGCCGATCATCCCGAAACATTGGGGCGACCTCAACACAATCACCATCGCCTTCGGCCACGGTCTCTCGGTCGCGCCGCTGCAGGCTCTGATGGGCGTTGCCGCGCTGGTGAACGGTGGCCTTCTGATTCCGCCGACCTTCCTCAAGCGTACACAGGAAGAAGCGCGCGCACTCGCCAAGCGGGTCATCAAGCCGGAGACCAGCGAGATGATGCGCTACCTGATGCGGCTCAATGTCGAAAAAGGCACTGCGCGCAAGGCGGACATACCGGGATATTACATCGGCGGTAAGACCGGCACCGCGGACAAAGTCATCAACGGCCATTATTCCAAAGCCAGCGTGCTGACCGACTTCATGGCGGTACTGCCGGCCGACCAGCCGCGCTATCTGCTGCTGATCATGCTCGACGATCCGAAGGTGTTACCGGAGACGCACGGCTTCAAGACGTCCGGCTGGAACGCCGTCCCAGTCGGCGGTGCGGTGGTTGCGCGTATCGCGCCGCTGCTTGGCATCCAGCCGCGCATGGATCTGCCTGATGCCGATCACCTGATACTGGCCTCGCTTAAGGAAAGCAGGTAAGGCGGAGGCCGCCCGAGCGCGCCGCCATGAAGCTTCGCGAGATTCTGCCTGCCGATGCGGAATTTGACGCCCGCCATGCCGATCTCGTTGTCGGCGGCGTAACGGCCGACTCGCGCACAATCCGGCCTGGCGATCTGTTCATTGCGATCGCAGGCGGAAAGGCCGACGGCAACAAATTTATCGGCTCTGCCGTCGCCGCCGGTGCGGTTGCCGTCTTGGCCGAAAGGTTTCCCGATGCGCCGCTGCCCTCCGGCGCGGCTTTCGTCCGCGTTGGCAACGCCCGACGCGCGCTGGCACAGATCGCCGCCAAAATTTTCCGGCGGCAGCCAATGACCATAGCCGCGATCACGGGCACCAGCGGCAAGACCTCGGTCGCGGCTTTTGCGCGGCAAATCTGGACCGCGCTCGGCCATCGCGCCGCCAGCATCGGCACGATCGGCATCGTGTCGCCGCGCGGCGAACTCTACGGCTCGCTGACTACGCCGGATCCAGTCGCGCTGCATCGCTCGCTCGATACGCTGGCCGGCGAAGGCGTTACGCATGTTGCGATCGAAGCCTCGTCGCATGGCCTCGATCAATTCCGGCTCGACGGCTTGCGCATCGCGGTGGCGGCCTTCACCAACATCACGCGCGATCATCTCGACTATCATCCGAATTTCGAGGCGTATTTCGCGGCCAAACTGCGATTGTTCGAATCGCTGGTCGAAAGGGGCGGCGCCGCCGTCATCGATGTGGATCATCCGCACGCGGACGCCGTGATGGCCACCGCCAAAGCGCGCGGGCTCAAGATTATCGACATCGGCCGCCGCGGAACCGGTATCCGGCTGATTGAATCGGCGATCGACGGCTTTGCGCAGATCGTGCGGCTCGAGCATGGCGGCAAGAATTTTCGCGTGCGTTTGCCGCTGGTCGGCGAGTTTCAGCTCGAGAACGCGCTGGTAGCCGCCGGCATCGCCATTGCGACCGGCGGCGATCCGGCGGCGGCATTCCCGGCACTTGAAAACCTCACCGGCGCGAAGGGCCGGCTCGAACTGGTGGGAACGAGCCGCGGCGCGCCGGTCTTCATCGACTATGCGCACAAGCCCGACGCGCTCGCCAAGGCGCTCGACGCGCTGCGGCCGGCAGTGAGCGGCAGGCTCGTCGTGGTGTTTGGCGCCGGCGGCAACCGTGACCGCGGCAAGCGGCCCTTGATGGGCGAGGTCGCGGCGGAAAAAGCCGACCGTGTGATCGTCACCGACGACAATCCCCGCAGTGAAAACGCCGCCGCCATCCGCGCCGCCATCCTGGCTGCGGCGCGCGGCGCCGTCGAGATCGGCGACCGGCGTGAGGCCATTCGCTCGGCCATCGCGGACTTGCGTTCCGGCGATGTTCTGCTGATTGCCGGCAAGGGTCATGAAACCGGCCAAATCATCGGCGATCGGGTGGTGCCGTTCAGCGATCACGAGGCGGTCGCCGCGGCGCTGAAGGAGCTTGCCGCATGAGCGCGGCTGCGCTGTGGACGCTCGACGCGATGGCGGCGGCGATGGGCGCCGACCGCCAGGGCGCGTTGCCGCAGGCGGTGTCGGGCATTTCGATCGACAGCCGGACGATCGGCCGCGGCGAGGCATTCTTCGCCATATCCGATCGCCGGGACGGCCACGACTTCGTCTTGGCGGCGCTCGAGGCGGGAGCATCCTTTGCGGTGATCGCGGCGGACCGGCGAGCGCAATTCCCCAAGGATATCCCCCTGCTGGTGGTTTCGGACGTGTTCACGGGCCTGCGCGCGCTCGCCGCCGCTGCGCGGGCGCGCACCGGCGCCAAGGTGATCGGCGTCACTGGTTCGGTCGGCAAGACCGGAACCAAAGAAGCGTTGCGGCTTGCGCTCTCCAAAGACGGCGGGACGCATGCCTCGGTCTCTTCCTACAACAATCATTGGGGGGCACCGCTGTCGCTCGCGCGCTGTCCGGCGGACGCGCATTATGCGGTTCTTGAAATAGGCATGAATCACGCCGGTGAAATCGAGCCGCTGTCGCGGCTCGCGCGTCTGCATGTAGCGGTGATCACATCGGTCGCTCCGGTGCATCTGGAATTCTTCGGCACGCTCGCCAAGATCGCCGACGCCAAGGCCGAGATCTTTCTCGGCCTTGAGTCCGGCGGCGCCGCCGTCCTCAACCGTGATAATTCGCAATTCGCGCATCTCAAGCGGCGCGCCCGGGAAGCGGGCGTGGCGCGAATCGCTTCGTTCGGCGAGCATGCCAAGGCCGATGGGCGGCTGATTAAATGCGTGTTGCGCGCCGACTGCTCGACTGTCCAGGCAGACATCTTCGGTACCGAGCTGACCTACAAGATCGGCTCACCGGGTCGGCACTTGGTCGACAATTCACTGGCGGTGCTGGCGACCACCGTCCTGGTCGGCGCCGATCTGGCGTTGGCGGCTTTGGCGCTGGCCGAGTTCAAGCCCACCTCCGGGCGCGGCAGCGTGATCGAAGTCGATCTGCCGGGCGGAACGGCGCGCGTCATCGACGAGAGCTACAATGCCAACCCGGCGTCGGTCGCCGCCGCGCTCGCTCTGCTCGGCCAGGCGGCTGTCGGTGCGCACGGACGGCGTATCGCCGTGCTTGGTGACATGCTGGAACTTGGGCCGCGCGGACGCGCGCTGCATCGCGGCATGCTTGAGCCTTTGCTCGCCAATGGCGTCGATCTGGTGTTTTGCTGCGGGCCGCTGATGCGGGCGTTATGGCTGGCTCTTCCCGCCGGCCGCCGCGGCGGCTATGCAGAGGATTCCGCCGCGCTCGAAGCGCAGGTGCTGTCCGCGATCCGTGCCGGCGATGTCGTCATGGTCAAGGGCTCGCTTGGTTCGCGCATGGCGCCGATCGTCAAGGCGCTGCAGAGTCTGTCCGTGCGCCGCCACGACAAGCTGGAAACCGCGGCCACGCAAGGTTGATGCAATGCTGTATTGGCTGGTCGATCTGTCGGACAAGCTTACCGTCCTCAACGTTTTCCGTTACATCACCTTCCGCACCGGCGGCGCGGTCATCACCGCGCTCCTGTTCGTTTTCCTGTTCGGCCCTGCCATCATCGATCGGCTGCGCCTGCTGCAGGGAAAAGGCCAGCCGATCCGCAGCGACGGCCCGAAATCGCATATCATCAGCAAGGCCGGCACGCCGACCATGGGCGGACTGATGATCCTTTCCGGCATGCTGGTCTCGACTCTGCTGTGGGCCAATCCGACCAATCCCTATGTCTGGGTGGTGCTGTGGGTCACGCTCGGCTTCGGGCTGGTTGGCTTCTACGACGACTATCTCAAGGTCACCCGGCAGGCGCACAACGCATTTCCGGGCCTCCTGCGCGTACTCGTCGAAGCGGCGATCGCGGCGGTCGCCTGCGTGGTCCTGATCGAGCTTGGGCGCGTACCATTCTCGACATCGCTGGTGTTTCCGTTTTTCAAGGAACTGGTGGTCAATTTCGGTTGGTTTTACGTCCTGTTCGGGATTTTCATCGTGATCGGCGCGGGCAACGCCGTGAACCTGACCGACGGCCTTGACGGGCTTGCCATCGTACCGGTGATGATCGCCGCCGCGAGCTTCGGCATGATCGCGTATCTCTGCGGCAACGCGGTGTTCGCCGATTATCTGCAAATCCATTATGTGGCCGGCACCGGCGAGCTTGCGGTCCTGTGCGGCGCCGTGCTCGGCGCGAGTCTCGGCTTTCTCTGGTTCAATGCGCCGCCGGCTTCGATTTTCATGGGCGATACCGGCTCGCTCGCGCTTGGCGGCATGATCGGCGCGATCGCGGTCGCCACCAAGCACGAAATCGTGCTGGCGGTGATCGGCGGATTGTTCGTGCTCGAAGCCGTGTCGGTGATCGTGCAGGTGGTTTCGTTCAAGCTCACCGGCAAGCGCGTCTTCCGCATGGCGCCGATCCACCATCATTTCGAGCAACTCGGCTGGAGCGAGCCGCAGATCGTCATTCGTTTCTGGATCGTCTCGGTCGTGCTCGCACTGGCGGGTTTGTCGACCTTGAAGCTGCGGTAGCACTCGTGATTCCGATCACGACCTTTGCCGGCAAGAAGGTCGCGGTGTTCGGGCTGGGCGGCTCGGGGCTCGCGAGCGCGAGCGCGCTGCTTGCCGGCGGTGCCGATGTCGTCG
>CAYVPC010000148.1:0-9065 GCA_964453555.1 uncultured Hyphomicrobiales bacterium | reverse complement strand
GGATCAGAACTCGGCCGGCAGATAGCCGTTGATCTCGAGCCCGATGCAGATTTCGACAAGGGTCGGGGTTGTCCACGCCATGTTTGTTTCCTCGGTCAAAAGGCCCTTAAGGGATCCGATCGTATCACGGCCGCTTAGAAGGCCTGAGTACATACATTAAATCGCTGTGGCCGGCTTCGGCAAGGGGTGTTTCGCGGAGCCCAGGCTCCAAACGCCAAGATTGCGCCGCCGCATGTCAAGGTCGCGCTGCCATATAGTGGGCCAACGCCCGCATATCGTTATCGCCGAGCTCGTAGGTGACGTCCGCCATGGTGGCGAGGCCGCAGCCGAGGCGTTTACGGATTTTGAATGCGTGGAGCGCCTTGAGCAAACCGTCCTCGCCCTGGCCGACCACGCGCGGACCCGCGGCAGCCAATAAAACTTTGCGCTCGCTGGCCGCAGGCGCGCGAAATTCCGACACTGTGGGCATGCGACGGTTGAATTATTTTGGTGGCGGTGCGGCAGTACACTCGATCGCCGCGTAGAAGGCGGCCAAATCGTCGATGTCGTTGCCTTTAAGAGTCGGTGCCACCAGCGACATCATGTCATTCTTGCGCGCGCCGGAACGATAGTCTTTCAGCGCTTTGACGAGATAAATTTCGCTTTGTCCGGCGAGGTTCGGTGCCTCCGCGATCTTCGCCTTGCCGTCTAGGCCGTGGCAGGTCTGACACATCAGCGCCTTTTGCCGCCCGGCGGTTACGTTACCGGCCGCCAGGCCTTGGCTCACGACGACTGTGGCAACAGCTATCGACCCCGTTACCTGGATCCACATCGTCATGACATGACCACGCGCGGCGTCGCGCTAATCAAGCGCGACGCCGATCAAGCGATAAACCACGCTATTTGCCGTCGTACCAGATTCGATAGAGCGCGCCGGCGAAATCGTCGGACACCAGGATCGAGCCGTCACGAAGTTGCGCAACGTCCACTGGCCGGCCCAGATACTCGCCATTCTCATTGAGCCAACCTTCCGCGAAAGGTTCGCTCTTATCCGCGGTGCCGTCCTCCTTGAGGTAAGTGACCATTACGCGGGCACCGACTGGAACGGTACGGTTCCAAGAGCCGTGCTGCGCCGAGAAGATTGCCCCCTGATACTTCTTTGGGAACATCTTCCCACTGTAGAAGGTCATACCAAGGTCGGCGGCGTGCGCCGCCTCCTCCACCAGCGGGAAGACCAGGTCGGCCGGCGGGGTTTCGTTCTTGTATTCCTCAGTGCGGACGTGGCCGCCGCCATAATACGGGAAGCCGAAATTCTGGCCGGCCTTAACGGCGCGGTTGAGCTCGCCAGGCGGAATATCGTCGCCCATGCCGTCAACCTGATTGTCGGTGAACCAAAGTGTCTTATCCTTGGGGTTGAAATCCATGCCGACGGAATTGCGTACTCCCCAGGCATAGACCTCCCGGTTCTTGCCGTCGCGGTTCATACGGATGATGCCACCGATACCCAATTTCTTGAATTCGTCGAGCTTCTCTGGAGGCGGCACGTTGAAGGGCTGGCCCAGCGTTATGTAAAGCTTGTTGTCTGCACCAACGCGGCAGGTCCGCGCCGTGTGATTATAGCTCTCGTCGTCCTTCGGGATCAGCTCGCCTTGCGGCACGATCGGAACCGCAACGACGTCCGGACTTTCATAGAAGAACTCGGCCGCCGGATACATCAAGACGCGGTTCTGCTCTACAATGAACAGAAAGCCGTCTTTGGAAAAGCACGGACCGTTCGGAATGATGAGATCGAGAGTCGAAGCGAATGGCTTTACCTCTTCGGCGACACCCGACTTCGCCCGGTCAGTTACTGCATAGACCTGAGCCTTGCGAGTCCCGACGAACGTCACGATACCCTGCGGTCCGACCGCCATGTGGCGCGCGTCCGGCACGATCGCGTAGAGCCCGATGTGAAAACCGCTCGGCAGCTTGATCTTTTCCAAATTCTTCTTGAGTGCTGCGGCTTTAGCGCCGCCTTGCGGGACCATCGGGATGTTGGGCGACGCGCCCGTGGTCTTGAACTGCCCAAGCTTTTCGAGGTTGCCTGGATTACTCTGGGCGGATGCCGTCCCGGATGCGAGCAGCACCATGGCCGGAATGGCCAATATCATACTCTTGCGCATGGATAACCTCCCTGTCGTAGCGGTTTTGCTACCGCGTCTAGTTCGGATGATCTTGGCACATTACCGAAAAACTCGGCAAGCGAGTTTTCAGCAAGATCAAGCAATGTCGGCAAGTCGCGACGCGTTATGACAAGCTCGCACCAAACTATCTCGCCTTCATGCAATTGCATCCATCAGGCCGTGGCTTGGTGTTAATGAGTCCATGCCCTTGCCGAACTCCCCGCCTCTGCGCCTTTCAAAAGTGTTTAGCTAAGCCGCCGTCCACAATCGGCGCGATGCCCCCTCTCCCTTGCTGCGCGGGCGTGCCGAGCGTACGGCTCGTTCTCGTGTTTCGGTCCGATTGGTCGAACATTTGCTCAAAATTTTGCCGAAGAAAGCCGCTATGTCGCAGGCGAAGAGGCTTCAAAGCGCAAATGAAGGCGAAGCGCTGCACCAATGTTGGGGGCCGCCGGTTTGTCGTAATCATTGGCCAGCGGCGCAACGGCGGGACCCAGCGGGCTGGCAATCAACGCGCAGCCGTAACATAGAGGGAACTGCCGACCCACCTGATACTTGTCCACTGCGAGGCCTGAGCGTACGCTTGAGCTTGGGTATTCGTTCGACCGATTGGCCAAAACATCTTCCGGGAGGTCTCAATGTCTCGCGCGAAGCCACCTGCTAAGCGAAAGCGTAGAGGTAAATCCGTACCGTCCTTGCAGGTATTGGGGACGGCCGGATTGTCGTTGTCGTTCGCGGGCGGCGCTTCAGCAGCGACCAGTGGGCCGGCCGATGTGCCGACGCCGCCGAACAATGCCGTGAATCACGAAATCACCTTGGGTGAGGAAGAACTCTCCGACGTCAGCTTGGGCACCTTCTATGTCTTTGACAGGGAAAACGCTGAAGCGCTTCGGTCCGGCATAAAAGTCGCACGCAGTTGCGGCCGATGCGGCGGCTGCGGCAGGGGTTGCGGCTGTGGCAGAGGCTGCGGCTGTGGCGGCTGGTGGGCCTGCGGGGGCTGTGGCTGCGGCTGTGCCTGCTGTTTGAGGTGGGGAGGCTGCCGCTACTGTTAGATCAAAGGTAGATTAAAGGCTCGTTCCGAATCCGTAGATGGACACAAGCCGCCACGGCCGTATCGAGAAACTCTCCATGTCCCCAACAAAGCAGGCTTCGAAGCGAAATCGAAGACGAAAAGCCGCCCCGATATTGGGGGCGGCTGGTTTATCGCTATCCCTGGCGAGCGCGGCAACCGCGGCAACTGACCGGCTGGTAACTGATACGCAGGCGCGAAACACCGGAGCACGTCACGAAATTATCCTCGGTGAGGAGGAAATTGCTGACGTCAGCTTGGCGACATTCTACGTCCTTGACAAGGAATCCGCGGCAGCATCGCGGCCCCGCATGCGTCTTGCCATCGGCGGCGCCTGCGCCGGCTGTTCGGGCTGCGGCGGCTGCGGCTGCTGGACCGGCACCGACTACACGACGTCGCTGTTCGGAAACCAGTCAAACCCGCCGCATCAGGCCACCAGTGCCACGCGCAAACAGACGCACGCGTCTAAGCCCGGGCAAGCTCCGAAAAACCCACAATAAAGCCCGATTGCGCTGATTAGGGTTTGCACGCGAGCAATGACTGGAAACTCCCGACCTCACTTCACACTTGTCGAGGACAGAGATCGGGGCGTACGATCTCAAATCATTCCATTGGCCGAATATTTTCCAAAAGGTAGGTCCCTATGTCGCGCGCAAAGCCCCCTTTGAAGCGAAAGCGTAGGCGTAAAGCCGTATCGTCGCTGCCGGTGTTGGGGGCCGCCGGGTTGTCTTTATCGTTGGCGGCGGGCGCTTCAGCGACGACCGGTGGATCGGCCGATATACCGACGGCGCGGAACACCGCCGTGAATCACGAAATCTCGTTGGGCGAAGAAGAACTCTCCGACGTCAGCCTGGGGACGTTCTATGTCTTCGATAAGGAAAATGCCGCAACACCCCGGCTCAGCGAAAAACTAGCCTTTGGCTGCGGCTGCGGCGGTTGCGGCAGATGCGGCGGCTGCGGCAGAGGCTGCGGCTGCAGAGGCTGCGGCGGCTGTGCAGGTTGCGCAGCCTGCGCTGGCTGTAGTTGCAGCTGCTGCTTGTCGTGGGGAGGTTGCCGCGTCTGCTAGATTAAAGCAGGTTCCCAACGCGTTGACCGACGCAAGGCCGTCGTGACCGGGTTTGACCCGGAATAGCCCATTTGTCATATGCGGCGAAGCGCATGCGCGGGCGGGCCTGGTGCGGAGCACCCGGCTTGCACCGGGGATCCGGAATAGCGGTGCAGGTGCGCGCATGCGGACGTCATGACAGGCCATCGCCGGACCCGCCTTTCGCGGCACAACAGCAAAGACGTTCCGCGGTTCGCGCCGAATTTCACCGTCTATGTGCTGCCGCCCGACGTCGTGTGCCTCTATTCCGAGGACCGGAAGTTCTTTCTTCACGGCGAACTCTATTGTGCGCTCGCATCTGCGATCGGCAAGGGTGGAAGAAGCTTTCGGGACCTCGTTCGCGAGCTCAAGCGGGATTTTCCGTCCGACAAAATCAACGAAGCGCTGAAGCGGCTGGTCGACCGCCGCTACGTGGTCCGAACGTCACACTCGTCCAATGGCGCCGTGGCCGGATATTGGGCGAGCCTCGGCCTGCCGCCCGGGATCGCGGAGAAAAATCTTCAGAAATGTCGGGTGCGGATTGAATCGATCGACGCGCCGGGGGCCAGAGAACTCGGCGCAGCCTTGAAAGGGCTGGGCGTTCGCGTTGTCGAGCGCTCCCCCGACCTGACCATCACACTGGTGAATGATTATCTCGAACGGCAATTGGCCGAGCGGAACCGGCGGCATTTGTCGGACGGGTCCGCCTGGCTGCTGGTCCAGTCTCCCGGCATTTTTCCTCTGGTAGGGCCGGTGTTCAGGCCCGGCAAGAGCGCCTGTTGGATGTGCCTTGCCGATCGCATGAAGCGAAATCGGCAGGTGAAGGCGCTGCTCGATCGCGGCGATACGCGTGCCGTCGCCGTTTCGCCCCTCGCCCGGCGCACGCTCGGACAGAGCGGCATCCAGCTTGCGGCCATCGAAATCGCCAAGGCGATCGCCACCGGCTTCGGCACTGACTTGGGCGATCACATCGTCAGTCTCGATTTGTTGGGCGCGACCATCGTCAAGCATTACGTGGCGAAGCGGCCGCAATGTACGGCCTGCGGCCGCAAGATACTGCGCGACCCAAACCGTGCGCCGGTTCCGCTCGAGCTTGCCGCCGGCGCCAAGTCGGTCATGACGAGCGGCGGATACCGGACGGTTTCGTCACGGGCCACGGTTGCACGCTTCCGCAAGCATGTGAGCCCGTTGACCGGGGTCGTCTCCCGCCTCGAACGTATCGAAGCCGACTTGCCCCTGAACACCAATTACTATGCCAGCCATAATTTTTCGGCGCCGGCCGAAACCGTCAATGAGCTTCGGGCGGGGCTGAGCGGCGGCAGCTTCGGCAAGGGCAGCACCGCCGAACAGGGGGAAGCCAGTGCGCTGATGGAGGCGATCGAGCGTTACTCCGGTATTTTTGACGGCGACGAGATCAAAACGACACGGCGATTTACCGAGTTCCCATCAGGCGAGGCCATTGCTCCGAACAAGGTTTTGTTGTTCAGCGACGCGCAATACCGTCGAGGCGTAGCACCGAGACCCGGCACTGACGATTCGCAGACACCGGCCCCGTTCGATCCATCGGCCGAAATCGAATGGTCGCCGGTCTGGTCTCTGCGCGACAAGCGATTCAGATACCTGCCGACCACCTTGTTGTATTTTTTCTACCGGGGCCGCGCCGCCCACCTGGCGGACTCCAACGGCTGTGCGGCGGGCAACACGCCGGAGGAAGCGATTGTCCAGGGATTCCTCGAACTGGTGGAGCGCGACGCATACGCGATCTGGTGGTACAACCGGTTACAGCGGCGGGGACTGGACCTCGGCCAGTTCGACGATTCCTACATTCGCGATCTGCAAATCCAGCTGGATGAAACTGGGCGGCGGGTTTGGGTGCTCGATGTCACCACCGATCTCGGGATTCCGAGTTTTGTGGCGATAGCGCACTGGATGGATGAGGGGCGGGAAAATATCGAGTTCGGTTCTGGCGCGCACTTCGATACCCGAATCGCTCTGTTGCGCGCGCTGACGGAACTGAACCAATTTTTGTCCATCGGTCTCATGGGCGGCAGGAAATCTGACAAATCGAGCCTCGACGGCGTCAATCCATTCCGTCTGCAAGATCATTCCTTTTTGACGCCGGGCAATAATCCCGCGGTGCAACCAGGCTTCGGTTCGAAGTTCGGCCGCCTCGACACGCGCGAGCAGGTGGCTACCTGCGTGCGCCTTGCCGAGGAACAGGGCCTCGATTTTCTTGTCCTCGACCAGACCCGCCCCGACATCGGCGTCCCGGTCGTCAGAGTGATCGTTCCCGGCATGCGGCATTTCTATCGGCGCTTCGCACCCGGCCGACTTTACGATGTCCCGGTAAACCTCGGATGGCGCGATCGGCCGCTCCTGGAAACCGAACTCAATCCGTTTCACCCCCACACCTGACGGACACCGCGGCTTGCGCGCTCCCGCAACCAAGAGAGGGCGAAAGGCGCGGCCGCTGACGATTGCCGCCCGGCTCGTCAGCCGCGTAACGCTGGACGTGCATGCAGGCGGGAAAATAGCAGCCTGCTTTGATGGCTACTCGATCAATTTGGGAACCTTCAGCGCGGATGCAGCGGAACGCGCGCAGACGCTGCGGACGGGTCTGCCACTGGCCGCGTTGGCGCCCGGGAACCGGAGCGCCGACAAACAGATCGATCTAATGGTCCGGCGATTGGCCAGCCGCGGCTTATTGGAATACCGCCTTGGGCGCGGCGGCGAGGATACGGTCGTCATCGAACCGCAGCTACCTGACTATTGGCCGCGAACGCCGCGGCTCGGCAATGCCGATGTTCTCGCGCTGTCCCGGTTTGCGTACATGCGACGGCGCGCAAACGACATGGTTCTTGAATCGCCGCGCGCCGGCGCGTTGTTCAAGATTTGCGATCCCAAGATCGCGACCAACCTGGCCACGCTATCGACGCCGCGAGGCATCAAACAACTGCGTCGGATCGATGGTTTCCCGGGGGTCGAGTTGCTCGCTTTGCTGCTTGATTGCCAAATACTTTTCAAGGTCGAGGTTACGGATGACAGCGGCCTGCGAGCGGCCGAGGGCGACGATCCGCTTGTTCTTTGGGACTTTCACGATCTCCTGTTCCACGCCCGCAGCACGGAAGGCCGACACGCCAACCCGGTCGGCGGGGTTTATGCGTACGCGGGGATTATTCCTCCGCCGCCGGCGGTGCGGCGGCGCTGGCCCGGAAAGAAAATCAATTTGCTCAAGATCCCGATCGCGGATCTGGCGGCCACGCCACCGCTGGCAAAGCTCTTGCGGCAACGACATTCGACGCGCAGCTTCGACGACCAGCGACCGATCACGCTCGCCGAGCTTTCGCAGTTTCTCGCCGGCGCGGCGCGGGTGTTGCCGAAAAGCAAAAGTAGCATCGGCCCCGGCAACGGGGGTCTGCTGATTGAGTACACAGTCAGGCCGTATCCGTCGGCGGGCGCCAGCTACGAACTCGAGCTCTATCTGGCGGTCGACAAATGCGAAGGACTGAGCCGGGGTTTCTATCACTACGACGCCAGCGCGCACGCCCTGGCGCCGATCCGGGTTGCCGAAAACGCGCTGGCAACCCTGCTGGCGGGTGCCAAACAGGCCATGGGCGTATCAGCAGCGCCGCAAGTCCTGATCACGATCGCTGCGCGTTTCGGCCGGGTTTCCTGGAAGTACAGCTCGATCGCCTATTCACTCATTCTCAAAGACGCCGGTGTCCTGCTGCAAACCCTCTACCTGACGGCAACCGAAATGGGCCTTGGCGCTTGTGCGATCGGAACCGCCAATATCGATCTGTTCGCAAAGATGACGGGAATCGAATTCCACATCGAGGGCCCGGTCGGTCAGTTTGCACTTGGTCGCGGCATCGAAGCCGGGGCCTCGGATTGAAGCGGCTTCCCTCGCTCACCAAGACCAGCGGCGGCGCCGCAGGTCGGAGGGATCGCGCGATGTGCGCTCGAAATATCCGATGGGGTTGCGGTTTCGCTTTCCAACCAGGGCGAAAATGGCGTCCTGCGGGTCGGCGCACTGAACGACCCAGCTGCCGTCCGGCACTTCAAACGGTCCGTTGAGGATCCGCCCGCCACCGGCCTTCACACGCTGTGCTGCCGCGTCGATATCATCGACGTTGAAGTAGTAAAGCCAGAAGGGGACCGGCTGGGTCGGAGTCTTGGTAAACATGCCGCCGATCGTCTGTCCTCCGGCGCTGAACTGTTGATACGCCCCCATCGCGTCGACGTCGGTTTGCGCTTTTTGCCAGGCAAAAAGCTCGCTGTAGAAAGCGAACGCCGTTTCACCGTCGGCGGCAATCAGCTCGTGCCAGCCGACGCGGCCCGGTGAATCCTGCGCGGCGGGCAGCTCTTGGCGGAGTCTCAGCCACTTGATCAAGGCAAACGTTGCCATTTGTGGGTCAGTGACCATCGAAAAGCGGCTGGTGCCGGGAATATCGGTCGGCGGAAACTGCACCGTTCCGCCAAGCTGCTTAATGCGGTTGATGGTAGCGTCCACGTCGCTGACGCTGACATACCCTATCCAGCGCGGCTTGGCGCCCATCGTCCTCGCGTCCGCCGGCAGGTTCATGAGCCCGCTGACCACGGCTTCTCCGACCGTAAACAGGATGTACGCCCCACCGGGCGTCGAGGCGTCCCGCGCGTCCCAGCCCACGACGTTGGCGTAGAACGCCTTGGCGGCGTTGACGTCCGTCGTCATCAACTCGTACCAGACGAATTGGCCGTGACTATCGACCACCTTGGGATACTCCCATCTCGG
>CAYVPC010000147.1:0-9108 GCA_964453555.1 uncultured Hyphomicrobiales bacterium | reverse complement strand
GTGATCTGCAGGAACACGCCGGAATTCGGCCCGCCCTTGTAAGCCTGCCCGGTCGAATGCTGGAAACGAGGCCCGAAGCCGAGGCAGGTGGCGGCGCGGGTTTTATCGCGGATGTGCGTGCGCATATCGGTCAAGGCCTGGGTATGCGCGTCGTCGCGCTGGACATAGGCGAGTAACGCCACGTAGTCGCCCGCTTTTGTGCCGCCGTGCACGCGACCGAAATGACTCTTCAGATGGCCGGTCAGCGTATTGTGCCGACCGAGCTCGGCGGCGTTACGCGGATCGGCAAAGAGGGCGAGGCCATTCTCGCGAAAGATCGGCGTCTCTGCCGGCAAGCGATGCGACTTCTCGTAGGCTTCAGTCAGCGCGCGCGTCTTGTCTTTGCTTGCCTCGACATCCGGCTGGTCGAACGAGTCGATGCCGATGATCGCGCCGGCCACTGCGATCGCCATCTCCCAGCGGAAGAATTCCTGCCCGATGTGCCATACGTCCTTCACGCTGATCCGTACGACCGGATGACCGGCCCGTTCCAGCGCTTCCACCGCCTGCCGTTGCGACGGATCAATCTCGCCGTCCAGCTCCAGGTAGGCGAAAAACCGGTCGCTGCCGTAGCGCTCGGGCGTCGTGAGCGGCTCACCGGCCAGCGGGATCAGCCCGCGCCCGTGCTTGCCCGTACTCTCCGCCAGAAGCTGCTCCAGCCAGGCGCCGAGATCGGCGATCCCCGGCGAGGCAATGATCGTCACCTTGTCGCGGCCGAACCGCGTTGCCGCCACGCCCATGGCGATGCCGAGCTGCACGCCCGGATTCTCCGCCGGCGGCACGTCCGCGCCGCAGGCTCGCTCCATCGGCTGCGTCGTCTCGAGCAAGCGCTTGACGTCGATACCCATCGCCGCAGCCGGCACCAGACCGAACTTCGACAGAACCGAGTAGCGGCCGCCGATCGAAGGCACGCCATAGAAGATGTGGGCAAAGCGCAGCTCCTCCGCGCGGCGCTCCAGCGATGAACCCGGATCGGTAACGGCGACGAAGTGCTCGCCGATTTTTTCCTTACTTCGCACGGTGCCGACGCGGTCGAGAAAATACTCCATGAAAAAGTTAGGTTCGAGCGTGCTCCCGGATTTGGAAGAGACGACAAACAGCGTTTTGCCGAGATCAACCGCCCGCTCGATCGCCATGATCTGTGCCGGGTCGGTGCTGTCGAGCATGCGGAAGCGGGGCCAGCCCGACTGGGGCCCGAAAGTTTCGCTCAACGCTTCAGGCCCCAGGCTTGAGCCGCCCATGCCGAGCAGTACGACGTCGGTGAAACCGCCCTTCTTTATCTCCTGCGCAAAACCTTGCAGCCGATCAACATCGGCCAGCTCCTCCTCCACGACGTCGAGCCAGCCGAGCCATTTGTCCTCGTCCGTCCCAGTCCACAGAGTTTTGTCGCCCGCCCAAAGACGCCGAATGCGCCCGTCTTTGCGCCAAATCTCCATTTCCGCATCGAAGGCGGTCTTTAGTTCGGGAGACCCCAGCCCGATGACGGGGCGGGCACGATCGCCTTCACGTAAAGTGCGGCGGCGCCGAGCGATGGCACCGAACAACTTGTCGAACGAATCCGCGAATTGCTGCACGCCCTCGACGACCAGATCTTTGGTAATCTCCTTTAGCGAGATGCCGTATTGTTCCAACTCGGCGAGTATCGCACAGGCGCCCGCAACGTCTTTTTCTATAGCGTCAGGTATCGCCGTACCATGGTCGCGGAACGCGTCCATGGTCGCCGGTGGAATCGTATCGACGGTGTCGCGGCCGATGAGTGCCTCGACATACATCGTGTCCTTGTAGGACGGATCTTTGGTGCTGGTGGAAGCCCAAAGCAAGCGTTGCGTCTTGGCACCCGCTGCGGCCAAGCGTTGCCAGCGGGCGCCGGAGAACAGCTCCTTGTAGCGAGCGTAAGCGATTTTCGCGTTGGCGATCGCCACCTTGCCGCGGAATCGATTCACCAGCCGCCTGTCGTCAAGCTTCTCCAGCCGTTTGTCGACAGCCGTGTCGATGCGACTGACAAAAATGCTTGCGACGCTGCCGATCTTGGAGACGTCGCCACCGGCGCGCGCCAAGTCCTCGAGCCCACAGATATAGGCTTCGACGACTTGCTCGTAGACGCTCACGGCGAAGAGCAAGGTGATGTTGATGTTTAGTCCGTGACCAATGAGTGCGCGGATCGCAGGAATACCAGCCGGGGTCGCCGGCACCTTCACCATCAGGTTGGGACGCTTCACCGCTGCCCAAAGCCGCAACGCTTCGGCGACCGTGGCTTCGGTGTCGTTGGCCAGATAAGGCGAGCATTCCAGACTGATGTAGCCGTCTCTGCCCTGCGTCTCCTCGTAAATCGGTCGCAACACATCGGCGGCGGCCTGAATATCGGCGGTTGCCAAGTGTTCGTAGATTGCGGAGATGCTGTGATCGGCCCCAGCTTGGAATTGTTTCAGCGCATCCGCATATTCGTCGCTCTCGCCGATTGCCTTCTCGAAGATCGAAGGATTCGAGGTGACTCCCTTTAATCCGTCGCGTTCGATCAGATCTCGCAACTCGCCCTTCTCAATCAGGCTGCGCTTTAGATAATCCAGCCAGGGCGATTGACCGCATGCTTCGAGCTGCTTCAGTGGATTCATGCCACCTGCCCCTTGGCACTCTTGGATTTCGCAATCTGCTCTTTGGCCGCGGCGAGAATCTTCTCCGGCGTGAAGCCGAATTTCGTCATAAGATCCTTGATCGGGGCGGACGAGCCGAAGGTGTACATGCCGATCTTGGCACCACCCGCGCCCACGTAGCGATCCCAGCCGATCACTGAACCCTCCTCGACCGAGACGCGCGCCGTAATGTCGGGCGGCAGCACGCTGTCGCGATAAGCCTGATCCTGCAGTTCAAACAACTCCCACGACGGCATGCTAACGACCCGCGAAGGAATGCCGTCCCTCTTGAGCGCCTCATAGGCGTCGACGCAGAGTGCGACCTCGCTGCCGGTGCCGATCAGGATCACTGCCGACTTACCTCTTTCGGCATCAGCCATGACATAGGCGCCCCGCGCGACACCTGCGGCCGAGGCGAAGCGCGTGCGGTCGAAGGTCGGGAGCGGTTGGCGAGTGAGCACCAGACAGGCGGGCTGGTGCTTCAGCCCGATAATGACCCGCCACGCCTCGACAACTTCATTGGCGTCAGCGGGTCGTAGCGTGACGAGGCCGGGAATGCTGCGGAGCGCTATGAGCTGCTCGACCGGTTGATGCGTTGGGCCGTCTTGCCCAAGCCCGATTGAATCATGCGTAAACACGAAAACGACGGGAAGCTCCATCAGCGCGCTCAAGCGAATGGGCGGCTTCATGTAGTCGGAGAAGATAAGGAAGGTCGATCCGAAGCTGCGAAGCTTGGACAATGCGAGCCCATTGAGGATCGCGCCCATGGCATGCTCGCGGATGCCGAAGTGCAGATTGCGGCCACCGGGCTTGTCAGCCTCCAGATCGCCGGCGCCTTCGAATAAGAGCCGCGTTTTGGTGGACGGCGCCAGATCGGCAGAGCCGCCGATCAGCCAAGGGTAATGCGAGGCAATGGCGTTGAGCACTTTGCCGGAGGAGTCGCGCGTGGCAAGACCCTTGGCGTCGGCGGCGAAACCCGGAAAGCCGACGTCCCAGTTCGCCGGCAATTCGCGCCGTTGCATGCGCTCGATCTCGTCGGCGAGATCGGGATACTTTCTTCGATAGGATTCGAATTGCGTAAGCCAAGCGTTGTGCAGGCTTTGGCCGCGTCGCCCCATGCCGTCGCGGAAGTGCTCGCGCACGCCGTCCGGCACGAGAAATTTGGCGTCCTCAGGCCAGCCATAGCTTCGCTTGGCGAGACGTATCTCCTCCTCGCCGAGCGGCTCGCCGTGGGCGGCGCTGGTGTCATGCTTGTGCGGTGCGCCGTAGCCGATGTGGCTGTCGACGATAATAAGCGTTGGCGCGTCCTTGGTTCCGCGGAAAATCTCGATCGCCTGGGCCAGCCGCTCTCGATCGTTGACATCGCCAACGTGCTGCACGTTCCAGCCGCAGGCAAGGAAACGCGCCGCGACATCGTCGCTGAAAGCCAGATCCGTGTGCCCTTCGATCGTCACGCGGTTGCTGTCGTAGAACCAGCAAAGATTTCCGAGCATCTGGTGGCCCGCGAACGAGGCCGCTTCGCTCGATACGCCCTCCATCATGTCGCCGTCACCGCATACGACGTAGACGTCATAGTCGAACATCGCGAAATCCGGTCGGTTGAAATGCTTGGCCAACCACCGTCCGGCCAACGCCATACCAACGCCGTTGCCGCAACCCTGGCCCAGAGGGCCGGTTGTCGTTTCGACGCCCGACGTGACGTGATATTCCGGATGACCGGGACATTTGCTCCCGACCTGCCGAAATCGCTTGATGTCGTCGAGCGAGACCGCGGGCTCGCCCAGGCGCTGGTATCTGGCATTCACCGCTTTCACGCCGCTGAGATGAAGTATTGCGTAGAGCAACATCGAAGCGTGGCCGTTGGACAACACGAAGCGATCGCGATTGGGCCAAATCGGATCCTCCGGATTGAACCGCAGAAAATTTTGCCACAGGGCGTAGACCAACGGCGCCAATGCCATTGGCGTGCCCGGGTGGCCGGAATTCGCCTGTTGCACGGCATCCATTGCCAGTGTGCGAATGGTGTTTATGCAAAGCTGATCGATTGAGCGGTCCGGTTCGGTTCCCCAAACCGGTACGTCGATGCGGCGGTTCTTTGCCGATTTAGCTGGCATGAGCGGCTTCTCGCGGTGTGCGGATACGCACTCCACCGGTGCAGAAGGAGAAGCGCCCCTGACAATCAACCCTTGGATAAGGCGACGGTTCCACCCTCAAATTCAATGATTTGCCGCAGATCGACCCGGTGACTGCTGCCGGTGAGCAATATTGCTCAGTCGTTGACCGAATGAAGCAAATCGTTACCCCGCGCACGCCTGCTGAACCCACACGCGGCAAGAGCCCTTTCACACAAACGATCCGGGTCGCGCTCACCGCCCTGCGTAAGTGAAATGATGCGTGTGGCAATCATTTCTCCCACGATCCCTGTTCGGGTGCCCAAAACCGTGAATGTTTTCAATTGCCTTACGGTAAGCATCAGACATCGTCTTAATGTCTGCAGCCTCAAACACCCC
This sequence comes from uncultured Hyphomicrobiales bacterium, assembly GCA_964453555.1. GTDB lineage: Bacteria > Pseudomonadota > Alphaproteobacteria > Rhizobiales > Xanthobacteraceae > BOG-931. Next base: position 3,929 of record CAYVPC010000147.1, on the reverse strand, counting down.
ATTGCTGATGAATGGAATTATCGAGGTCATGACCCCCTCCGTTAGTCGCCCCGACGGGTTCAATGTTCCCATCCGAACAGGAGCGAAGCTGTTCAAAATTGACCACATCGAACGGGAGTGGAGGCGCAATCGTTGGGTAAACGTGACAGTGCGGATTTCGCGTATCAGCCCAGTCATTCAAAGCGTTCAGTATAAAATTGATCAAATTGTGAAAATGTAATCCGTCCCAACAAGACACGGACTCCCGATGCCTGATTTCAGAGAGAACAATTGCATGCCGCATTGTAGAGAACAGATGCATGCCGCAACGCATTGAAGACTACGCGCTTATCGGCGACTGCGAGACGGCGGCCCTGGTCGGTCGCGATGGCTCAATTGATTGGCTCTGTTGGCCACGATTCGATTCCGACGCCTGCTTCGCGGCTCTCCTCGGCACGCCGGAACACGGCCGCTGGCTCATTGCCGCACAAGATGGAACGGCCCGGGTAACACGGCGATACCAGCCAGACACGCTGATCCTGGAAACGCGTTTCGGGAGTGCCGACGGAGCCGCGACGATCGTCGACTTCATGCCCGGACATCAAACAGGCTCCAGTATCGTGCGCCTCATTATTGGCGAGCGCGGCCGTGTCACGATGAGGAACGAACTGGTGATCCGTTTTGGCTACGGGACGACAGTGCCGTGGATGACCAGACTCGACGACGGGACACGCAGAGCCATCGCCGGACCCGACATGGTTTTGTTGCGAACGAGTGCGCCGCTACGTGGCGAAGATTTCAAGACCGTCGGCGAATTTAGCGTCGGCCCCGGAGAAACCGTATCATTCACCCTGTCCTACGCGCCGTCGCATTTACCTGCTCCCGCGGCGGAGAATCCTCTCGACCAGCTCCGCGCCACGCAAGAGTTCTGGCGTGACTGGGCCAACAAAAGCAAAGCTTCCGGTCAGTGGGCGGACACCGTCAATCGCTCGCTCATCACGCTGAAGGCGTTGACCTATGCTCGTACCGGAGGAATGGTCGCCGCGCCGACAACGTCGTTGCCCGAACACATTGGAGGTACCCGTAATTGGGACTATCGCTTTTGCTGGCTGCGCGACGCGACGCTGACCCTCCTCGCGCTCATGAACGCCGGTTACCTGGAAGAAGCGCAAGCATGGCGCGAATGGTTGTTGCGCGCCGCCGCCGGCAAACCCAGCCAGTTACAAATCATGTACGGGATTGCGGGCGAACGGCGCTTGACCGAATGGGAGGCTCCCTGGCTCCCCGGCTACGACAAATCAAGCCCCGTCCGTATCGGCAACGCCGCTCACACCCAACTTCAGCTCGACATGTATGGCGAGCTCATGGACGCGTTGCATCATGCGCGGCAGTGGGGGTTGGCAGCAAGCGAATCTGGCTGGACCCTGCAGCTGGAAGTCCTCGAACATTTGGAAGAAGTGTGGCCGGAGATGGACGAGGGGATCTGGGAAGTACGCAGCGGCGCCCGCCACTTCACCTTTTCGAAAATTATGGCATGGGTTGCGTTCGATCGAGCGATCAAAAGCGCTGAAGCATTCAACCTCGAGGGTCCACTCGATCGGTGGCGGCAGGAGTGCCGTAAAATTCACGACGACGTCTGTCGCCGCGGTTTCGATCCGGAACTGGGAAGCTTCGTGCGGTCTTACGGGTCAAAAGAACTCGATGCCAGCCTGTTGCTTCTGCCGACGGTCGGATTCCTGCCGCCGGCGGATCCGCGCGTGCGCGGCACAGTAGAAGCAATCGAGCGCAAACTTGTCGTGAACGGGCTGGTCACACGCTATGACACAACTGAATCCGAAGACGGCTTGTCGTCCGCCGAAGGCGTATTTCTCGCGTGCAGCTTCTGGCTGGTCGACGCTTACGTGCTGCTGGATCGCACAGCCGACGCCCGCCGATTGTTCGAGCGCCTCTTGACCCTATGCAACGATGTTGGATTATTGAGCGAGGAGTGCGATCCCGGAACCGGCCGCCTGCTGGGCAATTTTCCTCAAGCGCTATCTCATATCGCGCTGATCAATTCCGCCTTCAATCTGAGCGAGGCGGCAAAACCGGCGATTCAGCGCCCGGACAGCCCGAGGGATAATGCTCGTGAATAGGCGCGAACGCGGGACCGGTCGATGCAGATCAAGCGGCGGCCTTCGCGCCCAAGCCTCTCACCGCCTCGATCATCATCGTCATTACGGCGTTAGCGTCGCCGTAGACCATGTTGCAGTTGTCGGCGTAGAAAAGGGCGTTGACGATGTCGGCGTAGCCTTTGCCCTGACCGCGCTTGACGACATAGACCTGCTTGGCCTGGTCGGCGTTGAGGATGGGCATGCCGAAGATCGGCGAGGATTTGTCCGTGCGCGCCGCTGGGTTCACGACGTCGTTGGCGCCGATGACCAGAGCCACGTCGATGGTCTTGAATTCATCGTTGATATCGTCGAGCTGGAAAATGAGATCGTAAGGCACCCCCGCTTCGGCGAGCAGGACGTCCATCTGACCTGGCATGCGACCGGCGACGGGATGGATCGCGAATTTCACGGAGACACCCGCTGCGAGCAGCAGCTTTACGAATTCGTAGAGCTTTTGTTGCCCCTGCGCGGCAGCCAAGCCATAGCCGGGAATGATGATGACATTCTTTGCATAGCGCATAAAAATGCCGGCATCGGCCGCCGCGGTTGGCTTCAGGCTGCCTTTGATGTGACTCGCCTTGTGCTTCGGCGTGCCGCCAAAATTTGTGAATAGGACGTTTGCGACCGAGCGGTTCATGGCGTGTGCCATCAGCAATGTCAGCAGCGTGCCGGCGGCACCGACCACCATTCCGGCTATCATCAATGCCGGATTCCCCAACACGAACCCTTCAAGACCGACCGCTAGTCCGGTGGCGGCGTTGTAGATCGAGATCACCACGGGCATATCCGCGCCGCCGATCGGCAGCGTCATGAGAATGCCGTAGATCAGCGCACAGCCGAAGAACAGATAGATCAGCTGCGGCGTCGGCAGCAGTTGGCCGGACGCGCCTTGGGCCACATAGATGAAATAGCCCGCGACGGCGAGCGTGCCCAGCAAGACAAGGATGTTGAAATACTGCTGACCACGCACGCGCAGCGGCTTCTTGATGACGCCCTGCAGCTTGGCCCAGGCAACCAACGAACCCGATAGCGAAATCGAGCCGATCAGCGCACCCAGCAGCGTTACCACAAGCTGGGTCGTTCCCGGCGTCTTGGTGCCGAACAGTTCCACCGCGGCGATGGCGCCGGCGGCTCCGCCGCCCATGCCGTTATAGATCGCAACCATTTGCGGCATGGCCGTCATCGCGACTTTCTTGCCGGCCCACCAGGCGACCCCGCCGCCTACGATGAGCGCGACGACGCCGAGGCCGACATTGACCATCAGATGCGGCTTGGCGGCGGCGCCGACGTCAAAGGCATAGAAAAAGCTGGCTAGGACGGCGACCAGCATGCCGAGGCCGGCGACGAAGATCCCCGATGGCGCGGTTACCGGCGACGACATGCGCTTGAGGCCATAGAGGAACAGCAAAGCTGCCGCGAGATCGGTGACACCGATGATGAGTTGGGCAGTGCTTGCCATCGTCATGTCAGATCCTCAATCCTTCCTCGGGTGGCGGGCTTTCACATGACTAAGCTTCGCGTGCTGAGCTTTCTGTCCGCTGGTCTGGAACATCGCCAGCATCCGATCGGTGACGGCATAGCCGCCCGCGGCATTGCCGGCGCCGAGCAATACGGCGAAGAACCCGATCGCCTGCTCCTGTACCGTGCTGGCGTTAAGCAATACGAACATGCCGCCCACCACCACGATGCCATGCACGAAATTGGAGCCGGACATCAGCGGCGTATGCAGGATCGCCGGCACATGGCCGATGATGACCCAGCCGGCAAAGGCGGCGAGCATGAAGATGTACAGGGCTA
>CAYVPC010000146.1:0-9229 GCA_964453555.1 uncultured Hyphomicrobiales bacterium | reverse complement strand
CGTTCCATTTGTCGGCGCCGGTGGCGACGAACAGTTGCGGCACCTTGTTGTCGTTCAGATAGCCCTGGACCGCGGTGTTGGGTGGCGTGCCCAGGATATTGAACGTCAACAGCACCTGGTCTTCCTCGACCATCTTGCGCACCACTTCGACAGTCTTCGCCGGGCTATAACCGTCGTCGCGGCTGATGAGGTTGATCTTGCGGCCGTTGATGCCACCCTGTTCGTTGATCATTGCGAAATAGGCGGTCTCTGCCTTGCCGATGGTGCCGTAAGCCGAAGCCGGGCCGCTGTACGGCATGGTCTGGCCGATCTTGATTTCGCTGTCGCTGGCGCCCGGTCCGTATTGGCCGGCCGCCCAAACAAGTCCGCTGCCGAGAGCGAGAGTGGCCACCGCCAAGCTCGTCGCCATGATGTGCTTCGTTGTCATCGTTTCCTCCTTATTACTTTCCATGCCGCTGTCAGCTGCCGGATCCCGAAATAACCTCGCCGAACAACTTCCAGGTGGTGCCGTCGAATTTCTCCAATTGCATCTGTTTGACCGGCGCGAAATCGGTTGGGCTGGTATTGAGCGTGATGCCGGGCAACAGCATCGGTAGTTTCAGATTATGGAGGCTTGCCGCCTGCTTCATGATGTTCTCGCGCGTAAGATTGTCGCCGCAGGCTTGAAGGACGGCCACCAGGGTCTGCGCATAAGAGTAACCGATGCCGCCTTGCACGTCGGCCATATTGGCCGATGAGTTGTATTTCTTCATGAAGGCGAGCCAGTCCTTGTACTCCGGCGTGTCAGACCATTGCGGATCGGTCGGATCTTTCGCAAAGGCCGCCGAGATGATGCCGACGCCTTTCTCCATTCCCGCGTTTTTCATGACGGTCCCGACCGAGTTGGAAACCGAAGTGAGGAAATGGTTGGGCTTCCAGCCGATATCGTAGATTTTGCGGATTGCTTGCGCGGCGAATTTGGGCGTGGCCAGCGTGACCATGACGTCCGCGCCGCTTGATTGCAGCGCGACGATTTGGGAATCGACCGTCGGATCAGTGGTCTCATAGGACTGCGTGGCGATAATCATCTTGGCCGCCTTGTCACCGAGGCCGGCGCGCAGGCCGTTGAGATAGTCCTTGCCGAAGTCGTCGTTTTGATAGAGCACCGCGATCCTGGCGTCCGGCAGATTTTTCAGAATGTAGCTGGCGTAAATGTGCGCTTCGGTGCCGTAACTCGGGATCAGCCCGATCGTCCACGGGAAGTGCTGGGGATCATTCCACTGGTCGGCGCCGGTGGCGACGAACAATTGCGGCACCTTGTTGTCGTTCAGGTAGGCGTGAATGGCCACATTGGTCGGCGTGCCGAGCGTAGAGAACAGAAACAGGACTTGGTCCTGCTCGACCAGTTGCCGTGCTTGCTCGACCGTTTTCGGCGGGCTGTAGCCGTCGTCGCGGCTGATAAAGTTGATCTTGCGGCCGTTAATGCCGCCTTGCTCGTTGATCATGGTGAAATAGGCGGCTTCGGTCTTGCCGATGATCCCGTAGGCCGATGCCGGCCCGCTGTAGGGCATGGTGTTGCCGATTTTGATTTCGGTGTCGCTGGCGCCCGGCCCGTATTGGCCCGCGGCCAAAGCCACTCCGCTCGCGAAAGCGAGCGCGGTCAGCGTCGCCAGGCTCGTTGCGATGGTCTTGTTGATGGTCATTGCATCCTCCCTCATTCGTTAGCGGCCGGTTGGCCCAAATCGCCCGATCGATCGGGTGAGCCAGGGGCCCAGCGTACCGACGACGCCACACGGCATCGCATACATGAACAACAACATCGCCAAGCCATAGAGTGCCCAAGGGGCGGCGTCCGAGATGTCGTTGGCGAGATTGGGCACGAATTGGATGAAAAAACCTCCGACGATCGCGCCGCCGATTGTCGCAATGCCACCCACCGCGGAGCCTACCAGAAACGACACCGACAGGAACAGGCTGTAGCCTTCGGGCGAGACGTAGCCGACGACGATGGCGGCAAGCGCGCCGGCGACGCCGGTGAACAAAGTCGAGGTGCCGAAAGCGAGCGTCTTGTAGTGCGCAGTATTGATACCCATAGCGGCGGCGGCAATCGGCTGGTCGCGGATCGCGACGAGTGCGCGGCCGGTGCGGCCATGCAGCATGTTGGCGGCAACGCGCATCGCAACAAGCAGTACCGCCAACGCGACGAGATAAAGCCAGCGATCGCGGTCGAGGTCGAGGTCGAGCCATGCCGGCGGCACCGGCTTGACCAAGTTGATTCCCTGTTGGCCGCCGGTCCAGGTATCGAAGTATTTGAGCAATTGCGGCATCGCCAGCGCTAGCGCGAGCGTTACCAGCGCCAGATAGGGTCCCTCGAAGCGGAGCGCCGGCAGCCCGAACAACACGCCGAGAATGAAGCAGATCAACGCCGCCGGCGGGAGCGTCGCCCAGTAGGGAACGCCATAACGATGCATCAGGATCGCTGCGGTATAGGCCCCGGCCGCGAAGAATGCGCCGTGGCCGAGCGAGATCTGTCCGTTGTAGCCGGTCAGGATGTTCAGTCCGAGCACGGCGATGGCGTAAATCATCACCATCGTCAGTTCGAACACGTGATATTTGCTCAGCGCGAAGGGAAGGGCCGCCGCTAACAGGATCAACACAAGGGCGAGGGTCCATTGCCAGGCTCGCGGGCTCAACCCCGCGAAGTGGTCGACGCCGAGGCCCTCCGGCATGATGGAGCTGACGGGTTTTTCCATCTCACACCCGCCGCACGACTGCCGAGCCGAACAGGCCGTTCGGCTTGAATACCAGCACGAGGATGATCAGGGCGAATGCCACCGTCAGCTTGAGCTGGCTGGCGATCAGATACGTGCCGACCAGATTCTCGGTAACGCCGACAATGAGACCGCCGACAACGGCGCCGACCGGGCTGGTGATGCCGCCAAGGAGCGCGCCGGCGAAAGCATAGATCAGAACGCCGCCCATCATGTTGGGATCGAGAAACAGAACCGGAGCGACCATGATGCCGGCGGTTGCGCCAATGGCGGCGGCCAGTCCCCAACCGATCGCGAGCATGCGTCCGACCGGGATGCCGCAAAGACGCGCCGATTCCGGGTTTTGCGCAGCCGCGCGCATTGCCAGTCCGGTCGCGGTGAAGCGGAAGAATACGAACAGGATGACGAGCATCAGGAGCGTAACGGCGATCACACCGAGATCGCGCGTCGTGATCAACGCACCAAGGACCGGGCGATCCGGAAACGGACTGGGGAAATCCTGCACGGTGTAGGTGTAAATCCATCCTGCCGTCGAGTTGAAGATCAACAGCAGCGCGATGGTCACGACCACCGCCGCGAGAACCGGCGCGTTCTCGACCGGCCGGATGATGACGCGCTCGATTGCCATGCCGCCGAGGAACGATACGACCAGTGTGATCAGAAAAGCCGCCCAGAAGGGCAGGCCGACGTTTACCAGAGTCCAGGCGATGTAGGTTGAGAACATCGCCATTTCGCCCTGCGCGAAATTCACCAAATCGGTCGCGCGGTAGATCATCACCAGCGCCAGCGCGACGCTCGCGTAGATCGAGCCGGCTGCTAGTCCCGAAAATATCTGCTGCAAGAACTGGTGCATGACCGGCGCGTCAATATCCGAGATAGGAGCGGCGAATCTGGGGATCGTCAGCCAGCGCTTTTGCACTCCCGGACGTGACGATGTAACCGGTCTCGATGAGATAGGCGTGATCGGCGAGTTCTAGCGCAAGCGTTGCGTTCTGTTCCACCAGCAGCACGCTCACCTTTTCCTCCCGACGTATCCGCTCGATGATCGTGAAAATATCTTCGACGATGCGCGGTGCGAGCCCGAAGGATGGCTCGTCAAGCACCAGAAGCCGCGGCGACATCATCAGGGCGCGGGCGATGGCAAGCATCTGCTGTTCGCCGCCGGACAATGCGCCGGCCTGCTGGCTGCGGCGTTGCTCGAGGACTGGAAAATAGCCATACATGCGCTGCATGCTCTGGTCCGGACGTCCGCTCCGCGTGTAACCGCCGAGACGCAGGTTCTCCTCTACTGTCAGCCCGATGAAGGTTCCGCGTCCTTCCGGCACGTGAGCCACGCCGAGCCCGGCGATTTCCTCGGTAGTGCTGCGATCGAGGCGCCTGCCGGCGAAAAGAATCTCGCCCTCCCGGCGGACCATGCCGCAGATGGCGCGCAACGTTGTGGTCTTGCCCGCGCCATTGGCGCCGAGAAGCACGGTCATGCCGCCTTCCTCGACCGCTACGTCGATGCCGTGCACGACTTCGGACTGACCGTAGAAGGCCTTGACGGAACGCAATTGCAGAATGGGCGCCATCAGTGCCGCGTCCCCAGATACGCTTCGGTGACCGCGGGATTGCCGCGTACTTCTTCAGGCGTCCCATCTGCGATCACGCGGCCGAAATTGAGGACGACCACTTGATCCGAAAGGTTCATCACCAGGCCCATATGATGTTCGACCAGGAGCACGGTGATGCCGAGTCGGTCGCGGATTGAGCGGATCAAAGTGCTCAGCTCAGCGACCTCTTCGTGGTTGAGCCCGCCGGCGGGCTCGTCGAGCAGGAGAAGTGAAGGTTGAGCCGCCAGCGCGCGCGCCAATTCGACGCGCTTGCGCGCGCCCAGCGAAAGGCTTGACACCGGACGTGACGCCATGGTGTCCAGGCCGACGAACGACAGCATCGTGCGCGCGGTTTGCTCAAACTCACGCTCTTCGCGCCGCGTGCCCGGCAACGTCAGCGCGTCGGTGAGCGGGCCATTGTGTCCGCGCGCATGCGCCCCAACCTTCACGTTGTCGAGAACCGTCATCGAGGCGAACAGGGTCGGCGCCTGAAAGGTCCGTCCGACGCCGAGCGCCGCAATGTCCGACGGCGCACAACGGTTCAGTGATCGTCCATTAAGCCTGATATCGCCGTGCATCGGGCGATAAAGCCGGCTCAGGCAGTTGAACAGGGTGGTCTTGCCGGCGCCGTTCGGCCCGATCAATCCGACAATCCGGCCTTTGCCGACCGAAAAAGTGACCGCTTCGAGCGCGACGATGCCGCCGAAGCGCATGGTGACGTCGGCGATCTCCAATAACGCCGCAGACCCATCGTTGCGCGGGCTCGCTGCGGTTGCCACCGGGATTTCCGTCATCCGGATCGAGCCGCCATTGGGACGCAATCCTCCACGACCCTAAATGTTATGATTTTGCAGAAGGTTACGGAGCCGCTTGCGAGATGCTGCGGCCCATTCTGCTGCCCGCTGGGGCTTGAGGGTCGGCGAAAACGTGACATGCCGCCCATTCGGGCGTCAACAACGGGAATAGGCCATGCCCGCTCCCCGGTCAGTGTGACATCAGCACCGGTATCGTCATGGAGCGGAACATGGTTCGCGTCACGCCGCCCAGTACGAATTCGCGCAGGCGCGAGTGGCCGTAGCCGCCCATAACCATCAAATCGGCCCCTGTATCGGCGGCGTGCGAGAGGATCACGTCCGCCACGTCGATGTCGCCAACCATCGTTCGCTTGACCTCGACGTTTAGGCCGTGCCGGGCGAGGTGTTGCGCCATGTCGGCGCCTTCGATCTCGTCCAGCTTGCCGCGTTCATTGGCGACGACGACGATTTCGATCTGTCCAGCCTGCTCAAACAGCGGCATTGCGTCGGCAGCGGCGCGGGCGGCCGCGCGGCTGCCGTCCCAGCAAAGCATGACACGATCGAGCTTCAGCGGCGCCTTCTGGATGTACGGTACGATGATGAGCGGCCGACCTGATTCAAACAACGCCGATTCGGCGATGATCTCTTCGACTGCGCTCACATCGGGCTCGGACTGCCCGACAATAGAAAGATCGAAGCGCCGCGCGATCCGGCTGAATTGCTCGCCGACGCCGGCGAGGCTTGCACTCGGCGTCAGCGGCTCGACGGTAATTCCGGCGCGTTTGCTTGCTGCGACGAAGCGGTCGATGGCGGCTTTGGTCGCGGCGGCGTTGTCGCGCTCCTGCATTTCAATCACGTCGGCGGGTATGTAGCCGGCGCCGGACACCGGTACGACGGGATCGTAGCGGAAAGCGAGGCCGGTCAAGTGCGCGTCGAAGGCGGCGGCGACCGAGACGGCATAATCGCCGGCCGGGCCGCCCCGTTCGCCGACGCTCAGATTGACAACGATGTCCTTGATCATGGCGGCGTCTCCTCCGTTCACCGACACAAAACCGATTTTAGTTATCCACCCACGATCAATGGCACGTTTTAGGCGACATCAGCGCCTGCGCTCGACGCTGCTACTTCTTGATGTTGCCGTCAGCATCAAATTGCTTGATGTAAGCCCACAGGTCGTTGATCTCCTGTTCGTTCTTGAGGCCCGCAAACATCATCTTGGTTCCGGCCACCTTGGCCTTGGGATCCTTGATGTATTCCTTGAATGCCGCCTCGTTCCAGACGATGCCCGAATTCTTGTTGCCGTCCGAGTAGGGATAGCCGGCCACGCTGCCGGCCTTGCGCCCGTCAAGGCCGTTAAGCTCGGGTCCGACCAGGTTCTTTGCATCCGGACCGATCCGATGGCATGGGCTGCAATATTTCTTGAATACCGTCGCGCCTTTCTCGGCGTCCTGCGCCAAAGCCAAGCCCATCGATGCGGTAATCAACGCGGCAGCTACCACCAGCCTCATAAACATCGTCTAACCCCTTGCGTCCGTGGCCGTCCGGCTCGGCGGTGAATTCACAATGCGGTTGAAGCGACCGCAACGCAGCGTGTCAACGGTCAATTGTCGCGCGGACGCTGCGCAATACGAAGACCTTTCCGGCTATACTGTGCCGCAGATAGCCGCCAAGATGGCCTAAGTTCAAGAAGACGCCGGAGATCGTGCGATGCCTGTCGCAATGCCCCAATCCGACGGCGCAGTGCTCGCCCGGCGCGCCGAGATCGTAGCGGCGCTTCAGCGCATGGTGCCCGGCGAGGGCGTGATCGCCTCCGAGCAGGCCATGCGGCCCTACGAAAGCGACGGTTTGACCGCCTACCGTCAACTACCCATGGTGGTCGTGCTGCCGGACACGACCGAGCAGGTCGCGGCCGTGCTGGCTTACTGCAATCGCGAAGGTGTCCGCGTCGTGCCCCGCGGGGCGGGGACTTCGCTGTCCGGCGGCGCGCTCCCGCTTGGCGACGGCGTACTGCTCGGCATGGCCAAGTTCAACCGCATCCGCACTGTCGATTTTGCTAATCGTGTCGCCGTGGTCGAGCCCGGCGTCACCAATCTCGCAGTTACCCAGGCGGTTGAGCATGCCGGCTTCTATTACGCGCCCGACCCGTCTTCCCAGATCGCCTGCACGATCGGCGGCAACGTGGCGGAGAATTCTGGCGGTGTGCACTGCCTCAAATACGGCGTCACCACCAACAACGTGCTCGGCTGCGAACTGGTGCTGATCACCGGCGAGATCGTGCGGCTCGGCGGCAGCCACCTTGATGCCGCCGGCTACGATCTGCTCGGCGTCGTCACCGGTTCCGAGGGGCTCCTTGGCGTCGTCACCGAGGTGACCGTGCGCATCCTCAGACGGCCGGAGACCGCGCGCGCGGCGCTGATCGGCTTCGCCGCGTCGGAAGATGGCGGCGAATGCGTCGCCCGCATCATCGGCGCCGGCATCATTCCCGGCGGTATGGAGATGATGGACCGGCCGGCTATCCATGCCGCCGAGGAATTCGTCCATGCCGGCTATCCGCTCGACGTCGAGGCATTGCTGATTGTCGAACTCGACGGTCCGCGTACCGAGGTCGATCATCTGCTCGAACGCGTTCAGGAGATCGCGCGCGAGTGCCGAGCGGTGATCTGCCGCGCCTCCACGTCCGAGGAAGAACGGCTCTTGTTCTGGGCTGGCCGCAAGGCGGCCTTCCCGGCGGTCGGCCGCATTTCGCCCGATTATTATTGCATGGACGGCACCATCCCGCGCGCGAAATTGCCGCTCGTTCTGCGCCGCATGCAGGAATTGTCGGCGCAATACGGACTGCGCGTCGCCAACGTATTCCATGCCGGCGACGGCAATCTGCATCCGCTGATCCTTTACGACGCCAACAAGCCCGGCGAACTCGATCGCGCCGAGGCATTCGGCGCCGATATCCTGCGGCTTTGCGTCGAGGTCGGCGGCGTCTTGACCGGCGAACACGGCGTCGGCGTCGAGAAGCGCGACCTTATGCCGGTGATGTTTTCCGAGGCCGATCTCAATCAGCAGCAGCGGCTCAAATGCGCCTTCGACGACCAGGGCCTGCTCAATCCCGGCAAAGTCTTTCCGACCTTGCACCGCTGCGCCGAACTCGGCCGCATGCATGTGCACGCCGGCCGCGTGGCCTTTCCAGATTTGCCGCGGTTCTGACGCACAAGGCGCATGGGTGAAAATCTCAAACCGCGCGATCACGCGGAAGTCGAGGCGGCCGTCAACTGGGCGCTCGCCGGTGGCAAGACGCTGGAGATTGTCGGCGGCGGCACTAAGCGCGTGATCGGTCGCGCGGCGCAATGGGATGCCACGCTCGACCTCTCGGGGTTGTCCGGCATCACCTTGTGTGAGCCGGCGGAACTTGTGCTGTCGGCGAAAGCCGGCACGCTGTTGTCCGAAATCGAGGCCGCGGTGGCGGCGAACGGGCAGGAGCTTGCCTTCGAGCCGATGGATTATGGACCGCTTTTGGGGACGGAGACCGGCGGCGGCACGATCGGCGGTGCGCTATCGGCCAATCTCTCAGGTCCGCGGCGGATCAAAGCCGGTGCTGCCCGGGACCATTTCCTCGGCGTTAATGCGGTTTCCGGACGCGGCGAGACATTCAAATCGGGCGGCCGCGTCGTGAAAAACGTTACCGGCTACGATCTCTGCAAGCTGTTGGCCGGTTCCTGGGGCACGCTCGCCGCCATGACCGAGGTTACGATCAAGACGCTGCCGCGGGCGGAGACCGAGGAGACGCTGCTGGTGCTCAAGCTCGACGATATCGCGGCGGGAAAGTTCATGGGCGAAGTCATGGGCTCGGTCGCCGACGTCTCGGCAGCGGCCCATGTGCCGGCCGTGGCGGCCAAACGCATCCGGGAGACTGCGGGCGCCGGCGGGGCCGTCACCGCTTTGCGGCTTGAAGGGGTCGCGCCGTCGGTCGCGCATCGCAAAAGCTTGCTGGAGGGCATTGCCGCGCCTTTCGGTGCGCTTGGCACGCTTCGCGGCGGCGACTCGCGTGCTTTCTGGCAAGCGGTCCGCGACGTATTGCCTTTCGCGGCGCGCGGAGAGG
>CAYVPC010000145.1:0-9243 GCA_964453555.1 uncultured Hyphomicrobiales bacterium | reverse complement strand
ATGAAGCCGTGCAGGATTTCCGCCAGAAACAGCCGCTCCTTTGCGCCGAGCCGGCCCATGATGCCGAAGTCGACGGCGACGAGCCGCGCGTCGTCGTCGACGAACAGGTTTCCCGGATGCATGTCGGCATGAAAAAAGCCGTCGCGCAGCGCGTGGCGGAGAAAGGTCTGGATCAGCGCGCGCGCCAGCTCGCGCAGGTCGAAGCCCTTGGCGTCCAGTCGAGCGCGATCCGACAACGGCGTGGCATCGATCCATTCCAGTGTCAGGACGTCCTTGCTGGTACGGTCCCAATCCACCGCCGGCACCCGAAAATCAGGGTCGTCTTTGGTGTTCTCGGCCATTTCCGAGAGCGCCGCCGCTTCGAGGCGGAAATCCATCTCGACGGTGACCGAGCGGCGCAGGGTATCGACCACTTCGACCAGACGAAGCCGGCGAGCTTCGGCAGAAAAATCCTCCGCCTGTTGCGCGACGAACATGAAAGCGCGCAAATCGGCATGGAAACGCCGCTCAATGCCGGGGCGGAGCACCTTGACCGCAACGGCGCGTGGACCGTCAGGGGTCGCGACTTCGGCACGATGCACCTGCGCGATTGACGCAGCAGCAACCGGCGGGCCGAAGCTGAAGTATACGGCGTTGACTGACCGGCCGAACGAGGCGGCGACCCCCGCCTCCGCTTCCTTCTGCGGGAAGGGCGGCATCCGGTCCTGCAAATGCTCGAGATCGCGGGCGAGCGCGGTGCCGACGACGTCCGGCCGGGTCGCGAGGAACTGCCCAAGTTTGACATAGCTTGGACCGAGCCGGGTGAGCGCGGCGGAGAGGCGCGCTTCGGCGGGACCACTCGACGGCCGCTCGAACAGCCGCGCGATACGCACCAGCGGACGTGCTGCCGGCGGCACCAGTGCCGGATCGATCGCGCCGAAGACGCCTTCGCGGGCGAAAATGAAGCCGGCGCGACCAAGACGCAGCAGATGCGCGGGAGCGGCGATCACAAACGCCAGCCGGAATGGAGCGTCACGATGCCGCCGCTCATCGCCCGAAACGAAACGCGCGCGAAGCCGGCGGCGCGCATCATGGCGGCGAATTCCGGCGGCTTCGGAAAATTGCGAATCGATTCCACCAGATAACGGTAGGATTCCGCGTCGCCGGCCACGGCGCGGCCGAGCGCCGGAATGACGTTGAACGAATAAAAATCGTACAGCCGGTCGAGGCCGGGCACGGTGACGGCGGAGAATTCGAGGCAGAGAAAACGGCCGCCGATCTTGAGCACGCGATACGCTTCGGCAAGCGCCGGTTCGACGCGCGGCACATTGCGAATGCCGAAGGCGATGGTGGCGGCATCGAAGCTGCGGTCGCGAAACGGCAGGGCCTCGGCGTTGCCTTCGGCGAACGTCACCGCATCGTCACGGGAGCGCGCCGCGGCGCGCTCGCGTCCGACCGCCAGCATGTCCGCGTTGACGTCGCAGACCGTCCCCCGCGTGCCCGCGCCGCCGGCTTCGATCACGCGCAGCGCAATATCACCGGTGCCGCCGGCAATATCGACGAGCGCAAACGGGCGGTTCTTCGGCGGATTGACCGCGGTGACCAGCGCGTCTTTCCAGGCGCGATGCAGTCCGAACGACATCAGGTCGTTCATCAGGTCGTAGCGGCGGGCGACGCTGCGGAACACGTCGTCGACCAGCGCCTGCTTGTCCGCAAGCGGCACCTGGCGCGCGCCGAACTGGGCGGTTTCCGTCATCGCACTCTTACTACGCTGCTCTGTGGGCCAAACCATAGCGCGCCGGCGCCAGCGACGCTATGTGTCTTGCCGCGTTAACCATTTCGGTCGAGCGATGCCCGAACTTCCCGAAGTCGAAACCGTGCGCGGCGGGCTTGAACCGGCGATGCAAGGCGCGCGCTTCACCAAGGTGGAGCTGCGCCGCACCGATCTGCGCTGGCCGCTGCCGAAGGATTTTAGCCAGCGCCTGCAAGGCAACACCGTCACCGGCCTCGGCCGGCGGGCGAAATATCTGCTCGCCGATCTGTCCTCCGGCGACGTGCTGTTGATGCATCTCGGCATGTCCGGCTCGTTTCATGTTTTTCAGAAGGCCTGGGGCGAGAGGCTTGCGCGCTATTATCACGAGCGCGAACGGCATGCGGCGCACGATCACGTGGTATTTCACATGTCGTCGGGCGCAATCGTCACCTTTAACGATCCGCGCCGCTTCGGCTCGATGAAGATCGTGCCGCGGGCGGAACTCGACGATGAGCCGCTGCTCAACCGGCTCGGACCGGAGCCGCTCGGCAACGCGTTCGACGCCGCCATGCTGGCGAGAGCCTGCCAGGGCAAGAAAACCAGCCTCAAGGCGGCGCTGCTGGATCAACAGATCGTTGCTGGCCTCGGCAACATCTATGTCTGCGAAGCGTTGCATCGCGCCCGGCTCTCGCCCAGGCGCGTCGCATCGACAATTGCCCGCCGCGACGGCGCACCCAACGACCGGGCCGAGCGGCTGGTGGAAGCCGTCAGGGCGGTGCTCAATGACGCGATCAAGGACGGCGGCTCCTCGCTGCGCGACCACCGGCTGACCGACGGCGAGCTCGGCATGTTTCAGCATCGTTTCCGGGTCTACGATCGCGAAGGCGGCAAATGCCGCACCCCAGGCTGCCGCGGCACGATCAAGCGGATCGTACAAGGCGGCCGCTCGACCTTCTATTGTCCGGTGTGCCAAAAATAACCTTGGGGAAGCGAAACGCCGAGAACAGCACCATGGCCTACGAGACCATCATCGTCGAAACGCGCGGCAAAGTCGGATTGATCAAGCTCAACCGGCCGGCCGCGCTCAACGCGCTCAATCGCACGCTGATGCGCGAGTTGACGCAAGCGCTCGATACATTCGAAGCCGATCCCGCAATCGGCTGCATGGTGATCACCGGCTCGGACAAGGCGTTCGCCGCCGGCGCCGACATCAAGGAGATGGCCGATAAGAGCTTCACCGACGCCTATCTCGGCGACTTTGCCGCCGACTGGCACCGGGCCGCAACGTTGCGCAAGCCGGTGATTGCCGCGGTAGCCGGCTTCGCGCTCGGCGGCGGCTGCGAACTGGCGATGCAATGCGACCTCATCATCGCCGCCGACAACGCCAAATTCGGCCAGCCGGAGATCAAACTCGGAGTCATTCCCGGTATCGGCGGCACGCAGCGTTTCACCCGCGCCGTCGGCAAGGCCAAAGCGATGGACATCATGCTCACCGGCCGGATGATGGACGTGGCCGAGGCCGAGCGCTCGGGGCTGGTCGCCCGCGTGGTGCCGCTGGCGAGCCTGCTCGACGAGGCGATGAAGGTCGCCGAGACGATTGCGTCGATGTCGCTGCCATCAGTGCTGGCGGCGAAGGAGGCGGTCAACACCGCCTTCGAAACGCCATTGGCGGAAGGTGTGCGCTTCGAGCGACGCGTCTTTCACTCGCTGTTCGCCACCGCCGACCAGAAGGAAGGCATGGCAGCCTTCATCGCCAAGCGGCCGCCGAAATTCGAGAACAAATAAGACAAGGTAGCGGGCGCGGAGCTATCCATAGCCAAAAACGCGCCCTACCTCGAACTGTTCGGCCGTTGCACGCGCGGTCACCGCGCGCATCTTGTCTTCTACGACCAGACCGGCCGCACCCAGGAGCCATACGTGCACATGTTCGCGATGGGCGCGGGCCGCTCCGGTGGGGTCAACGTCTACCGCGCGACCTGTCCCCAGTGCGGCGAGGAATACACCACCACCGATTCTGGCGTCGAACGAAAGGAAGCGTGAATTCCCTTAAGTACCCCAATCGTGCAACGTTCACCGCGATATTCGCAAAAATGAATCTATTTTCTTCGCAAGGTGGGCGAGCTGATCGTCCACTTCGTTAGTGCCCCAATTGGTCACGAACGCGCCTTGTATCCGGCGATATAATAGCGGTACTTCAACCTCGTTTTCGATAAAGACCGGTACCAGCACGCGCCTATCATGCGCGAATTGCGCTTCTGCTTTCACCCAAGATGACTTGACCGACTCAGTCGACCACAACACCACGATGCAGCGCGCGGATTTGAGTTGAGCTTCAATCTGGTCATCGTAAGGTCTGGCGACCTCTAGCCGATGATCGCGCCATACCCGCAGGCCGTGGCGCGAGAGAAAATCACCGATTTTTTGCGCACGCTTCGTATCGTGATGGCTGTAGCTGATAAAAACCTCAGTGGCGTTTTTGACTTTCGCGATTAGCTCGGCCACCACCGTTTCGTAATCGCCAATCGACACCCGATCCGTGCGAGCGACGTTTGCGTGCTTTATTTCTTCTTTTTGGCCATCTTCTTTTAGAATGAATACCTTGCCCGTCCCAGACGTGTTGATCAGCACGAAGGCGTCATCATCGGCGTCCATGGACTGAAGCACTGCGTGCTGACTCGTCACTGACTCATGGTCAATCACAATTTGACTTTTAGATGGGTCTCGCCCGATGAAAAATCTTTCAGGCATTTTGCTGACTGTGTGCGCTATCCGCAGCGCTCAAAAGCGGACGGGGAATCAGTGTTTCTCCGTCAGGGCCGCCTGCGAGTAACGCGAATATAACTGCTCGATCCGCTGCCGCCACATCGTCACGAACGCGCCTGACGTCAGCTTATCGACCGACTTCCAGACGTGCTTGACGTCCGGAAGCGTGTTGCCCCACACCGCGCGCTTACACCACTTCTCGCCTTTTTCCCGGCCTTCGTCGGTGGCGCACATCGACTTCCAGGCGATCCGCTCCGGATGGGCGACGTGCTCGGCGGCGCCCTGCCATCCTTGCTGGTGAATCATGTAGAGGTCGATAAATGTCGGCTTCTTGCGCGTGTGCCACTCGAACAGCGCCGCCTCGGCGAGGAATTTGTAGGCGGCGGTGATGGCGTTGTCGCGCGCAGTCAGAATGTCGCCGGAGCCATAAGACCTGAACTCGTACTTACTGAGCTGGAACAGGCCGATATACGATCCGGTCCGCTGCTTGGGATCGAAATCGGATTCGATCTTGGCGATCGCTTTCATAAAGGTGAAATCGATGCCGAAAGCCTCGGCGGCGTGCTTGATCTCCTCGACGGAGCTTCCGGCCGGCATGTCCTGCAACGATCCCAGGACAATATCCGCCGGCTTTTCGGTCGGCGGCAGCTCCGAATAAATGTAGTAATGCAGATAGGAGAGGTCGCGTTTTGCCGGCGCGGGAGCCTGCGAATAGTCCTGCGCGGGAACGCTCTCATCGACCTTCGCCAGCGCCTTGTCGGCCGCCGCGGCGGGCTCCTCCTGCAGCGGGAACGACGGCTCTGGCCGGGAAAGCCCGGCAAGGACGGTGGAGAGCTCGGCCGCGGCCGGCGCTTGCACGCTGCGTTCCAAGTCGATGGCCGCGTTTGGCGGCGCCGCGGTCAGCGGATTTTTCAAGATGGTCTGAACAGACGCCGTGACGGCGACGACAACGATAACCGCCGCGGCGACGGTCAGCGAGGTCAGCCGAACGGCCTTCACCTTGCTCCAGTGCCTGGCGCGCTGCCGGGTCCACGCCGCGACCTGGCGCGCGACGTTTACGGAACTGTCGGCTTCGCGGAAAATGACTGTGGTCATCGGCGCACGCAGATGACGCGCATGACGGACCGGTCCATTGCGGCGTGGTCGAAATCCGCAGCCGGTGCGACCCGTTGCGCTTGCAGGAACGCGCGGATCGCCTCGACCAGCACTAGCATGGCGCCAGGCACGGCGGGGCCGCTCCCGGCGACGATCGCCGGCCTGACATCCACCATGCCTGCCAGATTGCCGTGCAGATCCACCGCCGCAGCTCCCGAGAACCCGGGCTTGGGAGCCGGCTCGACGCCTTGCGCGGTGATGCGTGCGGGGACGGAGGTCACCCCGGCCTCTCCCGCCTGGGCGAACGGATCGGCGACCCCGACGACCATGAGATCGCTGCCCTGGCCCGGACCGGGTTCGGCGCCGATCGGCGCCGGGACGAGATCACGCGCGCCATAGAGGCGCAGTAGCGCGAGATCATTGGTTTTATCCTCGGCCACCCGTTCGGCGTGCCCGAGCGGCGGCACGGTGATGGCCTGGCAGTCGTCGGTCACGTGCGCCGGCGCGATGAGATCGCCGCCGCTCGTGACCACGATGGCGCTGCCATACTCGACCGAGCGCCGCAGCCCCGGCAGCGGCGCGGCGTTAAGATCGGGAAAGCCGGTGAACGCCGCGGCCATGGCGCGCGCCACGCCATCCATGGTGCCTTGCGTCGCCTGGTCATAAAGGATGGTGATGCCGCGCACCTCGCCGCCGCGTGCCACCGCGCGGACCAGAAAATTCTTCAGCCCCTGCACGCCGGCAATGGTGAACGAGTCGGGTTTCAAATCACTTGACGTTATCTCGCGCCGCGCGGCCTTCTTTTCCTCCTCGAACAAGGCCGGTAACGCCGCTTCGCTCAACCGGAAGGTTTCGACCAGGATTTGTCCCTGCGCCGACGTCCAGCGGCTGCCGGTGCGGGTAAGACCGGCGCGCGGCACGAGTTTTTCCGGCAAGCCGAGCCGCGCTCCAGTTGCCTGGTCCTCGATCAGCCGCCAGCCGACGGCTTCGGAGAAATTCGGCAGCGGCGGCACATCGTCCTGATGGGCGGTAAGATTGGCTTGCCCGACCGGCGTACGTTTGCGGACTGCGGCTGCAGGCCGGCGGTATCGCGCTTGCGCCTGTTGGGCGACGGATTGATCGGGATTGAGGGCCGCCACATCGGTTTGCACGGCCTTGCGGGCATGCGCAGCCGTGGCGAGCGCGCAGGCGCACGCCAATCCCAGTCCGGCGACGATCGCCGCTGCCTTTACGCCCATCACTCCCCCTGCCCGCTCAGGGTAACCGACGCGGGCCCCAACGCCAATCGTAAGCACGACAACGGTATCGGTGGTTCCAAAGGCCGTTCAAGCCTATCTTTGCGGCATGCTTAGCCCGGAACAGATCGAGCGTTACGCACGCCACATTGTGCTGCCCGAGGTCGGCGGACCGGGCCAAGCCGCGCTGACCCGCACGCGCGTGCTGGTGGTCGGCGCCGGCGGGCTCGGCGCGCCGATCCTGCTCTACCTCGCCGCCGCCGGAATCGGCACCCTCGGAGTTGTTGACGATGACGTGGTGTCGCTGTCGAACCTGCAGCGCCAAGTGATCCACGGGACCCCGGACCTCGGCAAGCCGAAGGTGCAAAGCGCCGCCGCGTTGATCCAGCGTCTTAACCCGCATGTCACCGTCGAGCAGCATCGCGACCGGCTGACGGCGCAGAACGCGCTCGCGCTGATCGGCTCGCACGACCTCGTTGCGGACGGCTCGGACAATTTCGCCACCCGCTACCTCGTCTCCGACGCCTGCTATTTCGCCGAGAAACCCCTGGTGACGGCCGCGCTCGGCCCGTTCGACGGCGCGTTGACCACAATCCGCGCGCATGAGCGCGGCGCCGACGCCAAGCCGAACCCAAGTTACCGGTGCCTGTTCCCCGAACCGCCGCCACCCGGCACCGTGCCGGCGTGCGCAGAAGCGGGAATTCTGGGCGCGCTTGCCGGCGTGGTCGGTTCGATGGCGGCGCTGGAAGTCATCCGCGAGATCGTCGGCTTCGGCGAGGGCCTGGTCGGGCGGCTCGTCTTGGTGGACGCGCGGGCGATGCGCTTCGAGACATTGACCTACGCGTGGGATCCGAAGAACCCGCTGTCGGGTGAGCATCCGACCATCAAGGATTTGTCGGCGCACGCTTGAGGCTTGCCCGCTTTCACAGCGTCACCGCGCCTGGCCATGATAGGCGCTGTTTGGCCGCATGTCGGTCGCCGACGCCACCCGGTTCGACATGTTGAAGAAGGCTGCGACCGAAGCAATGTCCCAGATATCGCGGTCGGAAAATTCGGCGCGGCGCAGGCTATCGCGATCGTCTTCCTCGACCCGCCACGGTTCGGCGGTGAGCTTGACGGCAAAGTCGAGCATGGCGCGCTCGCGCTTCGACAGCCGTGCTGCGCGGTAGCTCATCGCCATCAGCTCGCCGAGCGCCGGATCGCCGGACAGCGCCCGCACCGCGGCGCCGTGAGCGACCAAGCAATAGTGACAGCGATTGTGGGAAGAGACCGCGACTGCGGTCATCTCGCGCTCGAGCTTGCTCAGGCCCGACGGCGCCAGCATCAAATCGTTGTACTTAGCGACGAAGGCCGCGAGCTTCGGCATATCGAAGGCGTAGGCCTTGAGGACGTTCGGGACGAAACCGAGCTTTTCCCGGCATTTGGCGAAATACGCGGCCATTTCAGGGGATAGCGGCCGGGGCGGAAGCTTCAGCGCCGTGATGACCGTGTCGTCGCCCTCGACCGCGGACGGGCGTGACGGCGTCTGAGACTTGGGGGCTGGTTTACTGCTGCGCTTGGCCATCTTGGTCCTTCCGGCGTCATTCCTTGTCATGCCGCTGTCGGAGGCGGCCGATAGGCTGACACTATAGATTATCGATTGTTGCGGTAGCGGACGGGCACGCCATGCGAGTAGTATCGCAGGCATCCCACCGGGCGCGGACAGGGGGACAGCATGGCCGTGCAGAACATTCCCCGCCCCGAGGACGATGGCGAGAGCCAGACGCTCCTCGGCGCGGTCGCTTCGCTGCTTGCCGGGCGCTGGCGCGAAATGTCGCCGGATTTCGTCGCCGAGCTTTACGGCCACGCGGCCGCTGACGATCTCGAACGCTACCCGCCCGAACAGCTTGCCGCCATCGCCGAGGAAGCCTGGTCGTTCCTGCTCGAGCGCAAGCCCGGCGCGCCCAAAATCGCGTTCGCGCCGGCGCGGCTGACGCCCGGGGTGACCGTGCTGAACATCCTCAACGACGATATGCCGTTCCTGGTCGATTCCGTGCTCGGCGAACTCTCGGAACGCGGCCTCAACGTCCGCTTCCTCGTCCATCCGGTCTTCACCGTCGAGCGCGACGACACCGGACGGCTGACCGCGTTCAAAGGTTCCCGCAAAAGCGACGGCCGCCGCGAAAGCTTCATTCACGTCCATGCCGCCGGCATCGAGGACAAGGCGCAGCAAGCCGACATCGTGCGCGCGCTCGAAGACGTCCTCGCCGACGTGCGGATTTGCGTGCAGGACTGGCGGGCAATGCTGGCGCGCGCGAGCGAGGCGGCGGCCGAACTGAAAGCCAACCCGCCGCCGCTGCCGGCCGACGAGATCGCCGAAGCGATCCAGTTCCTGCAATGGATTGCGGCCGACGATTTCCTTGATCTTGCCGAAATTGA
>CAYVPC010000144.1:0-9347 GCA_964453555.1 uncultured Hyphomicrobiales bacterium | reverse complement strand
GCCTGGATGTATTCGAAATTGCGGCCGCGCAGGAATTCGGCGCGCACCAAGCCGACCAGCCGCACCCAGGAAAACAGCAAAAGAATTCCAAGCAGCACGAAGAAGCCCGGCACCAGCACCGACGAGATAATCAGCAGGAGATAGAGTTCCGGCACCGACGTCCAAATCTCGATGAAGCGCTGGAACAGAAGGTCGGTCCAGCCGCCGAAATAGCCCTGAACGGCGCCGGCCGCGACACCGACGATCGACGACACCACGGTCAGCACCAGACCGAACAGCACAGAGAGGCGGAAACCGTAGATCACCCGCGCCAGCACGTCGCGGCCCTGGTCATCGGTGCCGAGCCAGTTGTATTCGAGGGTGCCGCATTTGCCGTAGCCGTTGTTGGCGGCGAACTCGCAGTCCTTCTCGGTTAGCAGCCAGGTGGGCTTCGAAGGAAACGCCGAGGGTGGATTGGCATCGATGGTCTTGAACGAGAACCTGATGGGCGGCCAAATCTCGACGGCGTGATGCTCGGCCAGAAAGGTCTGCAGATGCGGGTCGCGATAGTCGGCGGCAGTGCCGATATCGTCGCCAAATTCGGTGTCCGCATAGGTGACCAAAACCGGAAAATAGTTCTTGCCATCGCATCGGATGAACAGCGGCTTGTCGTTGGCGACGAAATCGGCGAACAGCGAAATGAAGAACAACACCAAAAAGATCCACAACGACCAGTAGCCGCGCCGATTGGTCCTAAAATTTTGCCATCGCCGCTTGTTGATCGGGGACAATTCGAACCGCCGGGCCGCCGTCACGAGCCCAAGCGGGCCGGTCGGCTCGACGTCCGGCGTCAAATCCATCGGCGGTTTGATCGCGCCGTCGCGGCGCGGGCCGATGGTCGTTTCGGCGCGGGTCTCGACGTTCAACTCACACCTCCCGCGTCTCGAAGTCGATACGCGGATCGATCCAGGTGTAGGTCAGGTCGGAAATCAGATTAACGATCAGACCGACAAGCGCGAAGATGTAGAGGTTGGCGAACACCACCGGATAGTCGCGATTGAGCACGCTTTCGAAGCTCAGCAGGCCGAGCCCGTCGAGCGAAAAGATCGTCTCGATTAAAAGCGCTCCGGCAAAGAAGGCACTGACGAACGCGCCTGGAAAGCCGGCGACAACCAGCAGCATGGCGTTGCGGAAGATGTGGCCGTAAAGCACCTGCCGCTCCGAACAGCCCTTGGCGCGCGCAGTCAGCACGTACTGCTTGCGCAATTCCTCCAGGAAACAGTTTTTGGTGAGCAGCGTCATGGTGGCGAAAGCAGCGAGCCCCATCGATACGATCGGCAACGTCAGGTGCCAGAAATAGTCGAGGATTTTCTGCCACCAGGGAAATTGGTCCCAGCCGTCCGAGGTCAATCCGCGCAGCGGGAAGATGTCGAAGAACGAGCCACCGGCGAACAAAATGATAAGCAGAATGGCGAACAGGAAGCCCGGAATGGCATAGCCGACGATAATGACACTTGAGGTCCAAACATCGAATTGGGTGCCGTCCTGTACCGCCTTGCGGATGCCGAGCGGGATCGAGATCAGATAACTCAACAGCGTCATCCAGATGCCGAGCGAAACAGAAACCGGCAGCTTCTCCTTGATGAGCTGCAGCACGCTGACGTCGCGGAAATAGCTCTTGCCGAAATCGAAGCGCAGGTAATCCCAGAGCATGATGAAGAAGCGCTCATAGGCCGGCTTGTCGAAACCGAATTGCTTTTCCAGGCTCTTGATGAATGCGGGATCGAGTCCCTGCGCGCCGCGATACTTGGCGTTGATGTCCATCTGCGCGCCGGTTTGCAGCGCGCCGCGCGCGCCGAAGTCGCCGCCGGCCGTGCCGGAAATGCGCGAGGTTGCGCCGGTATCGGCCCCGGAAAGTTGCGCGATGACGCGCTCGACCGGACCGCCGGGCGCGAACTGCACGACGACGAACGAAACCATCATGATCCCGAAGATGGTCGGGATCATGAACAGGATACGGCGGACGATGTATGCGGTCATGCGCTACCGTTCGGCGAGTCTACCCCGCCCGCTGGATTTTCGCTGCCTTTGTCCGGTCGTACCACCAGGTGTCCGGAATGCCGCGGAAATAACGCGGCTGCGCCGGCGGCCGGCCGAAAACGTCCCAATAGGCGATCCAGTGCGAAGGCTTGTACCAATGCGGAATCCAGTAATTGCCGGCGCGGAGCACGCGGTCGAGTACGCGACAGGCGATCGTCAGCGTCGGCCGTGTCGGCGCCGCGATAATAATGTCGATCAACGCGTCGACGGACGGATCGGCGATGCCGGCGAGGTTGTTCGAGCCCTTCAGCGCGGCGGCCTGCGAGGAAAAGAATGAGCGCAGTGAATCGCCCGGCGTTCCCGAAAAGCCGAAGCGGTCCACGGTGATATCGAAATCGAAGCCGTCGCGACGCGCGCGGTATTGCACCGGATCGACGATCCGGAGCGAAGCGTCGATGCCGAGAACGCCGAGGTTCTTGATGAACGGCATGTGATGTGGCTCGAAGGTCGGCTCGTCGATCAAAAACTCGATGTTAAGCGGCTCGCCGCCGGGCAGAGTCCGCTTGCCGTCCTTGATCGCGCAGCTGGCGTCCTTGAGCAGCTGCGAAGCTTTGCGCAGCAGCGCGCGATCCTGGCCGGACCCGTCGGATACCGGCGGCACATAGGGTTCGCCGAACACTTCGTCGGGGATGCGGCCGCGGAACGGTTCGAGGAGCTTGAGCTCGTCGGGACCCGGCAGGCCGGTCGCCATCATGTCGGAGTTCTGAAACACCGAGGCGGTGCGGTCGTAGGAATTCCACATCAGCGTCTTGTTGGTCCATTCGAAATCGAAGGCGTCGCACAGCGCTTCGCGCAGGCGCGGATCGGCGAATTTCGCGCGCCGGGTATTGATGAACCAGCCTTGCGCGCCGGATGGCGTATCGTCGGGCAGGATATCCTTCTTGACGCGGCCGTCCTTGAAAGCGGGAAAATCGTAGCGCGTCGCCCAGGTGCGCGACGTGAATTCCTCACGGAACAGGTAGCTTCCGGCGGTGAAGCCTTCGAAGCCGACCTCGCGGTCGCGGTAATATTCAAAGCGCACGATGTCGAAGTTGTTCTGGCCGCGGGAGACCGGCAGCTCGGCGCCCCACCAGTCCTTGACGCGCTCGAATTCGATATAGCGGCCCGGCTCGAAGCGGCCGACCTTGTATGGGCCGGAGCCGAGCGGCCGGTCCAGCGTCGATTCATCAAACCGCTTGGTCAAATAATAAGCGCTTGAAAAGATCGGCAGGCCGGCGACCAGCAGCGGGACGTCGCGCGCGCGGTTCGGCGTAAAGCTTGCAACCACGCTGACGTCATCTTCGGCGTTGGCGCCGATGAAATCCCGCAGCGACTGGGTAATCAGCGGATGGCCCTTTTCCTTGAGGATGTTCAGCGAAAAGGCGACGTCGTGGGCGGTGAGCCGCGTGCCGTCATGGAATGTGGCCTCGGGCCGGACAAAGAACCGGTAGGTCAGGCCGTCCGCTGACCGCCGGACTTTCGCGGCGGCGAGCCCGTACATGGCGTCGGGCTCGTCGCCGGAGCGCGCCATCAGCGCGGCAAAAGTCAACTCCACGCCCTGGGCCGCGTCGCCTTTGAGAATGTAGCTGTTGAGCGAATTGAAGGTTAGGAAGTTCTGATTGTATTGCCGGTTGGGCCCGATCTGCGAAAACGTTCCACCCTTCGGCGCCGCCGGATCGACGTACCTGAAATATTGAAAGTCGGCCGGGTACGCGAGATCGCCGAAAGCCGACAGGCCGTGGGACTCGATGTCGGCTTCGGCGCGCGCGGCGCGACGGCCGCCCGGTACGACGCCGAGCGACGCCATTGCGCCGGCCGTTATCTGGAGCAAACGGCGCCGGGTTGAATAAATCATTCGTCTGGTCCGGCGAGCATCCGCAATGCCTGCACTACCGGCTGTCCGTCTTCGCCGCTTTCTCGGCGTCCCACCACCATACGGTCGGGAAGCCGGAAGCGCCGTATTTGGGCAACGGGTCGGGACGGCCGAAGCGGTCCCAGCGCGCGCTGCGAATCTTGCCGTAGGTCCATTGCGGCACGACGTAGTGGTTCCAGAGCAGCACGCG
This sequence comes from uncultured Hyphomicrobiales bacterium, assembly GCA_964453555.1. Taxonomy (GTDB): domain Bacteria; phylum Pseudomonadota; class Alphaproteobacteria; order Rhizobiales; family Xanthobacteraceae; genus BOG-931. The sequence goes on along the minus strand of CAYVPC010000144.1, from coordinate 5,226 downwards.
GTCGAGTGCCTTGGTTGCAGCGACCAGATCGTCGCGGCTCTTGGCAAAAATGACTTGATCTATCATGGCATCGACCGCAGTATTCTTAATACCGATTACGTTGAGCGAGCCCGGTTGATCGGCGGCCTGCGAGCCCCAATAGCCGCGCTGCTCGTTGCCGGGCGACAGCGACTCGCCCCAAGAATGGGTGATGATGTCGTAGTCCCAGCTGCGCAGCCGGTTCTCGTATTGCGAATCGTCAACGGTGCGCACGCTGACCGTCACACCGAGCCGGTCGAGCGAGGGTTTATAGAATAAAAAGACGCGCTCGAAGCTCGGGTCGTCGGCGAGAAATTCCACCGCGAAGGGCTCGCCGGTCTTGGCGTCCACGAGCCTCTCGTTGCGGATTTCGTAGCCCGCCTCCCGGAACAAGCGCACCGCCTCGTGCAAATTGGCGCGCACCGCCTGCGGATTGCCGCCGGCTGGGTTGGAGTATGGCGTGGTGAAGACTTCGGCCGGAACCTTGTCGCGCACAGTTTCGAGGATTTCCAGCTCGCGGGCCGCCGGCAGGCCGGATGAAGCGAGTTCGGTGCCCTGGAAATAGCTGGCGATGCGCGTGTATTGCCCGAAGAAAATCTGCCTGTTCATCTCCTCGAAGTCGAACGCGTAGTTGAATGCAAGCCGCACCCGGTGATCCTGAAATTTATTCCTGCGGATGTTGAATACGAATGCCTGCATCACGCCTTGGCTGAGAACTGGAAACTCCTCTTTGATCACGCGTTTTTCGGCAACGGCCGGAAAATCGTAGGCGGTTGCCCAGTTCTTGGCGCTGTTTTCGGTGCGCCAATCGACGGTGTCCGCCTTGAACGCCTGGAGCGCGACGGTCGTATCGCGAAAATATTCGAAGCGCAGTTCGTCGAAATTGTCGCGTCCGACGTTGACGTTGAGTTCTTTGCCCCAGTAATCCGCCACCCGTTCATAGACGACATTGCGCCCGGCGGAAAATTCCTTGATTCGATAGGCGCCGCTGCCGAGCGGCGCCTCGAGCGTGGTCGCGCCGATGTCGCGCTTGTTGCCGTTCTTGTCGGTCCCTTGCCACCAATGTTTCGGCAGGACGGTTAGCTGGCCGACGATCTGCGGCAGCTCGCGATTGCCGGGCGAGGCGAAGTTGAACGTGACTTCGCGATCACCGGTCTGCTCCGCCTTCACCACATGACGATAGTAGGCGGCGAACTGCGGGTTGTTTTTTTTGAAGGCGTCGAAAGAAAAAATCACGTCGTCGGGCGTCACCGGCTGGCCGTCGTGCCACTTTGCGAGCGAGCGCAGGCGGTAGGTGGCGCGGGAAAAATCGTCCGGATGGCTGACGGCCTCGGCAAGCAGGCCATACTCGCTCGACACTTCGTCGAGTGCCGGGACCAAGAGCGTGTCGTAGATAAAGTCAGTGCCGATCGCGAGAACGCCTTTGATACCTGTGACGGTCCGGTTGAAATTGTCGAAAGTGCCGAGTGCAATCTCCCGCACCGTGCCGCGCTTCGGCGCCTTGGTGTTGACGTAGTCGAACTGTTTGAAGCCGGTCGGATATTTCAAGTCGCCGAACAGCGACAGCCCGTGCCGCCAGGCCGGATTTGCCGTCCGTTCGTCCGCTCGCGCGGGACCCGTCCAGGCCGGGAAGGGAAGCCGCCCGGCGCCGAGCGCGGACAGTGCGGTTGTGAGAAGGGTTCGGCGATTCACTTCAAATGCTCCAACGGATTTGGCGCACCGCTTGGCGGCGCACTTGAATGTTCCGGCGGCCCCGTGTGTACACGAACTTTAGAAAGCAACGCACCCGCGGCCGATCAATCGCGGTGATTATGTGCTTTTCAAGTGTGGCGCCAGCGTGCCGGCACGCGCCGCGACGATAAGGACTTCACATCCCCGTGCGGTCGGGGAGATAAAACCACCGGACGCTTATTCTTTCGGCCCCGGCGGGTTGGCCGGCGGCGGGGCGTCGGTGCCCGGATTGGCCGGAGGTGGACCGGCGGGAACGGCAGCCGGCGGCACTTCCGGCGCCGGAGCCGCCGGCGCGGAGGGCGTGGCATCCGTCGACGCCGGCGCGGCAGGAGTGGGGTTGGCGGCCGTCGGCAACGGCACGGGATTTTTCGATAGCGTATCGAGATACGCGATGACGTCGGCGCGCTGTTTCTCGTTCGGCAGGCCGGCGAATGTCATCGCGGTGCCGGGAACCATGGCGCGCGGATCGGCCAGCCATTTGTCGAGTTCGTCGAAGGTCCAGGTGCCGGTCATCGCCTTCAAGCCGGCGGAGTAATTGAAGCCCGGCACGGAGGCGATTTTCCGTCCGACGATGTCGTAAAGATCGGGACCGACTTTGGGGCCCTGGCCTTCCTGGAAGTTGTGGCAGATCGTGCACTGTTTGGCGACTTGTGCGCCGTGCTCGACCGAAGCGGTCGCCAGCAAGGTCTCGATCGGCACCTCGGCCGGCTTGGCCGTGGACTTACCTTGCCCGGGCTGTTCTTCCTTGACGGCGATTTCATAACCGGGCTTCGCCGCCACCGGAGGGGTGAAGATCGCGCCGGAGACGATATGCACGGCCAGCAGGGCGAGACAGGTTCCCAGCAATGCGCCGAGAATCTTGTTGATTTCGAACGAATTCATCGCTGAATGGCTCCGCGACTTAAGCGGGGAGGGATAATGCAGAGATAGCCGGTTTGCTGCGCGTCTTGCAACCCGTATAAAGCGATCCGGCCTGCCCAAGCGATGGCTGACGTTCTCATTCTCATTCCCGCCCGCATGGCCGCGACCAGGCTGCCGGGCAAGCCGCTTGCCGACATCGCAGGTGCGCCCATGATCGTCCACGTGCTGCGCTGCGCCGAGGCCGCCGCCGTCGGTCCGGTGGTGGTCGCGACCGATTCGCCGGAAATCGAGGCGGCGGTACGCGCCGCCGGCGGGCGCGCCGTCATGACGCGCGCCGATCACGCTTCCGGCTCCGACCGCGTCTACGAGGCGCTCGGTAAGGTCGATCCGGGCGGCCGGTCGCAGATCGTCGTCAACGTGCAAGGCGATCTGCCGACATTGCAGCCCGCCGCCATCACCGCCGCCGTGGCGCTGCTTGCCGACGAAGCGGTCGACATCGGCACGCCCGCGGCGGAAATCACCCGGGCGGAGGAGCGCGACAGCGCCGGTGTGGTCAAGATTGTCGGGAGCCCGATCGCACCCTCGCGATTGCGGGCGCTTTATTTTACCCGCGCCACCGCCCCCTATGGCGACGGGCCGCTTTATCATCACATCGGGCTCTATGCCTTCCGGCGCGCCGCGCTCGAGCGCTTTGTCAAGCTGCCGCCGTCGCCGCTGGAACAGCGCGAAAAGCTCGAGCAGCTGCGCGCGCTCGAGGCGGGCATGCGGATCGACGTGGCTATCGTGGAGACGGCCCCGCTCGGCGTCGATACGCCGGAGGATTTGGCGCGCGCCCGCGCCATGCTATCGGGACGGGCATGAGCAAACGCAAGAGAATCGCATTCCAGGGTGAGGCGGGCGCGAATTCGCACATCGCCTGCCGCGAAGCTTACCGCAACTATCTGCCGATGCCGTGCCCGACTTTCGAAGACGCTTTCGCCGCGGTCCGAAGTGGGCGGGCGGACCTTGCCATGATCCCGATCGACAATTCGATCGCCGGCCGCGTAGCCGACATCCATCACCTGATGCCTAAGTCGGGGCTCAACATCATCGGGGAATGGTTCCTGCCGGTGCAGCATCAGTTGATGGCGCCGGAAGGCGCAACCTTGCGCACGATCAAGACCGTCGAGAGCCACGTGCACGCGCTCGGCCAGTGCCGCAACATCATCCGCAAGCTCCGCGTCGCCGCGGTGGTCGCCGCCGATACCGCGGGCGCCGCCCGGGAAGTAGCGGAGGCGGACGATATCTCGCGCGCGGCGCTGGCGACCAAGCTAGCGGCGAAAATCTATGGCCTGCAAATCCTCAAGAAGAACGTGGCCGACTCGGCCCACAACACCACGCGCTTTGTCGTGCTGGCACGCAAGCCGAAATGGGCAAGCCGCAGGGAAAAGCGAGTGATCACCACGTTCGTATTCCAGGTGCGCAACATTCCGGCCGCGCTTTACAAGGCGCTCGGCGGCCTCGCCACCAACGGGGTCAACATGACCAAGCTCGAAAGCTATATGGTCGAAGGCAGCTTTGCCGCCACGCAATTCTATGCCGATGTGCAGGGCCATCCGAAGGATCGCGCGCTGCAACTTGCGCTCGAGGAGCTGGAATTTGTCTCGCAGCCGAGGACGTTGAAAATCCTCGGGGTCTATCCGGCGCATTCGTTTCGCGAGACGTTCAAAGTCAAATAATGTGCGGAGAGCGGTCGCGGGGGCGCGACTCAGCGGTCTTTTGAGGGATGCACGCGATGGCAAACGACGAACCAAAGGTAAAACGCACGCTGCATTTGCGGTTCACCATGCCGGGCGCCGACCCGGAACAGCTTTCGGCGATGATGCGGGCCTCCGCGCCGTTCTATCAGGCGTTTGGCAACGCCCAACTCAGGCTCCTGCGCAATGCCGATGATCCGGCGAAATTCATCCAGGTGATCGAGTACGAGACGCCGGAGAGCTTTGAGCTCAACCGGCAGTCGATCGCCAGCGATATTCGGTTTCAAACCTATTTGACAGCCTGGCGTACCATGTTGCCCGGCGGGGTCGAGATCGACGTTTATCAGGAAGTTTAAGCCGCCGCTTAAATCGTCTGATTGTATTCGCCGACTTCCTTGTAGGTGCGCAGCACGGTGTCGAGCGCCTTGAACATTTGGTGCATGCGCGCGTCCGACACCGGGCTTTCGACCACGACCACGAGTTCCGGCTTGTTCGATGAGGCGCGCACTAGGCCCCAGGTGCCGTCCTCGACCGTGACGCGCACGCCGTTGACGGTGACGAGATCGCGAATCGGCTGGCCGGCGACCTTGCCGCCCTTTTTCTTCTCGTCTTCAAAATGCTTCACCACGGCGTCGACCACGCCGTACTTCTGCTCATCCGCGCAATGCGGTGACATGGTGGGCGACGACCAGGTTTTCGGCAGCGCATTTTTGAGGTCGGCCATGCCCTTTCCTGGATTGCGGTCGAGCAAGTCGCAGACGGCGAGCGCGAAGATCAACCCGTCGTCATAGCCGCGGCCGAACGGCTTGTTGAAGAAAAAGTGGCCGGATTTCTCGAAGCCGGCGATGGCGCCGATCTCGTTGACCCGGCGCTTCATGTA
>CAYVPC010000143.1:0-9353 GCA_964453555.1 uncultured Hyphomicrobiales bacterium | reverse complement strand
GCTGCTCGCTCGATTCGGTCAGCTGCACCGTCCAGGCGCGCTGCTCGCCGGTGTCCACTTCAAAGAAGCCGGTGCGGTCGTAGCCGCGCGCCAGGCAATCGCTGATGCCGCGGATGGTGAACTCCCGGTCGCGGGTGCACATATAGGCCTGCCCCATCCATTCGCCGCCGCGATCGTAATCGATGGCGTAGACATAATAGTAACGCGCGACCAGATTGCCCTTGAGCACGGTCTCGCAGCTGCGCGACGGCAAATTCCACCAGCCTTCGGTGGTCCAGCCGTCGGCGTCTTTGTAGCCGACGGCGACGCCGACGCGACTGCCAGTGTTGTTGCAAAGCCGGAAATCGGCCGCCGCCGGCGCGCTCGAGGCCGCGAGCAAGAACCCAACCGACATGCCCGCGAGAAGCGCGCTCCCCGCCGTTCTGAGATTTACCCCGTCCCGCATAATCCGTTCAGATTCCGGTCAAACCTTAAGCCCTGTCAACGACGATGGCGCGGAAGTCGGTGACGTTGGTGAACGTCGGTCCGGGCCGGAACAAATCGCCGATCGCATTGAAAAACCCCGTGGAATTGTTGTCGGCGAGAAAGGCGGCGGGATCGAGGCCGGCCGCCTTGGCTCGCGCGATGGTGGTCGGATCGACAAAGGCACCGGCCGGGTCGTCCGGCCGGCCGCTGCCGCCGTCGGTCCCGTCGGAATCGGCCGGCAGCGCGCTGATGCCGGGCGCGCCGTTAAGATGTATGGCGAGCGCCAGCGCATATTCCTGGTTGGGGCCGCCGCGGCCTTTGCCGCGCAAGGTGACGGTGAGTTCGCCGCCGGAGAGGATGACCGCGCGGCGGCGCTCGGCGGCGATTTCGAGCGCGAGCCGCGCGTGCTCGGCGGCGACCTCGCGCGCCTCGCCCTGCAGCCGGTCGCCGAGCACGACGGCTTCGTAGCCCGCCGCCGCGGCCCGCTCGGCGGCTGCGCGAAGCGCGTCCGCCGGACGCGCCACGATCCGGTAATCGGAGCCGGCGAACACCTTGTCGCCGGGCTTCGGTGTTTCGTTCGCGGGGTCGTCGAGCGCGCGCATCGCCGCCGCTGGCAGATCGAGCCGGTAGCGGCTCACGATCGCGCACGTGTCGGCGAGCGTGGTCGGATCTGGCCTGGTCGGACCTGAGCCGATCACCGCCGGATCGTCGCCGGGCACGTCGGAGATCGCCAGCGTCACCACCCGCGCCGGATGCGCGCGCTGCGCCAGCCGGCCGCCCTTGATGCGGGAGAGATGCTTGCGCACCGTGTTGATCTCGCCGATGGCGGCGCCGCTGCGCAACAGCGCCCGCGTCGTCGCCTGCTTCTCTTCGAGCGTGAGACCGTGCGCCGGCGCGATCCAGTTCGCCGAAGCGCCGCCGGACAGAAGCACCAGCACCAGATCGCCGGCATCGACCGCATCGGCAAGCTTGAGCACGCGCCGCGTCGCTGAAATACCGATCTTGTCGGGCACCGGATGGCCGGCTTCGATCACCGGGATGCGCTTGGTCGGCCGCCCGTAACCGTGCCGGGTGACGGCGAGACCGGCGAGCCGCGTCGGCGGCAGATCGGCATAGAATTGCTCGGCGGTTTCCGTCATCGAGCCGGCGGCTTTGCCGGCGGCCAGCACGACAAGGCGTCCGCGCGGCGGCGGCGGCGGCAAGTTTCGCGGCAGGCAGCCGCTCGGATGCGCGGCGGCAACCGCGCTGCGAAACAGCGATTCCAGGAACTCACGCGTCGCGCTGTCGGCAATCAATGAACGAAACCCGGTCTGGCAAGACGGCCGTCACGCCTCTATCTTTCCTATAACACCCAACACCGCTGCCGAGGGAATCATGGCAACCGACGAGAAAACTCGCGTGGAACTTGAGGCCGCCGTCTACCGCCGGCTGGTCGAGCATTTACGCACGCGGACGGACGTCCAAAACATCGATTTGATGAACCTGGCCGGTTTTTGCCGGAACTGCCTGTCCAACTGGATGAAGGACGCCGCCGACGAAAAAGGCGTGCCGATGAGCAAGGACCAGAGCCGCGCGCTCGTCTATGGCATGCCCTACGACGAATGGCGGGCCAAATATCAGAAGGAAGCCTCCGCCGGGCAGCAGGCCGCCTTCGAAAAAGCAAGCCAAAAGCACTGAGCCCGGCGCTGCGCCGCGATTCTCCTGTGCAATGTGTGGATGAGCGCACACGCGCCTTGACCCGGGGGCGCGCACTTTCGATAGCTGTCGGCAATCCTTTTTCCAGGAGTGCCCGATGGCCACCGCCGCCGCTGCCAAGGACGACGATCAGCCTACCCACCGCTTCGCCAAGGACCGCCTCAAGGCGTTCGTCGAGCGCGTGGAGAAGCTGGAAGAGGAGAAGAAGGCGATTTCCGACGACGTGCGCGATGTCTACGCCGAGGCCAAGGCCAACGGCTACGACACCAAGGCACTGCGCACCGTAGTGAAATTGCGCAAGATGGACATCAACGAGCGCAAGGAGCAAGAAGCGGTTCTGGAAACCTACCTGCACGCGCTCGGCATGTTGGGGTAGATGGCATTCCGGGACGGCGCGCCCCGGAATGACTGCGCTCAGAACGGTACGCGGCCGGCGACGTTCCAGGTCCAGATCTGGAAATTGTTGGCGGTGACTTCGTATTCGCCGCCGGCGGTGAGCTGCGCGCGGTTGAAGAGATTGATGGCGACGCCGCCGGTGCCGCGCACGCCGAAGCCCTGCAGGAGCGGCACGGTCGTGAGCCCCGCCAGTGCCACGCCGGTCTGCGAGAAATAATAATCGCCATAGAGGCCGAAATACGGAGCGATTGTCGCGCCGCTCATCCAAGGGAGCGGACAGCTTACCTTGCCGCCGCCCGCGCCGCGGCCAGTCGAGAAATTGAACCCCGGCTGCTGCGTGCCGGTGGAGTCGGTAAACGGATTGTCGTGCTCCCACAGGCCATAAATCTGCGCCGACGGCTCAAGCTTCAACGCCCGCCATTCGTAAGCCCCGATAACCGTGCCTGAGGTGAGCAGCGCCCGCCCGCGCAATCCTTCGAGTTTGGCGGCGTGCTGGTCGGTCGCGCCAACATTTTTCTGGCGACGCATCCCGGTGCCGAAGCGGCGCTGCGGCGCGTGCTGACGTTGCGGCTTGCGACCATGCACGTGGGCGGTGAGCCGACGCGCCGCCGCGCTGCCCGCGCGGAGTTCTCAGACGAGGAGTGGCGGCTCGTATCCGAGCTGGCCGACTATCCGAATCGACTGCTAGTCACTGTGACAACTGAGGCCGGTGAGACATTTGCCGAGGTGGCGCACGAGGCGATTTTCCGGCGCTGGGACAAGCTGCGCGAATGGATCGCCGCCGAGCGCGATTTCTTGGTCTGGCGCAGCGGCCTGGAGGCGGCGCGGCGAGCGTGGGAGGTAGCTCCAGAAAGTTTTAAGCAAGGGGCAGCGCTTATGGGGCTCGCGCTGGCCCAGGCAGAGGACTGGCTCGCCAAACGCGCGGCGGATTTGCCGGCGACGGATCGCTATTTTATCGAGCTCAGCATCGCGCGCGAGAAAAAGGCGCTGGCGCGGGCCCGCCTCATTCAGGCGCTCGTTTATGTGCTGTTGGTCGACCTGATCGTCTGCCTCGTTGGCTGGATCAATCAGTCGTACATTAGCGGGCAGTGGGCTGGTGGTGGACGGATCGGCCCTTCCTGGCCGCGAATATGCGGCCTTACGTGCTGACGCCAGCGGCCCAGCAGGCGCTCAACAAGCCCGATCCGAACCAGAGTTTCAGGGAATGCGCGCCCAAAGAGCCGGACAAGGATTATTGCCCGGACATGGTAGTGATCCCGGCTGGTTCATTCATGATGGGCTCGCCTACGACCGAGCAGGGTCACCAAGCGTTCGAAGAACCGCGCCACACCGTCACCATCGCCAAGCCCTTTGCCGTATCGAAGTATGAGGTGACATTCGATGAGTGGGACACCTGCGTCAAATAATGCGATTGCCCAGATGTCAGCGACAGCGCTATTGGGCGTGGACAGCAGCCGGTCATCAACGTGACCTTGGATGATGCTCAGCACTACGCGGCGTGGCTGTCGAAAATGACGGGCAAGACCTACCGGCTGCCGTCCGAAGCCGAATATGAATATGCGACGCGCGCCGGAACGACGACGGCGTATCCCTGGGGCGACGACACCGGCCAGAACAACGCCAACTGCAGTGGCTGCGGCAGCAAATGGGCCAACCAAAAACCAGCGCCGGTCGGCTCCTTTACTCCGAACCACTTCGGCCTTTATGACATGGTCGGCAACGTTTGGGAGTGGACTGAGGATTGCGTCCACACCAACTACAACGGCGCACCGACGGGTGGTGCGGCGTGGATGGTAGGCGGCACGTGCGAGGGCCATATCATTCGCGGCGGTTCCTGGCTCAACTCTCCGGACTTCCTCCGCTCCGGGAACCGTAACAAAAACTCCACCGTCGGCCTGGACTACACGTTGGGCTTTCGGGTCGTGCGGGTGCTTAACCCCTGAGCCTCTACCTCTTTCGGAATCACAAGCGATGCCGGCCGAGCGTGGTCGGCCGACCTCAATTTGTGCAGCGCGGCGCTACCGCAGATCCGCGGTGCGCAGCGGATAGGTGACGGTCGAGAGGAAAACGATCGCGCTGCCGCTGAAGCGGTTGTAAGCGAGCCCCGGCGACGGATCGGCCGCGAAGGTCATCACCACCGAACTTTCGGGCTTGACCATCAGCGCCGCCATGGTGCGGACATCGTGCGCGCCGAGCGACGTGGTGGAGAGCGAGCGGCTCATGCTCGGCGCCATCAGGATCGCGCGCAGGAAGGGATCGAGGCGCGTCGTGTCGGCGAGCGGCGAGGCGATCTTCTGGTTGGCGACGGTCAGGATCGCCGAGGGCCGGTCGCCGACGCGCTTGACCGCGATCGTGGTGGCGTTGTCGGCGGTCTGCACCGCAACGAACCGCGGTGCGGCGATGGCGGGCAGGGGCGCGATCGCAACCGCCGCCACGCGCGGCGGCGGTTCGCGTCCGGGCGGCTCCGCGTAAGCGAGCGCGCCGTTGGCTGGCTGGTCATGCGTCGCGGCGAACAGGCCGACCGAAGCCGTGGTCTCGGGCGCCTGCGGCGGGCGGGCCGGCGCGGCGCCGTCGGGGAGGCCCTGCCAGCGGGCAACCACGATCTCGCTCGGCGTCGGCGCCGCCAGCGGTGCGGCTTCGGCGCGTGAGATCACATGCACTTTGGAGGCGACCTTGGCGAGCTTGGCCTTCTCGGCCGCGACCTTGTCTTCGGCATGCGCAAGCCTGGTCTCGGCGCGATCGACGGCGGCGATCACGGCGGCCTTCGCCCGCGCGCGCAGCGGCTCGGCGGCCGGCGCCGGCGTCGCCGCGGCGACGGGCGCGGCGGTGGAATCTTCGTCGTCTTCGTCGTGCGCCAACCCAAGGAACTTGGCGATCGGATTGGCCGCGTGCTGAGCGACGCCGCCGTCGGCGACGTTGACGCCGGCACTGCGCGCCTGATCGAGCAAGAGGTCCGACGGCGTACCGCCGCGCGCCCTGATATCGGCGAGCGCGAGCGCATAGCCCGCAAGCGGGCGGCCGTCAGCCGGGATGTGGACGGTACGCTGGTCGGGGAACACGCGCACCAATTGCTCGCGCGTCATGCGCGGCCACATGCGGACGCCGCCGGTATCCATGTGCACGAACGGCGAGCCGGAGGTCGGGTAGAAGCCGACGCCGCCGCGCTGGAGCCGGAGCCCGATCACGCGCAACTGTTCGAGCGGCACGCCCGGAATGTAGAAGTCCATGGCGTGGCCGAGCATGTGCTGAGAGAAGCGCGCGACCCCGCCGCTTCTGCGCCGGAGCATGGCGTTGGTTTCCGGCGAGCGATAGCCGCAGACCACCCAGATCGGCTCTTTCGATCCGGCCTCGCGCTGCACCTCCCATGCCACGTCGATGAGGTGCGGGTCCATGCGGACTTGCTGCTCCTTGCGCCAGTCGCGCAAGAACCAGTTGAGCTTGTCGAGCGCGGCCTCGTCGTAGCGGCCGTAGCGCTTGAAGGTGATGGTGACGTCTTCGCCGGTGTGAATGTGGTGGAGCGAGATGGTGCGGGTGTCGCCCTCGGCGATGGCGTTCTGCAAACCCCGCGCGCCGGACAACAGGAGGAGGGCGGCAAAACCGCACGAAGCGACGGTGCGCGTCGCGGCAATACGACAGGTTTTCAGGCGCGCCCCACCCACCAGCACCAGCGTCCCCGCGTTGATACGTTTAAGGACGTCCGCAACGGATAAGCCGACGCGGACGACCAAACCCCATCTGTATTTTGGGAAGGGTTAACGCGAACTTGTGTTGACCCACCCCCGACCTGACAAGGGTTAACCGTCCAATGCGGCAAAAGATAGCCTCCGGCCCGCCCAAAGGCCTTGCGGGATGGTCCACACGCCGGCAAAGAGGCCTATGGTTAACGCATCGGCTTCAGATTTTCGCATACCTTCAAGGAGTTAGGCGCACTGGCGCGCGCTGCGGCGTCACCGTTACGGTGATTTTGCTTGACTTTTGTCACTGATTATGATGTTAGTGTTTCAGGCGACTATGATTGGTGTCACCTTTTCTGATGCTTTACGACTACGCCTATTTGCTCACTTACCATGCTGGCCATTCGAGTTAGCGCGGCTTCGAGTTCTGCTGAAAGCAAATCCGACATCGTTGGGTCAACATCGGGAAAAGTCTGCTTTCTCGCGCCCGTCAATCATCTGCTTCTTTACCCGCCCAAATTCCCCAAGCGGGTGCATTGGATTTGCCGTCAAACAAAACAGTGCAAAAACGTTTGCGGCAAAAAATTCAGCGACGTAAAGGCGCAGTTCGGCCCTGATTTCATCTTCGGTCATGGCGACTCCTTTGCGTCAAGGAGACCGCGACGGGCCGCAACCAGCAATGGGCTGTTTCAGCAAGCTTCGCGCGCCTGTGTACATCGTTTGGGAGTTTGGTTATACCGTTGAATTAGCTGCATTTATTCGCGTTTAATATCCACAAGACGATAGGTGCCGTGTTTCACTTGCTCGGTTGAGGGCGTCACCGGTGACGGCCGACTGACGGAGCAAGTGCGGCGCGCCTCCGCGCGGGCTTCGTAACCCCGCGCCGGGGCGGCTTCGGGCACCAGTCTGGCCGGTACTACGGCCGGTGCGGGAGGTGCTTTCCCTGGAACTGGGATCGGAAAAGGCGGGTAACGTCCGCCCGGACTGTCCCAGGACGCATGGCCTGGAGCTGAGTCAGGAGGTCAAAGCCCTGACGAGAGCCGCATGTGGAGCGCCGGAAGGCGAGCGCAGCGATCGCAAGCTGCGCTGCCGCGCCTCGCAAGCGCGGCCGCATGACGAGGCGCCTTTCGGCGCTCCGCTCCCTCTTTTGCGGGGTGCGAAGATTCTTTGGAATGGCGTGGTGATCGTTGCAAAGCTCGGACGCATTCGCGCCGCGAGAACCCTTTGCCTTGTCGATATCGTGTCATTGAAATTTGCCGTAGATTGAGGCCACGGCCGCGTCGGCCCGCCGAGGATGGACAGCATGACGTTGCCGAGCGAAGGCGCGCACGCGCCGGCCGCAACTGCGAGCGAGCCGATCTGGTTCGCCTCTTATCCGCCGGGGGTTCCGCACCGCATCGACCCCGACGCCTATCCGTCGCTGGCCGCGCTGCTGCTCGACGCCTGCGCGAGCCACGCCGCACACCCCGCCTTCGAGTGCCTCGGCGTCCGCATGAGCTACGCCGAATGGGGAGCAACAAGCCGGGCCTTTGCCGCTTTCCTGGTCGAGGAAGCCAAGCTCCGGCCCGGCGAGCGCGTCGCCATCATGTTGCCGAACCTGCTCGCCTATCCGGTGGCGTTTCAGGGCGCGCTGCGCGCCGGCCTCGTCGTGGTCAACGTCAATCCGCTCTACACGCCGCGCGAACTGAAGGAACAGCTCGCGGATTCGGGCGCGACCGCGATCGTGATCATGGAGAATTTCGCGTACAAGCTCGAAACGGTGCTTGCCGAGACGCAAATCCGCCACGTCGTGGTGGCGCGGCTCGGCGATTTCATGCCGGCGCTCAAGCGCACGCTATTTAACTACGCCAACACCTATATCCGGCGCGCGGTGCCGGCCTGGCGCTTCGAGCGCTTCTCGCTGCTGCAGGCCGCCTGCAAGCGCGCGCCGGGCGCCGGTTACACGGATGCGCAGCCGGCGGCGGCGTCGCCAGCGCTGCTGCAATATACCGGCGGAACGACCGGCGTGCCGAAGGGCGCCGTGCTGACCCATCGCAACCTGGTCGCCAACACCTTGCAGTGCCGCGCCGTGATCGCGCCGTTCATCGTGGAGGAGAGGGGATCGGTGCTCACCCCGCTGCCGCTCTATCATATCTTCTCGCTGACGGCGAACCTGCTCGCTTTCGCGCTGATGGGCGGCCTGAGCGTGCTGGTGCCCGATCCGCGCGACATCAAGGGACTGATCAAGACGATGCGGCGCGCGCAGGTCACCACCATGACCGGCGTCAACACGCTGTTCAACGCGCTGATCAACAATCCGCAATTCGCCGCGCTCGATTTCAGCAAAATGAGCTTTGCGGTCGGCGGTGGCGCTGCGGTGCAAAGCGCGGTCGCCACCCGCTGGCAGGAGATCACCGGCACCAAGCTGGTGGAAGGCTACGGCCTCACCGAGGCGTCGCCGGTGGTGTGCATCAATCCGGTCCCCGCGCCGAAGCTCGGCACGGTCGGCCTGCCGGTGCCCTCGACCGAAGTCGCCATCCGCGACGACCGCGGCGACGGCCTCCCCACCGGCGAAGCCGGCGAAATCTGGGTGCGCGGCCCTCAGGTCATGCAGGGCTATTGGCAGCGTCCCGACGAAACCGCGCTCGTTCTGACCGCCGACGGCTGGCTCGACACCGGCGATATCGGCGCCTTCGACGCGCAGGGATTTCTGAAAATCCTCGACCGCAAGAAGGACATGATCAATGTCTCCGGCTTCAAGGTGTTCCCGAACGAGGTGGAAGACGTGATGGTGCAGCATCCGGGCGTGCTGGAAGCCGCCGTCATCGGGGTTGCCGATGCGCACACCGGGCAATCGGTCAAGCTGTTCGCGGTCAAGCGCGACCCGGCGGTCACCGAAGCGGAGCTGGCGAAATTCGCGCGCGAGCGGCTCGCCGGCTACAAGGTGCCGAAGACGATCGTGTTCATCGACAGCCTGCCCAAGAGCAATGTCGGCAAGATCATCCGCAAGGATTTGAGATAGCGCTCAATGCGCCATCAGCACTGGCAGCTTGGCGTTGGCCAGGATGTGCCGGGTGGTGCCGCCGAAGATCATCTGGCGCAGGCGGCTTTGGGTGTAAGCGCCCTTGACGATGAGGTCGCAGC
>CAYVPC010000142.1:0-9377 GCA_964453555.1 uncultured Hyphomicrobiales bacterium | reverse complement strand
TGATCTTTGTCATGGTGTTGGCCAGCGACACGCTTTACGGCCGCTGGAGCTTTTTCAAGGACAAGGCATCCTGACATGGCGGGCGCGGGCGACATCGGTTTGTGGACGGTGCCAGTCGCGGTGCTCGGCGGCGCTGTGCGTGTTTCCACGCCATTTATCTTTGTCAGTCTTGGCGAGTGCATCACCGAACGGAGCGGTCGCATCAACCTCGGTCTCGAAGGCACGCTGGTGATGGGCGCGATGGCGGGCTACGGCATCTCCTATCTCACCGGCTCGCCCTGGCTCGGCGTGCTTGCCGCGGGCATCACCGGGGCGGGAATGGGCGCATTGCACGCCGGAATTTGCGGGCTGCCGCGGGTCAACGACATTGCCGTCGGTATTGCGCTTATGCTGTTCGGTGTGGGCTTGGCGTTTTATCTCGGTAAGCCGCTGATCGAGCCCACCGCGCCGCGGCTGCCCTCGATCGAGCTTGGTTGGTGGACTGACATTCCGCAATTACGAGCCGCTTTAAGCATCAATGTGCTGTTTCTCATCGGCGTAGCGCTGGCGCCGGTCCTGGTGTGGGCGCTGCGGACCACCCGCTGGGGCCTGATCATACGCACCGCGGGCGAAAGCGCCGACGCGGCGCTGGCAATGGGCTATTCGGTCAATTTTATCCGGCTGCGCGCCACCATGTTCGGCGGCTTCCTGGCCGGCATCGGCGGCTCGTTCCTGTCACTCTATTATCCCGGCAGCTGGAACGAGGGCTTGTCGAGCGGCCAGGGCATCACCGCGGTGGCGCTGGTCATCTTTGCGCGCTGGAATCCCATGCTTTGCCTTGGCGCGTCGATTCTGTTCGGCGGCGCCGCGGCACTCGGACCGGCGCTGCAATCGGTGGGGTATAGCCACGGCTATCATCTGTTCAATGCCGCGCCCTATATTCTGACTTTGCTGATCATGATCGCGACCTGCTCGCCCAAGCGCACGTTGATCGGCGCGCCGGCGGAGTTGTCCATTACCAGGTGAGGCTCAAGAGGTAAGTCATGGCTCAACCGGCACGCAAAGAGAACAATGCGGCAGAGCGCTACGTCGCCGCCGATCCCTATCTCTGGCCCTATAACGGCGATCTCCGCCCGCAAAACACCGCGCTCATCATCATCGACATGCAGACCGACTTCTGCGGCGTCGGCGGTTACGTCGACAAGATGGGCTACGACCTTTCGCTGACCCGCGCGCCGATCGAGCCGATTAAGCGCACCCTCGTCGCCGCGCGCGCCAAAGGCTTTCATATTATTCACACCCGCGAGGGCCATCGCCCTGACCTTGCCGACCTGCCGGATAACAAGCGCTGGCGCTCGCGCCAGATCGGCGCCGGCATCGGCGATCCGGGCCCGTGCGGCCGTATCCTGGTGCGCGGCGAGCCGGGCTGGGAAATCATCGGCGAGCTCAGTCCGCGCGAAGGCGAGCCGATCATCGACAAGCCGGGCAAGGGCTCCTTCTGCGCCACCGATCTCGAATTGATGTTGCGGCTGCGCGGCATCGACAACATCGTCCTCACCGGCATTACCACCGACGTGTGCGTGCATACCACCATGCGCGAAGCCAACGATCGCGGCTTTGAATGCCTGCTGCTGGAGGATTGTTGCGGCGCGACCGACAAAAGTAATCACGAGCACGCCATCAAGATGATCAAGATGCAGGGCGGCGTGTTCGGCGCCGTGTCGGATTCGGCAAAATTCATCGAGGTCATTTCGTGACCGAGATGGCAAGACTGATCCCCCCCGTCGGGTTGCCATCGCCGACGGCGTCGAAAAAGACGTTCGGGGTCGAAGCGATCAACATGACCAAGCGCTTCGGCGAGTTCGCGGCGCTGGACAAGGTATCGCTCAAAGTCACGCCTGGAAGCTTTCACGCTTTGCTGGGCGAAAACGGCGCCGGCAAATCGACGCTCGTGAAGTGCATCATGGGCTATTACCAGGCCGATGACGGCGAGTTGATGATCGACGACCGTCAGGAGATCATCGGCAATCCGCGCGCGGCGCACGCGCTCGGTCTTGGCATGGTCTATCAGCATTTCACCTCGGTGCCGGCGATGACGGTAGCCGAGAACTTTGTGCTGGCGCGCGACCATGTCCCGGCGGTGGTGGATTGGACGAAGGAGCGGAAGGTGCTGGAAGAGTTCCTTTCCCGCATGCCGTTTCGCGTGCCGTTGAACGCGAAGGTCTCGGCGATTTCCGCGGGCGAGCGGCAGAAATGCGAAATCCTCAAACAGCTCTATCTCCAGCGCCGCTTCCTTATTCTCGACGAGCCGACTTCGGTCCTCACGCCCGGCGAGGCCGACGAAGTGCTCGGCATGCTGCGCGGCATGGTGGCGAGCGGGATTCTCACTATTCTGATGATCACCCACAAATTCCGCGAAGTCATGGCGTTCGCCGACGAAGTGACGATCCTGCGGCGGGGCAAATTGGCCGGGCACGGGCTGGTCAAGGATTTGACCCCCGACGCCATGGCGCGCACCATGATCGGCGCCGAGGAATTGACGGTACAGCCGCCGCGGACCGGCGAGTTCGGCGAGCCGCGGCTCAAGATCGAGAAGCTGAACGCGCTCAACGATGGCGGCCAGCCGGCCGTGCACGACGTATCGTTATCGATCCGCGGCGGCGAGATCGTCGGCGTCGCCGGCGTTTCGGGCAACGGGCAGCGCCAGCTGATCGAAGTGCTTGCCGGCCAGCGCGAAGCCGAAAGCGGCGCGATTTATCTGCAAGGCGGGCGTTATCACGCCAGCCGCGACGAGATGCGCGATAACCATTTATCGGTTTTGCCGGAGGAGCCGCTGAAGAACGCCTGCGTCGCGCGCATGAGCGTCGCTGACAATCTCGCGTTTCGCGAATTCGATCGGGCGCCGTTTGCGTCCGGCGGCTGGTGGCTCAATCGCGCGAAATTCCATGAAAACGCTCTGCGCAAGATCGGCCTCTACAAAATCAAGACCCGCACCGACGATTCCCCGATCGGCGAATTATCCGGCGGCAATGTGCAGCGCACGGTGCTGGCGCGCGAACTTTCGGGCGAAGTCGACATCCTGGTGGCGGCCAATCCGTGCTTCGGGCTCGATTTTGCCGCGGTGGCGCAAATCCACGCCGAGATCATGGCGGCGCGTAACCGCGGCGCGGCGGTTCTCCTGGTCAGCGAAGACCTCGACGAGCTGTTGGAGCTTTCCGACCGTATCGTCGTGATGTTCCACGGTTCGCTCGTCTACGAAGCGCGCGCCAGCGAAGCCGATCTCACTGAAATCGGCCGCCACATGGCCGGGCATTAGAGCAGGCTTTCGCCGGACTAGCGCGGCACCAGCCGATAGGTCGCGTAAAGCGGTTCCCACATCAGCGATTTGACCACCGATGCGATATCTCCGGCAGCGAGGGGCGGCGTCAAGCCTTCCTGCACGGCAGCGCCGGCTACCGCAATCGCCACCTGGAGCGAAACCTTGCGCAGCTCCGTCAGCGGCGGCAGCAGATTGGCGTGCGGGTCGCGTCTCGCTGGCGACATTTCGGCGATCGTGCGCGCCGCCGCGAGAAACATTTTGTCCGAGATGCGGCTTGCCTTGGCGGCGATCGCCCCGAGACCGACGCCGGGATAGACGTAAGCGTTGTTGGTCTGGTCGATGCGGAATGGGCGGCCGTCGCGGGAAATGGGCGGGAAGGGGCTGCCGGTGCCGATAATCGCGCACCCGTCGGTCCAGTCGAGCAGGTCCTGCGGCGTGGCTTCGCTCCGCTGGGTCGGATTGGACAGCGGGAAAATCACCGGCCGTCGCACATGCGCGGCCATCGTGCGCACCGCCGGTTCGGCGAAGGCATCGGCCTGCCCAGATGTGCCGATCAGCACGGTGGGATGCGCGTTGCCAACGACGTCGGCGAGTTCGACGCGAAGTGCGGCCGTCAGCGTCCAGCCGGCGATCCGGTCGCGGCTTTGGGCAAATGGTACCTGAAACGGCTGCAATCCGGCCATGCCTTCGATCAGGAGGCCGTCGCGATCGACGAGGTAAAACCGGCCGCGAGCCTCGTGCTCGCTTAAGCCCGCATCGACCATGGCGCGAAGAAGAAGGGCGCTGATGCCGGTTCCCGCCGAGCCGGCGCCTACCACCGCCACGCGTTGTTCTGTAAGTGGCACCCCGGTGACGTTGATGGCGCTGAGGATAGCGCCGACGGCGATTGCGGCGGTACCCTGGATGTCGTCGTTGAAGCTGCAAAGCCGGTCGCGATAGCGCGCCAGCAGCCGGTTGGCGTTGCCGATCGCAAAATCTTCCCAGTGCAGCAGAACATGCGGCCAGCGCGCGCGCACGGCATCGACAAATGCCGCGACGAAATCGTCGTAGGCGGCGCCGCGCATGCGCTCATGCCGCCAGCCGATATAAAGCGGGTCGGTCAGGAGCGCTTTGTTGTCAGTTCCGACGTCGAGCAGCACCGGCAGAGTGGTTGATGGTTGTATCCCGGCACAGGCGGTGTAGAGTGACAGCTTGCCGATCGGTATGCCCATGCCGCCGGCGCCCTGGTCTCCCAAGCCGAGGATGCGCTCGCCGTCGCTCACCACAATAACCTCGACGTCGTCGAATCGCGGATTGCGCAGAATGCTTCCGATGCGATCCTTGAGCGGAAAACTCAAGAACAGCCCGCGCGGTTTGCGAAAAATGCGGCTGAATTGCTGGCAACCGAGCCCCACCGTCGGCGTATAGACGATCGGCATCAGCTCTTCGATGTGCCGGGTGAGCAACGCGTAAAACAAGGTCTCGTTGGTGTCCTGCGAACCGCGCAGAAACACATATTTTTGCAGGTCGCTGTCGAGCCCGCGGAAGGCGTCGAGCCGCCGCTCGACTTGCAAATAGAGCGGCGTCACGTAAGGCGGCAACAGGCCGTGCAGATTGAATTCGTCTCGTTCGAGTTCGGTGAACGCCGTGCCTTTGTTTAGCAGCGGATCGTTCAACAGCTCGTAACCGTTGAGCGCGGTCTCGACGATCCTTTCGCTCGGTTCGTTCATCACCGCCGTCCGGGCAGGGAAACGTTATTGCTGCGTAATTCAAATAATCGGCGCTCGCGGCGCCGTCACGGACCAGTCACGGCAATCACCGCTTCCTTGATCTTTGCGATTGCATAGTGGCCGATCTTATCGAGATCGAGGTGTGGAAAGTTTGGCATCTCGTCGGGCGCCACCACGCAATCGACGATTGCCGGACCCTCGACGCTGAGCGCCTCGTTGATCTGGGCATGCAGTTCTCCGGGTTTGGTGGCCCTAAAACCGTGGCCGCCGCAAGCGCGCGCCAGCGCGCAGAAATCGGGATTGGGGAATTCGATGCCCTTCTTGTAGGCGGGCAAGCCGATACTCTCTGCTTCGAACGTTATCAGTCCAAAGGCCGAGTTGTTGTAGACAATGACTTTCACGGGCAGCTTGTGATGGACGGCGGTCAGGAACTCGCACATCAGCATGTTGAAGCCGCCGTCGCCACAAAGCGCGATCACCTGGCGCGAACCATCGAGCGCCTGGATGCCGTTGGCTTGACCGAGCGCCGTTCCCACCGCGGCATTGTTAAACGAGCCGATGATCCGTTGCGAACCGCTTTGGCGGATCCAATTGGCGGACCATAGCGTGTTGAGCCCGGTATCCAAGGTGAACACGGCGTCGCGCTTGGCAAGATCGCTGACGGCCCGGGCCACGGCCTGCGGATGAATGCGATCCGTGGTTCGCGCCGGATCCGACTGCCTGTCCAGCATCACATCCCACTTCCGGCGCTCTTCGGTCACTGCATCCAGGAATTTGGTATCGGCCTTGGCGGCGACCTTACCAATCAGCTGCTTGAGTGTCGGCCGAACCGAGGCGACGATCCCCAGCGCGGTTGGCGCCCGCCGCCCGAGGACATGCGCCCGGTCATCGACCTGGATGACGCCACCCTTATGCGGTAGGAATTCCGAATATGGATAATCGGTGCCGAGCATCAGCAGCAGGTCGCAACGCATCACCGCGTTGTAGACCGCCTTGGTGCCGATCATGCCGATGCCGCCCATCCAGCGCGGATCGTTATACGGCAGGATGTCCTTGCCCTTGACGGTATGAATGAGCGGCGCCTTGAGCCGGTCCGAAAGCGCGCGCAGTTCCTCGGCCGCACCCTGACAACCGGCGCCGCACATGATGACGACGCGGCTCGCCTCGTCGATCCGACGGGCCATGCCGGCGACGTCCTCGGCGCTTGCAACGATCTCGGGCCGCGGCTTGAGGGTCGCGACGCTCGACACGGCGCCATCCGTCTTCGCCTCGAAAATATCCTGCGGCACGGTCAGGTGGGCGACGCCACGTCCGGCGTAAGCGGCGGAGATCGCCTGATGGATGACGGCTGGCGCTTGTTCCGGCGACGACAGGGTTTGCGTATAGAGCGAAACGTCGCGAAATAGCAGGTCGGGCTCGGTGGTTTGGATAAAGTCGGTGCCGTGCATCTTGCGCGGCATGTCGCCCGAGAGGGCGAGGACGGGCGCGTGATCGCGGGACGCTTCATATAAGCCGGCGACGAGGTGCGTGCTGCCGGGGCCGGTGGTGCCGCAGCACACCGCGAGCCGGCCGGTAAGCTTGGCCTGGCCGGCGGCGGCAAGCGCGGCACCTTCCTCGTGGCGGACGCCGATCCAGTCGATGTTGCTGCGCCGAACCGCGTCGGCGAGCGGGTTGAGCGAGTCGCCGATCAATCCGAAAATATGCTTGACGCCGATCTGCTCGAGCACGCCGACGAGGAGATCCGCTACCGTATGAGACATCCACGCCTCCTCTAGATTGTTTCGGGCTTCGTTAAGGTTAGACCGGAACGGTGACGGCTGAATGCAAGGTCGATAGCTGCACGTCCGCCGACGCGTCAGCTGGAAGGCAGGGGTTTTACCGCTCCATCCGGATTGACGCCGGTTCCGAAGACGATGCCCTTGGCTTCGGTCCCCAGCGCCGTGAGTATGGCGATCACGACGGCGATCACGCCAGCCACGACCGCTAGCCCGATGGCATAGTTGTTACCGTAGTGCATTGCGATAGCGGCTTGCAGCGTGGCGTTGACCGACGCGATCAAGTTACCAAGCTGATAGGTGAAACCCGGAAACGTGCCGCGTGCCTCATCTGGCGACAACTCGTTTAGATGCACCGGCACCACGCCCCAGGCGCCCTGTACCATCACCTGCATTAAAAACGCACCAACTGCGAGCCACACGGCGGTCGCGGCAAACGCCCAGAGCGGCAACACGACCAGCGACAGCACGGAAGCGGTGATGATCATGCGGCGTCTGCCGAAGCGCTCGGACAAAGAGCCGAATGAGATGCCGCCGATGATGGCGCCGATATTGTAGATGACGGCGATCAGGCCGACCTCGTGCGGCGAGAACCCATGTTGCACTTGCAGGAAGGTCGGATAAAGGTCCTGAGTGCCGTGGCTGAAGAAGTTGAAGGCGGTCATGAGCAGGACCGCGTAGATGCCGAGCCGCCAGTGCGATTTGAGCAGCGTCCAGGTGTTGCTGTTGCGGCTCGTTGAGGGTTTCCAGCTCGGCGATTCGGGCACGGTGCGCCGGATATACAAGACCAGCAGCGCCGGCAGAACGCCGACCATGAACATGCCGCGCCAGCCGATGTACTGGAAGAATAATCCATAGACGATCGACGCAAGAAAATATCCGAACGGATAGCCGGATTGCAGCAGGCCGGATACGAACCCTCTGGCGTGCGGGGGGATGGATTCCATGGTCAAAGACGCGCCGACGCCCCACTCGCCGCCCATGGCGATGCCGTAGACAGCGCGCAGGACCAGCAGCGCCGTCAGGCTGGGCGCAAAGCCGGAGGCAAATTCGATAGCGGAATAGAACAGCACGTCCACCATCAGGGTCGGACGCCGGCCCCAGCGGTCGGCGGCGCGCCCGAACAGGAACGCGCCGATCGGCCGCATCGCCAGCGTCAGCAAGATGGCAATGGTGACCTTAGTGACGTCGGTCTCGAATTCCGCCGCGATGTCCTTGAGCACGAACACCATGAGGAAGAAATCGAAGGCGTCGAGCGTCCAGCCGAGGAAGCTTGCCGCGACAACGTGCTTTTGTTCCGTGGTCCAGCCGGACAGCGCCTCAACACGCATCGATCAATCTCCCTGAGTCTCCCCCGGCATCGGGCATCGCATTCTGGCGCGTTTGGCGCACCCGATAAAGTGCTTGCGACCAAGCCAATTTTATCCCTTTTGTGCCGCCGGTCGTCGCGGCACCATGGCGTTGGCGATGAGCTCCTGCACCACTTGACCGTCCTGATTGAGGGTTCGCGTCCGGATTTTCAGTAGTCCGCGATCGGGCCGCGACTTGGACGGGCGCATCTCGATCACCTCGCTTTCGATGCGAAGTTCATCGCCGGGATAGACCGGAATCGGCCAACGTAACCCGTCGAAACCGAGGCCGACCGTGCCGGTGGCGGCGCGATATTCACTCCGGGCGACGAGGCTCATGGTCAGAGCGGCGGTGTGCCAGCCGCTTGCGACCAGTCTTCCGAAGATCGATCGGCGTGCGGCATCGTCGTCGAGATGAAAAGGCTGCGGATCGAACTTCTTGGCGAAGGCAATGATTTCGTCCTTGTCGACCCGAACCCGGTCGCTCGGCCGGTCGACTTCTCCGACAACGAAATCCTCGAAGTAGCGGTCGCTCATCGGTCATTCGCTCCTGGCTGAAGGGCATTCGCGCGCCGGCGCCGGCAGGGTTTTGAAAGATTTCTCGTCGCCCGTCTTTTCTTTTGCATCGCGCCACAGTTATCATCGCGCCGCTGCGAAGGAGCAAGGCCATGCCGGACAGGGCTACCATTCTTGCCGTTTTCGCTTGTGTGGCGCTGCTTTTCGCCCCTGGCGTGTCGCCCGCCTCCGCCAAATCACTGTGGCACAGCGGCCACGGCCACTGGCGTGCGACCCACGCCGCTATCTACGCGCTGGAAAACCGCACCGCTTACCTGGAGGCGGACCCCGATGCCGACGACGGCTACAAGGTGCCGATCATCGTCAAGTCGCGTACCGATGTCATGCAGCTACTCGCCACGTTGCGCCCGGCGCATTGGCGGTGGGCGAGTCCCTGTTGCTACAGCCGAAAGCCGATTCACATTCGCTAAGCGCCAAGTCTACTCGGCGGGAGCGCCGAAGGGCTCCGGCGGTCGGCCCAGCAACCGTTGCCGCGTGCGCAGCCACCATCCGCTGAGGCGGTCGAGATAGAGATAGAGCACCGGCGTCGTATAGAGCGTCAGCAATTGGCTGATGATCAGCCCGCCGACGATCGCGATGCCGAGCGGGCGCCTGATCTCTCCGCCGTTGCCGAAACTCAGCGCCAGCGGGACCGCGCCGAGGATGGCAGCCGATGTCGTCATCATGATCG
>CAYVPC010000141.1:0-9378 GCA_964453555.1 uncultured Hyphomicrobiales bacterium | reverse complement strand
CCATGCATCGCGGCCGCACCTGGACGCAGCGGCAATTGATCGGGCTCGGCACGCCAGAAGATTACAACAAGCGCGTGCGCGTCATTCTCGACGCCGGCGCCACCGCGATCAGCCTGTTGCCGTGCAACTCCGGCTTCCGCGGCATCGACTGCGACGAGGTCGACCCGCTCCTGCTCGGCACCTGCGGCACCGTGATCAACACCACCGATCACATGGACCGGGCGCTGGAGGCCGTGCCGCTGGGCAAGATCTCGACCGCGATGAACGACCCTTCCCCGTTCACGCTGCTCGCTTTCCTGCTTGCGGTCGCCAAGCGGCGCGGCATCCCGTGGACTTCGATCACCGGCACCTCGAACCAGAGCGACTACATTTCGCATTTCATCGCCAACCACATGTTCTACCGGCTGTCGCTGCCCGGCGCGCGGCGCGTCCTGCTCGACCACATCGAGTTCTGCCGCACGCATGTGCCGGGCTGGAATCCGGTGTCGGTCGTCGGCCAGCACATGCAGCAGGCCGGAGCGACGCCGGTTGAGACCATGGCGTTCACCATCTCGACCGCCCTGCAATACGCGCAAGACTGCATCGACCGCGGCATGGACATCGACCACGTACTGCGGCGCTTCACCTTTTTCTTCGACATTTCGATCAGCTTCTTCGAGGAGGTCGCCAAATTCCGCGCCGGCCGGCGCATCTGGGCGCGGCTTGCGCGCGAGCGCCTCGGCGCCAAGGATCCGGGCTCGTGGCGCTTCAAATTCCACGGCCAGACCTCCGGCGTCGATCTCACCGTGCAACAGCCGTTGAACAACGTCGCCCGCGTCGCGGTGCAGGCGATGGCCGGCATCATGAGCGGGCTGCAGTCGCTGCACACCGACGCTTACGACGAAGCAATCACCACCCCGACCGAGGAGACCGCCCGCATCGCGGTCGCCACGCAGAATATCCTGCGCGAGGAAGCGCATCTCTGCGACGTTATCGATCCGCTCGGCGGTTCCTACTACGTCGAGACGCTGACCGATCAGATGGAGCACGAGATGACGGCGCTGATCGGCAAGATCGACGACGCCGGCGGCATGTACAATGCCGCCGAAGCCGGCCTGATCCAGGCGATGATCGGCCAATCCGCGCTGGCCTTCCAGGAAAAGGTCGAGAGCGGCGAGGAGAAGGTCATTGGCGTTAATTGCTATCAGGCTGACAATGTTGCCCATGTCGGCGAGCCGACCGAGCGGCCGGATTTCGAGCGCATGCAGCAGCATGTCGCGCGCTTTGTCGCCTACAAAGCGGAGCGGGGGCAGGGCGATGTGCGCCGGGCGCTCGACGCGCTCAAGCGCGCCGCCGGCGACAGCCGCGAGAATATTTACGAGCGGATCGTCGAAGCGGCGGAGGTCGGCGTCACTCACGGCGAAATCGTGAGCCTGCTGCGCGAGGAGCTCGGCTTTGGGCATCCCCTTGTCGTCGTCTAAGGCCGCGCCGGCGCGCGAAGCGCCGGCATCGTCGGACGACATTCTCGACCGGCTCGCTGCCGGCGATGCGGCGACGCTCGCCAAATGCATCAGTCTGATGGAAGCGGGCGGCCCGGCCGCCGATCTCGTGCATCGGCGCGTGTGCGCCAGGACCGGACGCGCCGCGGTCGTCGGCTTCACGGGTGCGCCGGGCGCCGGCAAATCGACCCTGATCGACGGCTACATCGCCGTGCTCCGTAAGGCCGGTCGCAAAGTCGCCGTCGCCGCGGTCGATCCGTCGAGCCCGATTTTCGGCGGCGCCATTCTCGGCGACCGCGTGCGCATGCGGCGGCATGCGCTCGATCCGGACGTGTTCATCCGCTCGGTGGCCTCACGCGGCCATCTCGGCGGTCTGTCTGAGAGCATCCACCGCGTCGTCGATGTGATGGACGCCGCCGGCCGCGATTTGGTCATTGTCGAGACCGTCGGCACCGGCCAGTCGGAGGTCGAAGTGGCCGAGATCGCCGACATCTGCGTGGTGGTGAACGCGCCCAACATGGGCGACGACGTGCAGGCAATGAAAGCGGGCGTGCTCGAGATCGCCGATGTGCTGGTGGTCAACAAGGCCGATCTGCCGCTGGCGCAGCGCACGACCAAGCAGTTGCGGGACATGCTCAAGCTGCGGCGCGACCGTCACGACATTTCCATCATCGAGACTGTGGCGACCAAGGACACAGGCATCGAGAACCTATCGGCAACGATCGACACCCTGCTCGCCGCCCGCGCCGGCAATAAAACGAAAAACCGCGAACGGCGCATGCGGCGGCTGATCGCCCAGGCCGCCGGCCGCATGATCGGCGGTCGCCTGCGCGATTTGACGGACGGCCCAATGGAAGAACTCGTGAAAAAAGCCGCGGCCGGCGACATCGGCGTCGCCGAGGCGGCGGAGCAGGCGCTGAAAATCGTCCTCTAGGCCACGCGTCGCGCCGCAGCGCGGCCAGCCGCGCGGCCGGAGAAGATACAACCGCCGAGGAATGTCCCCTCCAGCGCGGCGTAACCATGCACGCCGCCGCCGCCGAAGCCCGCCACCTCGCCAGCCGCGTAGAGGCCCGGCACCGGCTGACCGTCGGCGTCGATAACGCAGCTGTCGAGATCGGTCTGCAAGCCGCCAAGCGTCTTGCGCGTGAGGATGTTCAGCCGCACCGCGATCAGCGGGCCGGCCGCGGGATCGAGGAGCCGGTGGGGGCGCGCCACGCGGATGAGCCGGTCGCCGATATAGCGGCGGGCGGTGCGAATAGCGGCAATCTGCGCATCCTTGCCGAACGGATTGTCGAGTTCGCGATCGCGCGCGGCGATTTCGCGCTGGACATTTTCAAGCTTGAGCAACGGTTCGCCGGTGAGCGCATTCATGCGGGCAACCAGCCGCGCCAGATCGGGCTCGACGATGAAGTCCTCGCCTTTGTCCATGAATGCCCGGACCGGACCGGGAATGCCCGCGCGGGCGCGGCGGATCACCTGACGCCAACTCTTGCTGGTGAAGTCCGGGTTCTGCTCGGAGCCCGACAGCGCGAATTCCTTCGCGACGATTTTGTGCGTCAGGATAAACCAGGAATAATCGTAACCGGTCTCCATAATATATTTGAGCGTGCGTAACGTATCGAAGCCGGGATAAAGCGGCGCCGGCAGCCGCCGCCCGCGCGCATCGAGCCAGAGCGATGACGGCCCGGGCAGGATGCGGATGGCGTGGTCGGTCCAGATCGGCGCGAAGTTCTTGATCCCCTCAACGTAATGCCACATGCGATCACGATTGATGACGGCGCCGCCGGCGGCTTCGGCAATCGCCAGCATGCGGCCATCGACGTAATCCGGCACGCCGGTGATCATGCGCTTGGGCGCCGGGCCGAGCCGCTGCGGCCAGTTATTGCGGACGAGATCGTGATTGGCGCCGATGCCGCCGGACGCGACAATCACTGCCTGCGCCCTGAGCTCGAACGCGCCGTTAACGTCGCGCGTACTCTTTTGTCCGCGCTCGACGTTGCTCTGCGCGAGAATATCGCCTTGCACGCCGTCGATTACTCCGCCCGATTTTGTCAGCGCGTTGACGCGATGGCGGAACTTGAAGGTGACCAGGCCTAGCCGCACGCCCTCTCGCACGCGCTGTACGAACGGCTCGATCACTCCCGGCCCGGTTCCCCAGGTCAGATGAAACCGCGGCAGTGAATTGCCGTGGCCTGTCGCGTTGTCGCCGCCGCGCTCGGCCCAGCCAACCACCGGAAAGAAGCGAAGCCCGCGTTCGCGCAGCCACGCGCGCTTTTCGCCGGCAGCGAAGGCGACATAAGCCTCGGCCCACTTGCGCGGCCAATAATCCTCGGCGCGGTCGAATGCCGCGGTGCCGAGCCAGTCTTGCAGCGCAAGATCGTGCGAGTCGCGGATGCCGAGCCGCCTCTGTTCGGGCGAGTCGACCAGGAAGATACCGCCGAGCGACCAGAACGCCTGTCCGCCGAGCGATTGCTCCGGCTCCTGGTCGACGACTATGATTTTCCTGCCGGCATCGAGCAGTTCGGCCGCTGCGACCAGGCCTGCAAGCCCTGCTCCAACGATGATGACGTCGGCGTCCTCGGCCATGCTCTTATGTTACGCCGGCCACGAGCGCTAACGCAGTCCGGCCTGCTTGAGCAGCGGCAGCGTATTCTTCTGGAAGTCGAGCATGCCCGCTTCGTAGATCGGCCAGGACAACAGTGCGCCGTCGATGCCGACCTTGGACAGATTGGCCAGTCCCTCGACCACCTGCTCCTTGGTACCGACCAGGGGGAACGCGCCCCAGCCCGCCATGAAATGCGCTTGAAGCTTACGGAAGTCCTCGACGGCGAGCGAGCCGATACCCAAAAGCTTCATCAGATTCTCCGCCGCCACCCAGTCTCCCTTCTCGTGCACGTAATAGTGCAGGAAATCCTTGGCCTCCTTCTCGGTCTCGCGCTGCACGACATAGCCGAAGCTCCAGATCTGGATGTCGCGGCCGTATTCCTCGCGCGCGAGCTTCCGGTACTTCTCCACTTTCGAGCGCGCGAAATCGAGATCGTGCTTGTCGAACTGGATGAAAGCGATGTCAGAATATTTGGCGGAAAAATGCTGGCCCTGCTCCGAGCCGCCGGCGTTCATGATCGCCGGATAAGGCTGCTGGATCGGCTTCGGCGCCAGCTCGCCCTTCTTCACCTGATAAAACTTGCCCTCGTAGGTGAAATCCTCCTCGCACGTCCACAAGCCGATCATGACTTCGATCCACTCGGCCGCCCGCGCGTAACGGTCCTTGTGGTCCTGCATGCGCGCCCCGAACATATCGAGCTCGCCCTGATTCCACCCGCCGACGATATTGATCGCATGCCGGCCGTTGCTGATGTGATCGATTACCGCCGCCTGCTTCGCCGCCAGCGTCGGGTGATACATCGGCACATGCGCGGTGCTGAACACGGCGGAATACTTGGTCATGGCGCCGATGCCGGCTGCCCAGGAAAAGCACTCGAAGCCGGCGCCGTTGAAGTTTGTGACGCCGCCAAAGCCCTTCCAGCGCCCGACCGGTACCAGCGCTTCGAGCTCCATCTCGTCGGCGATCTGCGCAAGCCGCACAGTGTTGGGCCAGCTGATCTTGAGCGTCTCGGGGATAGTGCTAATCGCGCAGCCGCCGTTCAGATTGGTGCAAAAAGTGCCGAGCTTGAGCTTGCGGTCGTTGAACAGCGGATTGGTCGCGCGCCGAAGTTCCTGGATCTTCGCGGTGGCGTGCATTTTATCCCCCTGCGCCGATTTTTTACCGCTCGGCCTCATGAACATAACTTTTCAGAAAAGGCGCAAGGGTTCAATGGCAGGAAGCAGCCCGCTACGATAACAGCTCGCCGCAAAATGATCGCTGGCGGCTGAATACCTTGACCCCTTAAAGCACGCAGGGCACTGTCGAAGTGATCGGATCGCAGCCGCTCGGGTATAAGCTCCGTTCATGTCGGCTCTCGCCAAGAGCGACAAGATCGTCCCGCACCTAAGCCAGCAAGATATGCAGATGAAGCTCGTTCAATCGCTATTTGCCGTCATCGTCGCCGGCGGCGCAATCGCCGGAGCCACATCGCATGCGCAAGAGGGCCGAAAGCTGCTGGAATCGCGAGAGTCGCTCTACAACAATATCTATGTGTATGGGCAAGGCCCTTATGTCAGCATGACGTTTGGCTACAATCGAAGAATTTACACCGAGAGCATTTACAACAGCCAGGACGATCGCGATTTGCCGGTTGAATACACTCGCCTCATGACCGCCAGCTTGATGTATGCGAAGAGCCTCAACTCAATACTTGAAATTGGCTTTGGCGGCGGCAGGACGGCCTGGTATCTGCATCGTTTCCTGCCGAACGTGGCGGTTACCTCGGTTGAACTCGACCCGACCGTCATCGAACTGGCGCGCAAATATTTCGGCATAAAGAATGAGCCGAATTTTCAGGTTGCGAATCGCGACGGCCGCATTTTTCTCACGGAGTCAAAGGACAAATACGATATAATTTTGATTGACGCATACCGCGGACCGTTTGTTCCGTTCCATCTTTTGACCAAAGAGTTCTATGAAATCGTGAAGGCCCACCTTGCGGAGGGGGGCGTGGTGGCTCAGAACGTCGAGCCCACGACGATGCTCTTCGACTCTGCGGTGAAGACGATCAACGCGGTATTTCCGGAAATCGATTTCTACATGGCCGACGGCAATATTGTTACCGTCGCCTACGAAGGCCCGCCGCGAACCATTGATGATCTTGACCGGACGGCACGCGAACGCAACAAGGCCTACGGTCTGCGCTATAGCCTACACGACATGCTGGACGACCGCTGGCGTGCGCAAATCGACGCCGGCAGCGTTATCGACCCGCACCCTCCGGAGAGCGCTATCGATCCGCATGCCAAGGTTTTGACCGATGACTTCGCTCCGGTCGAGGCGCTGAAGGCCATCGAGCGGCACAACAGAAAATGGCCATGACGACGCCGGGCCGCCTCTCGTCCATCGCGATATATCTGTGCGCCTTCGTCGTCGGAGGCGTTCTGATGGGATTTGAAATGCTCGGCAGTCGCTACTTGTTTCCCTACTTCGGCGGCGGAATAGGCACCTGGGCCAGCCTGATTTCGACCGTACTGTGCGCGCTTGCCATCGGCTATTTCATCGGCGGGGCAATCGTCGACCGGTATCCTTCGCCCAAGATCGTTGCGGTCGCAATCCTGATCGCCGCCGTCTATTTGGCGTTCGTTCCGCTGACCGCCGACCGGATCATGTCGCAGATTCTGGACGCCATGGGCGATGGACCTTCGCCGATACTGCTGGCCTGCGCGGCGCTGCTCCTGGTCCCGTTGTCGTTGCTCGGGACGTTCTCGCCGGTGGCGGTGCGCCTTCTCACCCGCTCGGCCGAGGAGGCCGGCCGAGTAGCCGGATTCGTTTATGGCATTTCAACACTCGGAAACGTGGTCGGGACCTTGTTCACCACATTTACGCTGATACCCACCATCGGGTCGCGCTCCATTACCTATCTCTATGCGCTTACGCTCGCCTGCTGCGCGGGCATCCTCTTTTTGCCGGTTGGAAAGAGGTCTTCGTGACGCGCAGACTTTTGTTGATGCTTGTCATTGCGGCGTGGACCGTACTGCCGGCCGGCCTGCAGGCCGTATCGTCAAACCTGGCGAAGGCCGCCGAGGTCGACGCCGGATCAAAAGAGATTCCGATTGGACATTGGAGCGGCGACCGCGCCATGGGCGACATCGCGGCGCAGTTGCGTTTTACCCCCCGCTCGCTGGATACGCCGGGCCATCAAAAAACAATCGACTACATCAAGATGGAACTCGCGAAAACGCCGTTACATAACATCGGCGAGCAGCGCTGGATTTATCGCAGCGATGACGGCAAAGAGCACGCAATGAC
This sequence comes from uncultured Hyphomicrobiales bacterium, assembly GCA_964453555.1. Lineage (GTDB taxonomy): Bacteria > Pseudomonadota > Alphaproteobacteria > Rhizobiales > Xanthobacteraceae > BOG-931. The sequence goes on along the minus strand of CAYVPC010000141.1, from coordinate 2,004 downwards.
AAACATCATTGCGAGGCTCGAACCCGACAATCCGCACCGCATCATCCTCGCCACGCACTACGACAGCATCGTGAAGGCGTATCGTGACGAGAAGAACCCCGACGCTCCCATGCCTGGAGCCAACAATTCCGCGTCGGGCGTCGCGGTTCTTCTCGAGACAGCCCGCGCGCTCGGCGATTTGCCGAGGCCCCCCGCTGGTATCGACATGATTTTTTTCGATGGCGAGGAGGGACCGAAATCGCTGGGCGCCGGCGATCCTCACTGGAAGGCTCTGGGTTCGCCGTACTTTGCCGCGCATCTTGGTGATTTCTATCCGGCCACCAAACCTGAAAGCGGCGTGGTCTTCGACATGGTCTGCTACAAGAGCCTCAAATTGTCTCCCGAGCCGTCGTCCGTGTCATATGCAATGAGCGAAGTGGTAAAATTTTGGAGCATCGGCGCGATGATTGCGCCGGCCGCTTTCTCACGCACGATAATGTCTTATCCGGTTAGCGACGACCACACCGCGCTCACCGAGGCCGGGATTCCGAGCTTTCTCGTCATCGATTTCGATTACGACCCCTGGTTCAACACCACGGAAGACACGATCGACAAGTGTTCGCCGAGGAGCCTTGAGGCCGTCGGGCATACCCTTCTTCGATATTTGTATGTGCGGTGAGATCAAGAGGCCCGTGGCCAGGCTTCGGTTAAGTCGGATGAATGTGGTGGGCGCAGTAGGGATCGAACCTACGACCCGCTGATTAAGAGTCAGCTGCTCTACCAACTGAGCTATGCGCCCTAACCGGGGATTGCGGGGTCAGGCACACATTCACCATTTGCGGCAGCGGCGGAGCTACGCATGCCCGGCCGTCGCGCGAGCCACATTTAGGGCATTGCTTCCGGGATTCCAAGCGGCGAGAATCGGCGAGTGATTCACCCTCGAATCCGGTATGAGCCCATGCGTCCGCTATTGCTCGTTCTTTGTGTGCTGGCCGCAGCGGAAAGCGCCGCAGCGCAGACGCCTACGCCCACCGTCATCGAACCAAGCGCGAACGTCACTGGCGTCACCATCACCCACGCCGGGATCTACACCGCGCAGACAACGAGCAAGCTTGCAGAGGCCGGCCAAGAATCGCCGACGCGCACCATCGGCACGGCATCGGATTGGCGCTTCGTTTCCGACTCAACCGACGTCGACGGCAAGGTCGGCACGCAATTCGGCATCGAATTCCGTATCGACGGCACGCCGGCCGACCAGGCCGTCACAATTCACCTTGGGCTGAAATTCCCGCCGCAAGGAATCCGCAATCCGAATACCGGCGATCTGCTGCGCACTGCCAGGGTCGCATTTCCCGACATGAAAATCGGCGCACTCTGTGTGGTCGGCTACGGCTTCGACAATGCTTGGGAAATCGTTCCCGGCGCCTGGACCCTGCAGATCCTGTATCAAGACCGCGTGCTGGCCGAGCGGACTTTTGTAGTGAGCAAGCCGGAATGATCAGTGCGGATATGCGCGCGCCATTGGGCGCGCGCACCGCCACGAGATTTACCCCACGTCGGTTGAATGGATGCGGCGCTCGCCGACGGCGATCGCGTCCGCCGCGCCGCGCGACCGCCGCGCCGTCAGCTTGTTGAGAGCGGCAATATAGGCCTTGGCCGAAGCGACCAGCGTGTCCGGGTCGGCGCCTTTGGCTGTTACCGCGCGGCCATCGCCGGACAAGCGCACCGAGACCTCCGCCTGCGCATCGGTGCCCTCGGTCACGGCATGGACCTGATAAAGCTCCAGCACCGCCTCGTGCGGCACCATCGCCTTGATGCAGTTGAAAATGGCGTCGACCGGGCCATTGCCCTCGCATTCTTCCAGCAAAGACTTTCCATCCATGTCGAGCTTCATGGTGGCGCGCTGCGGCCCGCGCGTACCGGCAATCACCGACAGCGAGACGAGCTTGATGCGGTCCTGGGCGGTGGCAATCTCCTCGTCGACCAGCGCCTCGATGTCCTCGTCGTAGACGTGCTTCTTGCGGT
>CAYVPC010000140.1:0-9456 GCA_964453555.1 uncultured Hyphomicrobiales bacterium | reverse complement strand
CCTACGATGCGGCTGTTCAAAAGATCCCCGACAAGAAACCGCCGGCCGATCCGTGGGGAACGATCCGCCCGGCGTCGCCGACGCCGACTGCGTCCAAGAGCAAGCAACAATAAATCGAGCGCCGCACGCATCGTCGCTTCCGGCGGATGCGTGACGGGTGCTACAAGTGCCGCCGCGCGGACCTGCCTTGCGAATCCGCTCCGCGGGCTTGTTTATGTTGGTCCGCTTCGCGGGCTCCTTAAGTTTGTCCGCCGCGCGGACGTGGCGAAATGGTAGACGCAAGGGACTTAAAATCCCTTGGGGGAAACCCTGTGCGGGTTCGAGTCCCGCCGTCCGCACCAGAATTAAAGAAAACCCTCTGCGGGATGGCACCCAGACCGCCAGAGGCTGGCGCGGGTTTCGGCCTCCGGAGCCTTCACGTGCCGAGGAATTTGGCAGGTCGCTTTTCCAAAAAGGCCGTCACCCCCTCGCGAAAATCCTCTGTTGCGCCGGCTAGGCGCTGGGAGCGGCATTCGAGGTCGAGTTGTTGCTCGAATGAATTTTCCGGGCTCTCCCAATACAAGCGGCGGATCATGCCGAGCGCGGCGGTCGGTCCGGCAGCAAGATCGTGCGCGAGCTTGCGCGCCTCGGGCATCAGGGCCGCATCATCGAATACGCGATTGACCAACCCCCAGACGAGCGCGGTCTCCGCCAGCAAGCGTTCCCCAAGCAACGATAGTTCGAGAGCTCGCGCGCGTCCGATCAGCCTCGGCAACAGCCAGGTGGAGCCGCAATCAGGTACCAGCCCGATGCGCCGGAAAGCTTGCAGGAAGTAAGCCGAGCGCGCACACAGGATGAGATCGCCCAATAGCGCAATGCTCATGCCGGCCCCGGCGGCCGGCCCATTGACGGCGGTGATGATCGGATAGGGCAGATCGCGCAACCGCCGGATGAAAGGGTGGAATAGCGTTTCCAGCGTCGCGCCGGCGCCGCGATGCGCGATGCCGTTGCCGCGGCCCTGCAAATTGGCTCCGGTCGAGAATGCGCGGCCGGCGCCGGTGAGCACCAGACATCGGATGCGTGTGTCTGCAGCGGCGACCGTCTCGAGCGCGGCGGTCATGCCCTTGATCATCTCCGCCGACACTGCGTTGAGCACGTCCGGATGGTTCATGCTTAAAATCGCGACGGCGCCATCGAGTTCCAGGGTCGCGCGTTCGAACTCCATGTCGGTCTCCTCCATCAAACCATCGCCGGATGCCGCCGGGCACGCATCGCGGGGCGCAAGAGGCGTTGTCTCCGCGCACCTCAAGCGTAGCGCGAATACGGCGGGCTTTGGTAGCCGCATGTGAGCGTGCGACGGCGGTGGCGCGCCCGCCGATCGCAATGAAATGCCGCAAAAATGGGGCTGTTAGCGCCGATTTAACGGCCCTTTAACGTGCAGTTCGTAGGGTGGATGTTCGAAAAAATCGCGCATCGGGTTTTTTGGTGATAACGGGAAATTACCGGAACCGTGCCGAACTGCGAAAACGACCGCGTCGGCAATTTCATTACACCGCGAAGATCGTCGTCGACGGAGCGGAGCCGCGGCCCTGCACCATTTCCGATATTTCGCACACCGGCGCTCGGCTCCTTCTTGAGAGCGAGGAAAGTCTGCCGGATCGCTTCATTTTGCTGCTCACCAGGAACGGCGGCGCGCGCCGCCAATGTCGCGTCGTTTGGCGCACTGGATTGAACATCGGCGTGGAATTCGCGACCGGCTGATTACGTCGGCCTCTCGGTTTTCGCTCCGCGGCCCGTTGCGGTGCCAGAAAGTCTTAAATCGTCGTATCTTCGCCGAAGCCCGAAGCATTTGCCTTATTTGCGGCGCAGGGGGCTGCGAACGGCTTGGCGGGGATGGCATCATCGAATGGCGCTCGCCGACAGTCTCATGATATCGCGCAACCGCGTTTGGCTTCGCATTGGGCTTTGCTGGCGACCGGCACGGCACGCCCTGGCGGTTTGCGCCGTCGCCTCCTTTGCGCTCGCCGGCTGTTCGATGAGCGACGGAGTGGGCTCATTCATTGTCGATCCGGGCCATTATTCCGTCTATCATTGCAAGGATTTTGCGCCGCGCTTGGTGTACTTAAGCAACCGGGAACACCAGTTGCGTAACCTCATGGACAGGGCAAGCGAAGGCGACGGCGGTGTCCTGATCGGCAATCTCTCTTATCGCGCTGAATACGAAAACGTGCTTGGCGAGGAAAAAGTCTTGCGGCGGGCCGCGGCCGAAAAAAATTGCGACATCAACCCGCCAGCTTATCAAAGCGATCAGACCATCCGCTAAATCGCCGTCATGCATCGCGCTACGCAACAAGGCAATGATCGAGTTATTCAGCCACGCCCAAGCCGCGACAAAATAACAGCTCAGAACTAAAAACCGACCATGACCGCGGCAAGGGCGACGCCGGCGGCGGCCAGCAGCACCAGGACGGCGGCGCTCGCCGCGGTCGCCCGCCCGCCGGCGAAAAACGCGGCGTAGAGCGCTTTCAAAATATTATTGGACGATGCGGCGATCAGTATGGCCGCGGCAAGCGCGTTGTCCGACATGCCCGATGTGCCGCCCTGCGCCAGGTTGAGGACGAACGGATCGATGTCCGTCACGCCGACGATCGCCGCTAGCGTATAGATCCCGGAAGTGCCGAACTGCGCCTTGGCCCAGTTCGACACAAACGACACGGCGATGAAGAGAACGGCAAACAAGGCTGCGGGACCCAGCTCGAGCGGATTGACGTTGGCGGCCGGCAAAGTCACTGCCGGTTTAGCATCCCGCAGCGGCTTTGCTGCGAAGCGGTACTGCAGCGCGCAGATCACCAGACCGGCGAGCGACAAACAGCAAAGCGAAGGCGCCAGCACCCGCGCCAAAGTCAGATTGAAGAACGCCACCACCGCTAGAATGCGCAAATACATGATTGCTGTTGTAAGCGTGATGCCGGCTTGGGCGTTGCGTTGCATGGCGCTATCGGATTTCGCCTGGCGCGCCAGCACGACCGTCGTCGCCGTCGAGGAATAGAGGCCCCCGAGCGCCGCCATCCACAGTCCGCGCGCCGCGGCGGTCCAGTAGCGCTGCGCCAGATAGCTCGCATAGGACAGCGTGCAGACGACCACGAGCGCCAGCCATGCCTGGCGGGGTGTGATGGTGGTAAGCGTCGTTATTGGGATGTTTGGCAGCAGCGGCAGGATAATGCCCGTCAGAATCAGAAATTCCCCGGCGGTGACGATCTCCTTAAGCTCCACGCGGCGCGCCAGCGCGTGCAGTTTTGCCCGGCCGGTCAGGAGCAGCACTGCGGAAACGGTGAATGCCACCGCGATCCATGGCGGCAGGGCCAGGGCAATGGCGCCGAGGAGATAGGCGTGAACGTTGAGCATCGGGACGATGAGCTCAAAGTTCGTTTCGGTGTTTGCGTCCTGCTCGCGGATGTGACGGCCATAAAAGATCGCAAGCCAGCCGCCGAGCACAATGAGGCCAGCGGTGAACGGGACGAAATGCGTCGGATCGAAGAGGTAAAGTACTCCGCCCCCGGCGGCGAGCATGGGGAAGGTTCGAATACCGCCGGGCCGATTAGTGCCCGCGAAGAACTCTTCGAACGCCAGCCCGAGGAACAGGCTCAAGCCGAGAAGAAGACCGACGCTGGTCAACGAAGGCGCTGAAATCATGCGAATTTGACCGAGAGCTTGGACGAAAGCGGGACCATGGCAGCTTGAGCGCCCCTATCATACATGGCTTGATGGCGGGAGCCATTCGCGCCCGGCGTCTTGCCGTGTCTTTAAGGGGAGAAAGCGATGAGCTGGTTGCCCGACAAGGATCCGGTGCTCGGCGACAAGCATTCCTGCGACGCACTCGAACTGGTCATCATCCCGCGCGTGCGCGACCTCGGCGACGGCTTTTCCGTCCGACGGGCGCTGCCGCATGGAAAGCGCCAGATGATCGGCCCATTCATCTTCTTCGATCAGATGGGACCGGTGCAGCTTATGGTCGGGAGAGGAATGGACGTGCGTCCGCATCCGCACATCGGCCTTGCCACGGTGACCTATTTATTCGACGGCCGCGTCACGCACCGCGACAGCGAAGGCAACGACCTGGAGATCACGCCGGGAGCGATGAATTTGATGACCGCCGGCCGAGGTATCTCCCATTCCGAGCGCACGCCCGCGAGCATGCGCGCGGCCGGCGGCGGCATGTTCGGCATCCAAAGCTGGATCGCGCTGCCGCGCGAGCATGAAGAGATGGCGCCGCTGTTCGAGCATTTTGATGCCGCCGTTTTGCCCAGCATCGACGACAGGGGCGTGCGTGCCCGCGTCATTGCCGGCTCCGCGTTCGGACAGAGGTCGCCGGTCGGCATGGTCTCGGAATGGTTTTATGCCGAGGTCCTGCTCGACGCCGGCGCCAGCGCGCCGCTCGATACCGATCACGAGGAACGCGCGATCTACGTCGCCGAGGGCGAAGTCGATATCGCGGGCGACAAATTCGCCGCTCCTCAGCTTTTGGTGTTTCGCCCCGGCGACCGCATTACCGTCACGGCGACCAAGCCGTCGCGGTTGATGTTCCTCGGCGGTGCCGCGCTGGAGGGGCCGCGGTATCTTTGGTGGAATTTCGTGTCGTCGAGCAAAGAACGGATCGAGCAGGCTAAGCAGGAATGGAAGACCGGCAAGTTTGCGCTGATTCCCGGCGATGAGAAGGAGTTCATCCCGCTGCCGGAGCACTAAAGTTTCAACGCGCGCAACCGCAGCGCGTTCGCGATCACCGATACGGAGCTGAGTGACATCGCCAGCGCGGCAATGATCGGACTGAGAAGGACGCCGAAGGCCGGATAGAGGACGCCTGCGGCAATCGGAATGCCGATCGCATTGTAGGCGAACGCAAATACCAGATTTTGGCGGATGTTGCGCATCGTCGACCGGCTTAAGATTATAGCCCGCGCGATACCGGCGAGATCACCCTTCACCAAAGTAATTCCGGCACTCTGAATCGCGACTTCAGTGCCCGTTCCCATGGCGATGCCCACTGCGGCCTCGGCCAAAGCCGGGGCGTCGTTCACCCCATCGCCGGCCATGGCGACGATGCGGCCCTCAGCTGTAAGTTTCTTGACGACGCGGTTCTTGTCCTGCGGCAGAACATCGGATTCGACTTCTTTGATACCGAGCTTGCGGGCGACGGCCTCGGCAGTCGTCTTGTTGTCGCCGGTCAGCATCACGATCCGTATGCCGTAATTCCGCAGGCTATCGAGGGCCGCTTGCGCGGTTGACTTGATCGGGTCGGCGACAGCAATGACCCCTCCCGCCTTCCCGTCTACCGCGAGAAACAGCGCTGTTGCTCCATCACTGCGAAGGTCGTCCGCTTTGCGTTCAAGATCGCCGAGCGCGACGCCGAGATCGGCCATGAGCTTCGTATTGCCGAGTGCCAGGCTCTTGCCGCCGATTTTTCCGGTCACACCCTTTCCGGTGACGGAAGCGAAGTCCCTGGGTTCCTGGATTGAAGCATTGCGATCGCGAGCGGGGGTCACGATGGCCGCCGCGAGAGGGTGTTCGCTGGACCGCTCAAGACTGGCTGCCAGCCACAAAACATCGGACTCCGACAGTCCGGCTGCCGGAATGATGGCCGTTACCTTGGGTTTGCCTTCCGTGAGTGTGCCGGTCTTATCAACGACGAGAGTGTCAACCTTCTCCATGAGCTCAAGCGCTTCGGCAGACTTGATCAGGACGCCGGCGCCAGCTCCTTTGCCGACGCCTACGCCGATCGACATTGGGGTGGCGAGCCCGAGCGCACAGGGGCAAGCGATGATGAGAACGGAGACTGCCGCAATCAGCGCATAAGAAAGCGCTGGGGGAGGACCCCAAAGTGCCCAAACGACGAACGCGACGACGGCTACGGCAAGTACGGCCGGGACGAAGTAGCCCGACACAGTGTCCGCCATTCGCTGAATTGGCGCGCGGCTCCGCTGCGCCTCGGCCACCATTGTCACGATGCGCGCGAGCATTGTGTCGGCGCCGACTGCGTCGGCACGCATGACAAGCGAGCCGGTGCCGTTCACCGTCCCGCCGACAAGCTTGTCGCCGGGCCGCTTGGCGGCGGGCATCGACTCGCCGGTGACCATGGACTCATTCACCGCGCCCTTGCCCTCGAGCACTTCGCCATCCACAGGCACGCCGTCGCCGGGTCGTACGCGAAGACGATCGCCAACCTGAACCAGCACCAGCGGGACTTCTTCATCGTCGTCCCCAGTGAGGCGGCGCGCTGTTTTTGGCGCCAAATTGAGCAAGGCGCGGATCGCGCCGCCCGTCTGCTCGCGGGCGCGCAGTTCCAGCACTTGGCCGAGTAATACAAGAACGGTGATCACCGCGGCAGCTTCGAAGTAGACGGAAACCGTGCCGCCCATTTCGTGGAAACCGGCGGGGAACATTCCGGGCGCAAAGGTTGCAAAGACGCTATAGAAATATGCGGCGCCAGTCCCCAGCGCGATCAGGCTGAACATGTTCAGGCTGCGATGCGTGACCGACGCCCAGGCGCGTTCGAAGAACGGCCAGCCCGCCCACAGGACGACCGGTGTGGACAGAGCGAATTGACTCCAGTTCGAGATGTGCGGTGGCACGATACGATGCAGGCCAAGCGCGGGGATATGGCCCCCCATTTCTAGGATGAAGACCGGCAAGGTTAGAGCCAGCCCGACCCAGAACCGCCGCGTCATGTCCACCAGTTCGGAATTCGGACCGGCATCTGCAGCCGCGCTGACCGGCTCCAATGTCATGCCGCAGATGGGGCAATGGCCGGGCCCCACTTGGCGGATTTGTGGATGCATCGGACAGGTGTAGATCGTGCCCTGCGCCGCCGGCGCTGCCGGTTTGGCCGCCGTATTGGCGAGGTATTTGTCCGGATCGGCGACGAACTTATTGCGGCAATTGGCGCTGCAGAAGAAGTGATCCTGACCCTTGTGCGTACGGCGATGCGGAGTTTTAACCGGATCGACCCTCATCCCGCACACCGGATCGGTGGCGAGGGCCTCGGCGCTATGCGCGGGCATGGCTGATCCGTTGCAAAAGATACCCTGGAGGGGTATATAGCGGTCATGCAGGCGAATGCCAAGACATCGGTGCTCAAGCGCTTGAAGCGGATCGAAGGCCAGGTGCGTGGGCTTGCGCGCATGGTCGAGGACGACCGCTATTGCATCGATATCGTCACCCAACTTTCGGCGGCGCGCGCGGCGTTGCGCCGCGCCGAGGAGGAGATACTCGCCGACCATGTCGCTCACTGCGTCGAACACGCGATCGCGTCCGGCAACAAGGGCGAGCAGCGGCGCAAAGTCGGCGAATTAATCGACGTGCTGTCGCGCAGCGACCGCTGACTAGGCGAGTTTCTGCCGCGCCAGCGCAGCTCCTTTGGCGAGCGCCGTGAGCTTCTTTTCGGCGACGTCGCGCCGCATCGGCGCCATGCCGCAATTCGTGCATGCGATGATTTTTTCCTTTGGCACATGCCTGGCCGCTTGGGCGATTACGTCCGCGACATCTTCCGGGGTTTCGATGGCATCGGTGGCGACATCGATGGCGCCGACCAGCACATCCTTGCCGTCGAGCAATTCAAGCACGCTCGGCGGCACGTGCGAATGAATGCACTCGACCGAGACCTGATCGATGCGGCTTAGCGCCAGCGCCGGGAAGAATTTTTCGTATTGCCGCCACTCGGTGCCAAGCGTTTCCTTCCACGCGATATTGGCCGGGATGCCGTAGCCATAACAGATGTGCACGGCGCTGGTTGCATCCACACCATCGATGGCGCGATGCAGCGCTGCGATGCCCCAATCGGCCGCTTCGTCCATGTAGACGTTGAAGGCCGGCTCATCGAACTGGATCACGTCAACGCCGTCCGTGGCCAATCCGCGGGCTTCGTCGTTGAGCAGCGCGGCAAACGCCATCGCCATCTTCACGCGATCGCCGTAATGCGCGTCGGCGACGGTGTCGACGATTGTCATCGGACCGGGGAGGGTGAATTTCAAATCATGGGTGGTGTGCGCGCGCGCAATGCGAGCTTCGCGCGCATGCACGCGCTTGCGCAGCCGCAGCGGACCGGTAACCGTCGGACACATCGCCTTGTAGCGGTTGTTGCGGATGCCGATCTCGACGCGTTTGTCGAAATCGATGCCCTCGACCGCTTCGAGGAAGCCGTGGACGAAATGTTGCCGCGCCTGTTCTCCGTCGGTGACGATGTCGATGCCGGCATCCTCCTGCAGCTTGAGCGTGAGCAGCGTGGCGTCGTCCTTTGCTTGTTCGAGTTCGCCGCCTTGCAGCCGCCACTGCGCCCACAGCTTTTTCGGCTCGGCGAGCCATGCCGGCTTCGGCAGGCTGCCGGCAACCGTGGTTGGAAACAGTTTGGGCTTGGCGACGCTTGCTGACATGATGGCCCCGGCGAGCTTTGCGTCTTGACGCTAATACACGCCACCGATTATCGGAAATCCACAGAGCGGTACGCAATCCGCTTCGGGAGGATCGCATGGCCGAGGCGGGATCAGCGCCCACGCTCGAATTTATCTTCGCCGCGCATGTGCTCATCGGCCTATCGCTCGACTTCGGCGATGTGGGCAAAGGCGGGCGGCGGATCGTGCCGATCAGCGGCGGCGAATTTTCCGGCCCAAAGATGCGCGGCCGCGTGCTGCCGGGCGGGGCTGACTGGCAAGTCTTGCGCAGCGATGGTGTCTCCGAGCTGGAGGCGCGCTACAGTTTGCAGACCGACGACGGCGCACTCATCGAAGTACGAAACTTGGCGCTGCGGCACGGCCCGCCCGAAGTTATCGCCGCGCTTGCGGCCGGCCAGCCGGCCGATCCGGGCAGCTACTATTTCCGTGGCGCAACTTTCTTTACGACCGCCGCGGCGCGCTACGCCTGGATCACCAAGCACATCGTCGTCGCTGCCGGAGAGCGCCAACCAGACGCGGTGAAGCTCAAGTTTTTTCAGGTGCTTTGAGGCTTAGGCGCGGCCGCTCCGCTCCAGCCAATCCTTCAGCGCCACCGCATTGTTGTGCGTCTCGTCGCGCGCCGCGTAAAGCAGCGTGACCGGCTGACTGCGAAACCTTTTGCGCAAACCAGCCGCAGCGCTGTTCGCCGGCTCTTGGGTCAGTTCGCGACCATAGGCGGTGACGAACTCGTCCCATTTTTCCGGATGGCCATGAAGGCGCCGCCGCAGCGCATCGCTCGGCGCAATCTCTTTTAGCCAGAGATCGACGCGCGCCTTGTCTTTCGTCAGGCCGCGCGGCCACAAACGATCCACCAAAACGCGCAGGCCGTCGTCGTTGGCCGGCGCCTGGTAGACGCGTTTGATCTCAAGCCTTCCCGCCGTTTTCGCGCGTTTTGCCATTGCCAAGAATAATCAGCGTAGATGTGCCGTGCGCCAAGACGCGGCCTTCCATGTCCAGCAAACGGCCCTCGGACGTCATGATCTGGCGGCCGCGGCTT
>CAYVPC010000139.1:0-9638 GCA_964453555.1 uncultured Hyphomicrobiales bacterium | reverse complement strand
AAATGCGGGCGCTGTCGCTGCCGATGGTGGCGATCGTCGGCTCGCGCAATGCGTCGGGTGCCGGGCAGAAATTCACCCAGGCGCTGGCGCGCGAGCTTGGCGAGGCCGGATTTGCCATCGTCTCCGGGCTCGCCCGCGGCATCGACGCGGCCACGCACGGAGCGAGCCTTGCAACCGGCGCGATCGCAGTGTTGGCCGGCGGCCAGGACCGCGTCTATCCGCCCGAGCAGACCGGCCTGCTCGACGACATTCTGCCTGCCGGCGCGGCGTTGTCCGAAATGCCGCTCGGCTGGGAGCCGCGCGGGCGCGACTTTCCGCGCCGCAACCGGTTGATTTCGGGGCTCTCGCTAGGTGTCGTCATCGTCGAAGCGGGGAAACGCTCAGGCTCGCTGATCACGGCGCGGTTTGCGCTCGAACAGGACCGCGAAGTGTTTGCGGTTCCGGGCTCGCCGCTCGATCCGCGCGCCGAAGGCACCAACGGCCTGATCAAGCAGGGCGCGACGCCGGTTACCGAGGCTGCCGACGTCATCTCCGTGCTGCGGCCGATCATGGAGGAGAAAAAGCTGCCGGCGCGCGAGCCCGAGCCGCCGGAAAAGGCCGACGGCGACATCGAACCAGCGCCCGACGAGCGCGCCCGCATCATTGGCCTGCTCGGCCCACCGCCGGTTCAGATCGACGATCTGGTGCGGCTGTCGAAGTCTACACCGTCGGTCGTGCGCACGGTCCTCCTCGAGCTTGAACTCGCCGGCCGGCTCGAGCGCCACGGCGGTGGGCTTGTTTCGCTTAGCTGATGGGCACTAGTCTACCGGCACCGCCTTTAGTCCGTGACGGCGGACGATGTCGCGCATGACGTCGGCAATTTTGTCGCGCTCGACTGCCTTCAGGTGCGCGAAAAATTCGGCGTCATTTTGGTCCGCGAGCGCGGCGAGCTTCGGCAGAATGGCGCGCCCCTTCGCGGTCAGCGCCACCGCCTGGTAGCGCCGATCCTCGGCGCTCGCGGTCCGCGTCAGCATTCCTTTGACGGCAAGACGGTCGGCAAGCTTGGAGACGCCGCCGCGGGTCATGCCGATCCTTTCGGCCAACGCGCTCGGCGCCATGGCATCGCACTCGTACAACTCGCGCATCATTACCCATTCGGCCACGCTCATGCCGCGGCCGGCGAGCTTGACGCTGAACGAATGCGACACCTGGTTAGAGACGAAGCGCAGCCAATAACCCAGATGCGCTTCCAACGGGCTCACCGTCGCGGACCTTTTGCTCACGCCGCTTCCTCTCGCTTGGCGCCCGAGAACCACTCGACGTGGATATCGCCGGCACGCCCGTAATAGACGGCGCGCTGTCTCGCCAGCGAGACCATGTAGCCGACACAGCCAGCCTCAGCGATCCGCCGGCAGAATATCCGATACTGGATCTTGCCGCCCTGGATAGCCTTAAGCGCCGCATCGACGCCCGCGGCGGAGAAACCCTGCGCCGGCGCGTTTGCCACCGCACGGCCTTTCACCGTTTCGGATTCGCCGTTCGGCAGGTAGTAGGTCCGCTCGCCGCGCACCAAATCGGCGTGGTAGCGCTCGACGCCGGCTTGCATCAGCTTCTTCACCACTTCCGGGAACGTTATGCGCTCTTCGTCAGAGGCGCGTGTCGCTTCGATCATGACGTCCTTCACCTGCGGGTCCATCGTAGTCTCCCGTGCTTACAAGTTTCCACGGAAACTAATAAATCAAATAATAGTTTCCGTGTCAACTTGCTTGCGAATAACCGGCGAAACCGTCGCGCCCCCGGCGATTGACCGACCTCTTGGCAATGCGTATGGGGCGGCAATGATGTGGCGATCGGCGTTGCCGGTGCTGGCGCTGCTGTGCGGCGGCATCGCCGTGCATGGCGAAAACGGCGAACCGTTCGCGGCGTTCCTTGCCGCGCTGCGGGTGGACGCGGAAAAACAAGGCATCACGCGAACGACTTTCGATACAGCCTTCGTCGGCATTACGCTCGACCCCAGCGTGCTCGCGGCGATGCGGCACGCGCCCGAATACGGCAAACCGTTCGGGCCCTATCTTGCAAGCCTCGCCTCCCCGTCCCGTATCGGCGTCGGCTTGCGGAAATCGGCACAATGGGCCGCTACTTTGCGGGCGGTCGAGCAAAAATACGGCGTCGAAGCGACCATCCTGGTTAGCATCTGGGGCGTTGAATCGTCCTTCGGCGACGGCGAGCAGCATTGGGATGTGTTCCGTTCGATCGCAACGCTCGCCTACGCACGGTTCCAGCAGCCGCTGTTCCGCGACGAATTGCTGGCCGCGCTCCGCATCCTGCAGCAGGGTCGCGTTCCCCGCAGCGAATTCCTCGGTTCTTATGCGGGGGCGATGGGCCAGCCGCAATTTCTGCCCTCGAGCTATCTCAAATATGCCGTCGATTTCGACGGTGACGGCGAGGCCGACATCTGGCGCAGCGTGCCGGACGTGCTCGCCTCGATCGCAAACTATTTGCGGCAATCGGGCTGGCAGCCGCACCTACCCTGGGGCTTCGAGGTGACGGTGCCGCAGGGGTTCGACTATCGCGCCAGCCGCGGCAGCTTTGCCGAGTGGACGAAGCGTAGCGTGCGCCGGGCCGACGGCGGCGCGCTTCCGGACGGAGCCAGCGCGATCTTGTTCTTTCCGAGCGGCACGGCCGGTCCGGCCTTCCTCCTCACCGACAATTTCGTCGCGCTCAAGCGTTTCAACAATTCGGATGCCTATGCGCTCTCCGTCGCCGCGCTGGCCGATCGGCTGCGCGGCCTGCCGGCTTTCCGCGCGGCTTGGCCGACCGACGACTTCCAGCCCTCGCGCGCCGAGCGCACCGCGCTGCAATACCGGCTCGCCGCCCTCGGCTACAAGCTCGCTGATTTCGACGGCCACTTCGATTTCGAGTTGCGCGACATGGTGCGCGACCTGCAACGGCGCTATGGCATGATCCCGGACGGCTATCCGGGCCGCGCTTTCCTTAACCGCGTCGGCGTGCGCGTGCCTTAGGTGTCGGTCAGGTCAGACGCTTGGAGATTTCATCGGCCCCAAGCCGCGCCATATCGAGAATGTAGGCCAGTGGCTCAAGGTCATGGCTTTTCGCCAGCCGCGCCAGTTCGTCCACCAGCGACGCAATATAAAGGGCGGCTTCCGGTGCATCCGCGGCTTGCAGTCGATCTGCGGCTTGCGAGGTCAATGGTCGCGGCCTGCCCTACATCTGAGTGCCGTGTGGAGCATTATGTGAGTGCCGTCCGGAGCATTATGCTTCTGTTTTTTAGATATGTTTGCTGAGAAAGCTACCTAAAGATGTACCACCGAGTTACCTGATTTATTTTCCAATGACGGCTTTTTGCCACGTTTTGCTGCGTTTTGCGGCCCTCAGGAACACTGGTTCCCGGCGGTAACGATTTGACAGGTGGGACTGCGTTACCCATGTTCCCGGCGGCCGGGAGGCGTCGTAAGACGCCCGACAGACGCGAAAAGGCCAACAAATCATTAGGTTAGCATGAATCTGGTAGTGGTGGAATCGCCCGCCAAGGCGAAGACGATCAATAAGTATCTCGGCCGTGGCTATGAGGTTTTGGCCTCTTTTGGGCATGTCCGCGACCTGCCGCCCAAGAATGGTTCAGTCGATCCCGACCACGATTTCCGGATGATCTGGGAAGTCGACGCCAAGGCGCAAAAGCGCCTCAACGACATCGCCCGCGCCGCCAAGGGCGCCGACAAACTCATCCTCGCCACCGACCCGGACCGCGAAGGCGAGGCCATCTCCTGGCATGTGCTGGAAGTGCTCAAGGAAAAGAAGGCGCTTAACGGCCAGGTGGTCGAGCGGGTGGTCTTCAACGCTATCACCAAGCAGGCGGTGACCGAGGCGATGGCGCATCCGCGCCGCATCGATCAGGCCTTGGTCGATGCCTATCTCGCCCGCCGGGCGCTCGATTATCTGTTCGGTTTCACTCTCTCCCCGGTCCTGTGGCGCAAGCTGCCGGGCGCACGCTCGGCCGGTCGCGTGCAATCGGTGGCGCTGCGGCTCGTCTGCGACCGCGAGCTGGAAATCGAAAAATTCATCCGCAAGGAATATTGGTCGCTGATTGCGACGCTGGCGACGCCGCGCAGCGAGACCTTCGACGCCCGCCTCGTCGGCGCCGACGGCAAGAAGCTCCAGCGGCTCGATATCGGCTCCGGCGCCGAAGCCGAAGCTTTCAAGCAGGCCCTCAACACCGCCACATTCACCGTCAGTTCTGTCGAAGCGAAGCCGGTCAGGCGGCATCCGCAACCGCCCTTCACCACCTCGACCCTGCAACAGGAAGCAAGCCGCAAGCTCGGCTTTGCGCCGGCGCACACCATGCGGGTCGCGCAGCGCCTTTATGAAGGCGTCGATATCGGCGGCGAAGCCATCGGCCTCATTACCTATATGCGTACCGACGGGGTGCAAATCGCGCCCGAAGCGATCAGCGCCACCCGCCGCGTGATCGAAACCGATTACGGCGCCAATTACGTGCCGCCGGCGCCGCGCCGCTATGAAAGCAAGGCGAAAAACGCGCAGGAAGCGCACGAAGCGATCCGGCCGACCGACCTCGCCTGCCGTCCGAGCGAGACCAAAAGCTTCCTCGATGCCGATCAGGCGAGGCTCTACGAGTTGATATGGCTGCGCACGGTGGCCAGCCAGATGGAATCGGCCGAGCTCGAGCGCACTACCGTCGATATCAATGCCAATGTTGCCGGGCGCGCGCTTGAATTGCGCGCCACGGGAACGGTGGTGAAGTTCGACGGTTTCCTCGCCCTCTATCAGGAAGGCCAGGACGAAGATCCGGAAGACGAAGAGGCGCGCCGCTTGCCGGCGATGGACACTGGCGAGCGGCTGGAGAAGCGCTCAATCGCCGCCAATCAGCATTTCACCGAGCCGCCGCCGCGCTTTTCGGAAGCCTCGCTGGTCAAGCGGCTGGAAGAGCTCGGCATCGGCCGGCCCTCGACCTACGCGTCGATCCTGCAGGTGCTCAAGGATCGCAAGTATGTGCGGCTCGACAAGCGCCGGCTTTATCCGGAGGACCGCGGCCGTATCGTCGTCGCCTTCCTCGAAAGCTTCTTTGCCCACTATGTCGAATACGACTTCACGGCCGACCTCGAAGAGCGACTTGACCTCATCTCCAATAATGAAGTGGCGTGGCGCGACGTGCTGCGCGATTTCTGGCGCGATTTCATCGGCGCGATCGATGAGACCAAGGACTTGAAAATCTCGAAAGTGATCGACGCGCTCGACGAATTGCTGGCGCCGCATCTGTTTCCGCCGCGCGCCGACGGCACCGATCCGCGCCAATGCCCGACCTGCACCGGCGGCCGGCTCACGCTCAAGCTCTCCAAATACGGCGCCTTCATCGGCTGTTCGAATTATCCCGAATGCCGCTACACGCGGCCGCTTTCGGTATCGGCCGACGGCTCCGGCGAGATCGGCACCAAGAAGCTCGGCGAGGATCCCAAAACCGGGCTGGAGGTGACGCTGCGCAGCGGACGCTTCGGCCCTTACGTGCAGCTCGGCGAAACCGTCAAGGACGCCGAAAAGCCGAAACGCGCCGGTCTGCCGAAGGGAACGGTGCCCGGTGAGGTCACACTCGACCGCGCGCTTGAGCTTCTCTCACTGCCACGGGAAATCGGCCTGCATCCGGAGGACGGCCAGCCGATCATCGCCGGTATCGGCCGTTTCGGACCTTATGTGAAACACGACAAGACCTACGCCAATCTCGAGGCCGGCGACGACATCTTCCATATAGGGCTCAACCGGGCGGTGACGCTGATCGCCGACAAGCGCGCCAAGCCAGCGCGCTTCCGCCGCTTTGGCGCCGACCCGGGCCGTCCGCTCGGCGCGCATCCGAGCAGAGGTGGGCCGATCGTGGCAAAGAACGGGCGCTACGGTCCGTATGTCAGCCACGAAGGAGTCAATGCCACGCTGCCGAGCGACAAAACGCCCGAGACGATCACGCTTGAGGAAGCCGCCGTCTTGATCGACGCTCGCGCCGATCGCGGTCCCGCGCCGCATGCGCGGCCGCGCAAGGCGAAGCGGCCGTTGCCGGGAACAGCCCGCCACATCAAGGCCTCCTCGAAAAGGCCGGGAGCTCGCCCGGCCAAGCGCGCCGCCGGCAAACCGCAACGCAAGACCACACACGCTGCCGAATAGATTTTCAAGTCACGCGGCTTTTTGCGGTCTTTGGCCATTGCTGCCAGGGGGCGCGTGATGACCCGTAATCCGCTGCCCTCGCGCGAGGAGCTTTTGAGCTTCATTCGCGAGCGCGCCGGCAAAGTCAGGGCGCGCGAGATCGCACGCGCCTTCGGCGCCAAGAACGCCGAACGTGCCGCGCTCAACCGAATGCTACGCGAGCTCGCCGAGCAGGGCCACATCAAGCGGCGCAAAAAGCGCCTCCATCATGCCGGCACGCTGCCGCCGGTCGTGCTCGCCGACATCACCGGCCGCGATCGCGATGGCGAACTTGTGGCGCGGCCAACCGAATGGAACGAAGACGCTCACGGCGCGCCGCCCGTCATCCACGTCACCGTTCCGCGCCGCGCCCGGCCGGGCGAGATTGCCGGCGTCGGCGACCGCGCGCTACTGCGCATCGAGCGTAGAAGCGACGAAGAAACGACCGCGCGCGTCATCAAACTGATCGATCGGGCCAAGCAGCGTGTGCTTGGGATATTCCGCAGCCTGCCAAACGGCGGCGCCCGCCTGGTGCCGATCGATAAGAAGCAGCTGGGCCGCGAACTCACTATTGCCGCCGAACGCACCGGCGGCGCGTCGGATGGCGACCTGGTCGCTGTCGAAGTGGCGGCCAGTGGGCGTTACGGCCTGGCCGCCGGCGCCGTGGTGGAGCGTCTCGGTTCGCTCAAGAGCGAGCGTGCGGTCAGCCTGATCGCAATTCACGCGCACGGCATCCCGCATGTCTTTCCGCACGCCGTCATCGCCGAGGCCGACGCCGCGCAACCCGCCGCCGCCGCGGGTCGCGAGGACTGGCGAAACGTGCCGTTTGTCACCATCGACCCACCCGACGCCAAGGATCATGACGACGCCGTTTACGCCGTGCCCGATCCGGACCCGCGCAACGCCGGCGGGCATGTCGTCGCCGTCGCCATCGCCGACGTCGCGCATTACGTGCGGCCGGGGTCGGCGCTCGATCGCGCTGCCGCCGAACGCGGCAACTCGGTCTATTTTCCCGACCGCGTCGTGCCGATGCTGCCCGAGCGCATCTCCAACGATCTATGCTCGCTGCGACCGCACGAGGATCGCGCGGCGCTCGCCGTGCGCATGGTGATCGGCGCCGACGGCCGCAAGCGCTCGCACGCCTTCCATCGCGTGCTGATCCGCTCGGCGGCGCGGCTGTCCTACGAGCAGGCGCAACTCGCAGTGTCCGGCCGCCCAGACGAGATCACCGAACCGATCATCGCAACCATCCTCGAACCGCTTTACGCGGCCTATCGCGCGGTGAAACACGCCCGCGACGAGCGCGGCCCACTCGACCTCGATTTGCCCGAGCGCAAGATCCTGCTCAAGTCCGACAGCACGGTCGATCGGGTGGTCATGCCGCAGCGGCTGGAAGCGCATCGGCTAATCGAGGAATTCATGATCCTCGCCAATGTGGCGGCGGCGGAGACCTGCGAACGCGCGCGCATCCCGCTGATCTACCGCGTGCACGACGAACCGGCGCCGGAAAAACTTGTCGCGCTGCGCGAGTTCCTGAGCACGCTCGACATTTCGCTGCCGAAAGGCGGTGCACTGCGGCCGGACGCGTTCAACACCATCCTGCAACGGGTCAAGGGTCGCGACGTCGAGCGGCTGGTCAACGAGGTGGTGCTGCGCAGTCAGGCCCAGGCGGAATATTCGCCGGAAAATTTTGGCCATTTCGGCCTTAATCTCCGCCGCTACGCGCATTTTACCTCGCCAATCCGGCGTTATGCCGATCTGAGCGTGCATCGCGCTCTGATCCGCGCCGTCAAACTCGGCAACGACGGTCTGCCCGATGGAACGGATATGGCCTCGCTGGCCGAAGTCGCCGCCAACATTTCCGCGACCGAGCGCCGCGCCATGAAAGCCGAGCGCGAGACCGCCGACCGGCTGATCGCGCATTTCCTCGCCGACCGCGTCGGCGCCACCTTCGACGGGCATATTTCGGGCGTGACCCGCGCCGGGCTGTTTGTCGAGCTCGACGAAACCGGCGCCGACGGCCTTATCCCGGCGCGCTACATCGGCGACGAATATTTTCGCTTTAACGAGGCCGGCCGCGCTTTCGTTGGAAGCGCGGCGACCTACCGGCTCGGCGATCCGGTGACGGTCGAACTGGTCGAAGCGGCGCCGGTAGCCGGTGCCTTGCGTTTTCGGCTGGTGGTGGATTCGCGAGCCGCCGGCGGAAGCTCTGGACACAAGCCGCCGCGCCAGCGAGAACTAGGACGGCAGGACAAGCGGCACGGAGATCGCAGCAGGCGCGGCGGACGTCGATGAGTGACGATATCGAAAGCGCGGTGCCAGGCGGGCGGCTGATCGATCCGCGCGAAGGCGACCGCGGCGTCGGCGACGACGTCAGGCTGCCTTACATTCGGCCGAAGGACTCGGCGACGCTTATCCTGATCGACCGCTCGGAGGCGGTGCCGAAGGTGTTACTCGGCCGCCGCCACTCCCGGCACAAATTCGTGCCAGGCAAGTTTGTTTTTCCCGGCGGCCGCGCCGAGCGCACCGACCGATTGATGCCGGTCGCCGCACCCTTGCATGCGCACGACACCGAACGGCTGATGCGGCACGTCAAGGAGCCGAAGCCGGTCAAGGCGGCGGGTTATGCGCTCGCTGCCGTGCGTGAAACCTACGAAGAAACGGGCCTGATGCTGGGAACGCGTGCCGCCGCGCGAATCGCCGCGCCGGCCGGGCCGTGGCGGGCCTTCGCCGAAGCCGGCGTGCTGCCCGATCTCGGCGCGATCCACTTCGTTGCCCGTGCCATCACCCCGACAAACCGTCCGCGGCGGTTCGACAGCCGCTTTTTCGCCGCGGAAATTTCCGCAGTCGCGCATCGAGTCGAAGGCGTGGTTGGACCCGAAGCTGAGCTCGTCGAGCTTGTCTGGTTGCCGATCACCGGGGCGAGCCGGCTCGATATGCCGCGCATCACCACGATTGTGCTGGAGGATTTGCGCGACCGCATCGCCGCCGGCATGAGCCACGATCATCCGGTCCCGTTCTATCACGTCGTCCACAGGCGTTCGGTGCGCGATGTCCTTTAACGGCGCCCCCAGCAACTTTCGGGACTTTCTTGACATTACCAGCTTGCCGACTAGGTTGGCGGCCAACAGCGAATGGATAAACGCCCATGGCCAAGAACGTAACCATCAAAGTGAAGCTCGTCTCCAGCGCCGACACCGGTTTCTACTATGTGACGCGCAAGAATTCGCGTACCATGACTGACAAACTGGTGAAGAAGAAATACGATCCGGTCGCCAAGAAGCACGTCGAATTTCGCGAATCCAAGATCAAGTAGCGCTTGCCACCGGGCTGCGACAAAAATGGGCGCCATTTGGCGCCCTTTTTAATGCTCACATGGCTGGTGGCCGGCCGGGAGCGATGTCATGAGGAGGCCACTCGCACCGCCCCCGTGCCGGCCGAACCCCACGGACCCA
>CAYVPC010000138.1:0-9640 GCA_964453555.1 uncultured Hyphomicrobiales bacterium | reverse complement strand
GCAGGCAGAGCAGCCGCAGCGCCGAGCAGCGCTGGCCGGCGGAGCGGAACGCCGAGGTGACGACATCGTCGATCACCTGCTCGGGCAACGCGGTGGCGTCGACGATCATGGCGTTGACGCCGCCGGTCTCGGCGATCAGCGACGCGATCGGCCCCGTTTTTGCGGCGAGCGCCCGATTGATGACGCGGCCGACTTCGGTCGAGCCGGTGAAGGCAACGCCGGCGGCGTCGGCATCGGCAACCAGGACGGCGCCCACCTTGCCGTCGCCGGGAACGAGATGCAGCGCGCTCGGCGGCACGCCGGCTTGATGGAGGAGCGCGACCGCGCGCGCGGCGATCAGCGGCGTCTGTTCGGCGGGCTTCGCCACGACGGCGTTGCCGGCGGCAAGCGCGCCCGTCACCTGGCCGAGGAAAATCGCTAGCGGGAAATTCCACGGGCTGATGCAAACGAACACGCCGCGGCCGCGATAGCGCAGCACATTGCTTTCGCCGGTCGGGCCCGGCATCGCCTGCGGCGCCAGCGCGGTGCGGGTCTGAGCGGCGTAGTAGCGGCAATAATCGACGGCCTCGCGCAGCTCGGCGAGTGCGTCGTCCAGCGTCTTGCCGGCTTCGGTCTGCAAGAGAGCGATCAGCTGGCCGCGGTTTTTCTCCAACAGAGCGGCGGCGCGTTCCAGTGCGGCCGCGCGTTGCTCGCCCAGTGTCGCCGCCCAGCCGGCAAAGCCGGTGGCCGCGGCCGCTATTGCCGCGCGCGCTATCGCTTCGTCGCCTTCGTGCACGATGCCGATCGCGCGGCCGTCGATCGGCGAAAATACCGGGCGCTCGATTCCCGGCAATGTTACGCCATCGATGATCGGCGCCGCTTCGGCGGAAGCCAGCGTGGCGGCGCGAATCTCGGCAACCAGCGCGTCGAGGCTGTTGCGCTCGCCAAACTCGATGCCGGCCGAATTTTGCCGCTCCGGCCGGTAGAGATCGCGCGGCAGCGGGATTTTCGGATTGCGCGCGGCGCGCGCGCCGGCGATGCGGGTTTGCGGCCGGCGCAATATCTCTTCGATCGGCACGCCCGGATCGGCCGCGACCGAAACGAAGGAGGAGTTGGCGCCGTTTTCCAGCAAGCGCCGCACCAGATAGGCGAGCAGATCGCGGTGGCCGCCGACCGGCGCATAAATGCGGCACACCGCTTCCGGCAGCTCGACGAGCAGCGCCTCGTAGAGCGCCTCACCCATGCCGTGCAGGCGCTGAAACTCGAAACCCTCGACGCCGCCGGCGTTCTCAATCACGCTCGCGACCGTAAGCGCGTTGTGGGTGGCAAATTGCGGAAATATGTTTCGGCGCGCCGCCAGGAGCTTCCTGACGCACGCCATGTAGCAGAGGTCGGTCATCGCCTTGCGCGTGAATACCGGATAATCGGGCAGCCCGCGTTCCTGCCCGCGCTTTATCTCCGTGTCCCAATAAGCGCCTTTCACCAGGCGGACCGTCAGCCGTCCGCCGAACGCGGCGGCCGCCTGCTCGACCCAGCCGATGACGGCAACGGCGCGCTTCTGATAGGCCTGCACCGCCAGACCGAATCCTTCCCAACCCTGCAATGCGCCGTCGCCAAGCGCGGCGGCGATGACGTCGAGCGACAATTCCAGCCGGTCGGCCTCCTCGGCGTCGACGGTGAATTGCAGGTCGCGCGCCTTGGCGAGCCGGGCGAGCTCGAGGAGCCGCGGCGTCAGCTCCGCCAACACCCGCTCGCGCGAGATCGCCTCGAATCGCGGATGCAACGCCGAAAGTTTGACGGAAATTCCCGGCCGTGCCGGCAAAGCCGCGTTGCCGGCGTTCGCCCCGATAGCCTCGATCGCCGCGGCATAAGCGGAGAAATATTTCTCGGCGTCGGCGGCGGTGCGCGCGCCTTCGCCGAGCATGTCGTAGGAATAGCGGAAATCGGCATGGCTGCGCGCACGCGACAGCGCCTCGTCGATGGTCTGGCCGAGCACGAAATGCGAGCCGATCAGCCGCATCGCCCGCCGCGTCGCCGCGCGTAGCGCCGGCAGACCGAGCCGCCGCACGATGTCGTCGAGAATGGTTTCCGGCGTCTCGCCCGGATGGATGATGCGGGCGGCGATGCCGAGCGTCCAGGCCGACGCCGAGACCAGTAACGCCGCGGATTTGAGATCGCCGTCGAGCCAGCGGCCAGCGGCGAGCTTGTCCTCGATCAGGCGGTCGGCGGTGGCGGCGTCAGGCACGCGCAAAAGCGCCTCGGCCAGCACCATCAGCGCGAGGCCCTCTTTGGTCGAGAGCGAGTAAGCGTGCAGAAAATCCTCGATGCCGCCGAGACCGCCGGATTTGGCGCGGATCGCCTCGACCAGGGCACGCGCGCGTGCGTCGATGCGGCTTTCGGCGGCGGCATCGCGGCCGGCGTCCACGAACCATCCAGCCAATTTTTCATCCGGCGGCGCGAAAGGCGCGCGGAATGGGGGGAGGTCGGCATTCGCCTTCGGCATCGAAGGCAATCATGATCCTGCCCGGCGCAGCGGGGAAGGGGCCGCGCGGAGGCGCGACGCTAAACCTGCCCGGCGTAGGCGACGCCGCTAACTCCCCTTGGCAAGATAAGCGGTAAGTTGGTCGAAGGCGGCGCTCCAGGTTGCCTTTAGGCCGACATGGGAAGCATCAAAAGTCTTGCGTTCCACCTCGGTCGCCTCGTGCGGCGACCAGGTGATGGTCAGCTTGGTCTTGCCGCCGGCTTCGTCCTCAAGCGCCATGACGATCAGCGTCAGCAACGGCCAGGTCGGGACGACGGGATTCCGCTTTACTTCGCCGGCCTGGTTGGAGAACGAATTGATGAACACCAGGCGCTCAAGCGGCGCGACCTCTCGATAGATGAATTTGGCCCACAGCTTGTAGCCCTCGACCGAGCGCATGCCGGAATGAAAGACGCCGCCCGGCCGCAGGTCCATGCTGGCGTGGATCATGGTGAAGGTCTTTGGCGGCCACCAATCCTTCAGCCGCTCAGGTTCGGTCAGCGCCTGCCACACACGCTCGCGCGACGCGTCGAACGCGCGAGAAATGACGAAATCCGCAGCCCCGGCTCCCTCACTCATCACCGTTTTCCCCCACGTTGGTGACGAAGCTCAGTCTGCCACAAGGACCATCCAGCCGACACCAAATTTGTCGGCGACCATGCCGAAGCGAGGCGAGAAAAAGGTCTTGGCGAGCGGCATTTGCACTTGGCCGCGCTCTGCTACACGCAGGGCCGTCTTGACAAACTAACGGCGCTCGGCGCGCCTTCCTGGTCTTGGACCTGGGCCGTTCTTTCATGTCGTTCGTACACATCTATCTTCGGGTGCTTGGCCTCCTGAAAGCGGAGGTTTGGCTCGCCTTGACCCTTGCCCTCGCCAATATTGCGCTGGCTGTTGCGCAATTCGTCGAGCCGGTGCTGTTCGGCCACATCGTCGATGCGTTGTCGGGTGCGCTTCCCCCCGGCACCCGGGCGGCGGCATACGCGCTTGCCCCGCTCATCGGCACCTGGATCGGCTTTGGCATGTTCATCATTATTGCCGGGCCTGGCGGCGTGGTTCTTCGTCCGGCTGGCGCACCGCCGCCGCAATCTGGTTCTGGCGGACTTCTTCGAGCACGTGCTGCAACTCCCGCTCGCCTATCATGCCGGCGCTCATTCGGGCCGGCAATTGAAGGTCATGCTGACCGGCACCGACACAATCTGGTGGCTATGGGTGCAATTTTTCCGCGAGCATTTTGCGGCTTTCGTTTTCATCGTAGTGCTGCTGCCGGCCACGCTCGCGCTCAATTGGCGGCTTGCCGCGCCGCTGCTCGTTCTATGCGTCGTCTTTGCCGCCTTGACGGTGATCGTCATGCGCCGGGCCGAAGCGATGCAGCGGTCGGTGGAGCGGCACTATTCCGATCTGGCGGAAACGGCCGCAGATGCACTCGGCAACGTCGCGGTGGTACAGAGTTTTGCCCGCATCGAGCTCGAAGTTTCGGCGCTCAAGGGTGTGGTGAACTCGCTGCTGCGCGCGCAAATGCCGGTGTTGTCGTGGTGGGCCATGGCCGCGGTGCTTACGCGGACCGCCACCACGCTGACCTTGCTCGCGATTCTCCTGATCGGAACCTATCTCAAGCTCGTCGGCCTCGCGTCCGTCGGCCAGATCGTCAGCTTCATGGCAATTGCGGCGCTCTTGATCAGCAGGCTGGAACAAGTGATCGGCTTCGCCAACAAGCTGTTCATGGATGCGCCGAGGCTCGCGGAATTTTTTTTGGTTCTCGATACAGTTCCCGCGGTACGGGACCGGCCGGGTGCGTTCGATCCTGGCCGCTTGCGTGGCCTGGTCGAATTCGACGGGGTTTCATTTTCCTATGACGGCAAGCGTGCCGCGGTTGCCGATTTGAGCTTCACGGCATCGCCCGGCGACCGCGTCGCGCTCGTCGGCCCGACCGGCAGCGGCAAATCGACCGCGTTCGCTCTTTTGCATCGCACTTTCGATCCTCAGTCGGGGCGCATCGCCGTCGATGGCATGGATATTCGCGATCTGACCCTGACCGGGCTACGCCGCAACATCGGCGTGGTTTTTCAGGAAACCATGTTGTTCGATCGCTCGGTCGCGGAGAACTGCGTGTCGGCAAACCGGACGCCACCGAGGCCGAGATGCGCGATGCCGCGGCACGGGCGCAGGCGCTCGACTTCATCGAACGCAATGCGTCCGGTTTCGCGGCGCGCATCGGCGAACGCGGCCGGCTTTTGTCCGGCGGCGAGCGCCAGCGTCTCGCCATTGCGCGGGCGCTGCTGAAAGACCCGCCCATTCTCATTCTCGATGAAGCGACCAGCGCGCTCGACCCGCTGACCGAGGCGCGTGTCACGATGGCCCTCGATGAAGTGATAAAGGGCCGCACAACGTGGGTCATTGCGCATCGCCTGGCGACGATCCGCAGCGCTACGCGCATCCTGGTGTTCGGCGACGGCCGCATCGTCGAGAGCGGGACGTACGCCGAGCTGGTGAGGCGCGGCGGCTTCTTTGCCGAACTGGTCGAGGCACAGTTCGGCGCCAATCCGAGCCCGCTTCGGCCGGCCTGAAAGTGCCGGCAAAGCCCTGAGTTAACGCAGCCGTTCGAGGATGCTGACGTAATTGGCGACCGCGGCGCCACCCATATTGAAGATGCCGCCAAGCCGCGCGTCCTTGACCTGCATGTCGCCGGCTTTGCCGGTGAGCTGCATGGAGGCGATGGCATGCATGGAGACGCCGGTGGCGCCGATAGGATGGCCTTTCGCTTTCAAGCCCCCGGAGGGATTGATCGGAAGCCTGCCGTCCTTGGCGACGGCGCCATCGGCGATCACCCGCGCACCCTGACCTTCCGGCGCGAGCCCCATGGCTTCGTACTCGATTAGCTCGGCGATGGTGAAGCAGTCGTGCACTTCGGCGAAGGAGAGGTCGGACAGCGCGATCCCGGCCGCAGCCATGGCGCGCTGCCAGGCGACCGCGCAGCCTTCGAATTTGAGGATATCTCGCCGCGACATCGGCAGAAAGTCCTGCACATGCTCGGCGGCACGGAACACGACCGCCTTCTTCGTTCTGAGCGCGGTCTCGACGTCGGTCAGCACCAGCGCCGCCGCCCCGTCGGAGACCAGCGAGCAATCGGTGCGCTTGAGCGGTCCCGCTACCCGCGGATTCTTGTCGCTTTCCTGCCGGCAGAAGTCGTAGCCGAGATCCTTGCGGATCTGCGCGTAAGGATTGCCGACGCCGTTCTTGTGATTCTTGGCGGCGATCTGCGCCAGCGCATCCGATTGGTCGCCCCAGCGCTGGAAATAAAGCCCGGCGATCTTGCCGAATACGCCGGCAAAGCCGCCCTCGATATCGGCTTCCTCCCGTACGTAGGACGCCTTCAGCAGATTGCGGCCGATCTCGGCAGCCGGCGTTGCGGTCATCTGCTCGACGCCGACCACCAGCGCGATTCTTGCCGAACGCGACGCGATCGATTTGAGCGCCCCGTGCACGGCGGCCGAGCCGGTCGCGCAGGCGTTCTCGACGCGCGTTGCCCGCTTAAAGCGCAGATCGGGAGAGGCTTGCAGCACCAGCGACGCGGTAAAGTCCTGCGCCGAGAAGCCGGCGTTGAAGTGGCCGAGCACGATCTCGTCGACGTCTTTAGCCTCGATGCCGGCGTCGGCGAGCGCTCCAGTCGCCACTTTCACGATCAGGCTTTCGACGGTTTCGCCGGCAAGCTTGCCGAACGGTGTATGCGCCCATCCCACGATGCAGGCAGTCATGATCGTTTCCTTTGCCGAATTTTGGACGCTTTTCCTTGGCCTAAGCCGGTAAGCGCGGACGTGAAACGTCAACAATACCGGGATTTCGCTTTGCGTTCGAGCGCCCCTTGGGCTTAGATAGTTCGCCAGTTGGCCTTCGGGAACCTTTCGTGAACCTATCGCGGCCCCTTTGCCGGTTCCTTGGGCGTATCCGAGGCGACTGCCAGGCCCCGAGCAACGCAGCGGACCGCGACACGTGTATCATCGCCAGTTTTTTCGCCAGCTGACGATTGGCGGCGCGGTTCTCGCTCTCGCCGCCAATTGGGCCGCCAAGCCGGCTCACGCGGAAGCGACCATCCTGGTCGAAGTCGATTCCGGCAAGGTGCTGCGCGCCGAGAACGCGACCTATCCGTGGTATCCGGCCTCAGTGACCAAGCTGATGACGCTCTACACCACCCTGCAGGCGGTCAAGCAGGGCCGCATCACGCTCGACACGTTGTTCAAGGTCTCGCACACCGCGCTCGCACAGTCACCGACCAAGATGGGATTTGCCCTCGGCACCCAGGTGACGGTCGACAACGCGATCAAGATGATGATGGTGAAGTCCGCGAACGACATGGCGGTGCTGCTGGCCGAAGGCGTCGACGGCTCGATCGAGAATTTCGCCGACGACATGACTAGGACCGCGCACCGGCTCGGCATGTCGGAATCGAATTTCGTCAATCCCAACGGCCTGCCGGCCGACGAGCAGATCACCTCCGCGCGCGACATGGCGATTCTCGCCCGCGCCCTTATCCGCGACTTCCCCGAATACGATTCCTACTTGCACATCCCGGCGATCAAATTCGGCCGCCGGGTGATCCGCAACTACAATACGTTGCTGGGCCGCTATCCCGGTGCGGACGGCATGAAGACCGGCTTCATCTGCGCGTCCGGCTTCAATCTGGTCGCCACCGCCACCCGCAACGGCAAAAGGCTGATCGCCGTGGTGCTGGGTGCGCCTTCTTCCAGTTCGCGCACGGTAAAAGCGGCGGAGCTGCTGGAAAGCGGCTTCACGCAGAATCCGCTGTCCTGGTTGACGCCGGCGCTCGGCGCGGTCGACGCGCTTACCCCGATCAGCGCCGCGCCGCCCAATCTGCATGACGAGGTGTGCGGACGCCATCGCAAGAAGCCGGCGGCCGAGGATGAAGACGCCGATGCCGGCGACCAGAATAACGGCGAGAACGGTGCCGCGTTTTCCACGCTGCTTTCAAGCCTGCGCGCGCCGACGCCGAAAGGGGCCGCGCTCCTTTCCGATCAAGGCGCGGTGACACCGGTCGTTGTCTATACCGGGCCGACACGCACGCCCGACCAGATCGCCAAGCTCGAAGCCATCGAGCCACCGGCGCCGCGTCATAAGAAGAAGGGCGTGGCCGGCACGGCGGCGAAGCACCCTGAAGAGAAGGCTGCCGACGGCAAAGCCACCGACGGCAAACGGACGGACGGCAAGCCGTGGACACCGCTGTCATCCTCGACGCTGGCGACTGCGCCGCCGTCGGAATTGCAGGCGCCGCCGGCCGTCGAAACGGCGAAAAAGCCGCCCAAGGCGAAAGCCGCGGCCAAGCCGGCGCCGGCCACGGCGCAGTAATTCACACTTAAGCGGAAATCAGTTCGTCAGCCGCAGCGGCGCGTCGGTGACGTCCTGCAGCGCTTCGAAGGTCAGCCCGGGCGCCATGTCGCGGACCGCGAAGCCGTTCGCGGTGATGTCGAGCACCGCGAGATTGGTGTACACGCGTTTGGCCGCGCCGACCGCGGTCAGCGGGTACGTGCAGCGCCGCATGACCTTGCTCTCGCCGGTTTTGGTGGTGTGATCCATCAACAGCCAAATCGTTTTGGCGCCGGCGGCGAGGTCCATGGCGCCGCCGACCGACGGCATGTCGTCGCCATCGGACGTCCAGTTGGCAAAGTCGCCATTCTCGGCAACCTGGAAAGAACCGAGCACGCACAGATCGAGATGCCCGCCGCGGATCATCGCGAAGCTGTCGGCATGATGCACATAGGATCCGCCCGGCACGAGCGTGACATATTTCTTGCTGGCGTTGATCAGCCAGCGGTTGATCTTGTCGTCGGCCGGCGTCGGACCCATGCCGAGAATGCCGTTCTCCGACTGGATGATCACTTCGCGCTCGGGCGGGATGTAATTCGGCAACAGGACCGGAATGCCGATGCCGACATTGACGTACCAGCCTTCCGGAATGTCGCGGGCGGCGCGCGCGGCGATTTCATCGCGCGTCCACGGCTTGCACGTGGCCAACACCTTCGCGTGCGCGTTCAAGCAAGGCTCCTCACGTCACCACCGGCTCGCCGTAAGGCACGTGCACCACCCGGTCGACGAAAATCCCCGGCGTGGCGACGTGTTCCGGATCGAGCGCGCCAAGCTCCACAATGTGCTGGGCCTGCACGATCGTCAACTTCGCCGCCATAGCCATGACGGGATTGAAATTCCGCGCCGATGAACGGTAGGTCAGATTGCCCCAGCGATCGGCTTCCCAGGCTTCGACCAGCGCTACGTCGCCGTGGAACGCTTCCTCCAGCACGTATTTCCGGCCGCGAATTTCCCGCACCTCTTTGCCTTCGGCGAGTTTCGTACCCACCGAGGTCGGCGTGTAGAAAGCGGGGATGCCGGCGCCGGCGGCGCGCATGCGCTCGGCCATCGTGCCCTGCGGCATGACTTCAAGCTCGATTTTGCCGGCCCGATAAAGCTCGGCGAAAACCACGGGGTCCGACGTGCGCGGATAGGAGCAGACGATCTTGCGGACTCGCCCGACCTCCATCAGCCGGGCGAGACCGGTATGGCCGACGCCGGCATTATTGGCGACCACGGTCAAATCCTTGGCGCCTTGCTCGACCAGTCCGCCGATCAGCGCGTTGGGCTGGCCGATGCTGCCGAAGCCGCCGATCAGCACGACCGCGCCGTCGCGGATCCCTGCCGTCGCCTCGGCCATGGTTTGCACGATCTTGTTGATCATTTCACACGGGCTTGAACATCGGCACCGGCGGGCCGCCCTCGGATTCCTTGAACACGATCGCGACCGTCTGCCCGATGCGAAGCTTGTCGAAATCGCAATCGACGATGTTGGTCAGCATGGTCGGTCCTTCGGCCAAGGTCACATGCGCGATGGCGTAAGGCTCCGTGACCCGGCACATCACGCTGAACGTGTAGATCGTGCCCTTGCCGGACGCCGCCCGCCATTCCACCTGGTCGCTTGCGCAGAACGGACAGATGGCGCGCGGATACCAATGCGCTTTGCCGCAGGCGGTGCAAACCGGGATCGTGAATTTGCCCGCGCGCGCCGCCTCGAAGAAGGCTTTGCTCTCGGCGGTCACGACCGGCGGCGTGAGCTTGCGCGTCATTCGCTACTCCCGTTCC
>CAYVPC010000137.1:0-9664 GCA_964453555.1 uncultured Hyphomicrobiales bacterium | reverse complement strand
GTCTTGCATTCCGGATCGTACTCGACGCAGAACTCGATCCAGCCGATGGGCGCTCTCGCCGTCTCGCCGACCGGGATGAACAGCGGACGCTCGTCCGCGTTGCCCACAGTTGGCATCGTCAGTACGGCGAATGCGATGATGCCCGCGGCCGCCCCGCGCGCGAGGATCGCTTTAGCCCCCGAACTCATGTGACCCCTCTCCCGTTTTTGTTGGGTCACATGTCGCAGAAAGCTTTTGCGCCGCGGCTAAGTTGAGTGCTTCAATTTGAAGTAAAACCGGCTAAAACACGCGCGCAATGCACGCGCCGTGCGCCGCCAATCCGTAAAATTTTAGAGGTTCAATTTCGACGCAAATTGCGGGCATCCGATGCGCTTCTCGCTGCCCTGCGTTTTGTGCTTATGCGACGCGCTTTGTTGGCTGCGCCGCCCGAGCGGCAATCTGGCTGAAGCCGACCGCGCCGTCTTAAAAAGGTGCGGCGGTGGAACTGCAAAATTTCGGTTTGGCGTTTACCGGCCGGTGACGTTGCCGCAGAATCGGGCGGGGCATTGCCTCGCTCCGGCGCGAAAAGGCCAAAACTTGCTGGTGCGCGAACGCGCCTGTTACTCTTTCCCCGACCATCTCAGGGAGGAGTGCACACCATGTCGCTGGCCAACTTCGTTCAGCCGCCGCAATTCGCGGAATACAAGGAACGTTTCAAGGATTTCTACAAGATGTCACGCCGGCCCGACGGCGTTATTCTGGTAGAGGCGCATACCAAGGGCGGCCCGATCCAGCTCAGCGTGGAAAACCACCGCTCGGTCGGGCAGATGTTCAAGACCGTCGGCGCCGATCCCGAGAACGAAATTCTGATCTTCACCGGAACGGGCGACGAGTTCATGATGGACGCCGACCCCGAAGGCTTCAAGCTGGAGCAGGACGATCTGGCGTATTGGGCCTATGAGTACGCTTATAAAGACGGCCGCATCAACGTCTCCTCGCTGGTCAACGATCTCGAAATCCCGACCATCGGCATCATCAACGGTCCCGGCTTCCACACCGAAATGTGTTTGATGTGCGACATCACCATCTGCGCCGACGATGCCATCGTCTACGACCTGCATTACGACATCGGCTCGGTACCGGGCGACGGCATCCATAGCTGCTTTCAGGAGATCCTGGGGGTCAAACGCGCCGCCTATGCCTTGCTTACCGGCCAGGCTATCGACGCCAAGCTCGCGCTCGAATACGGCATGGTCAACGAGATCCACCCGCGCGCCAAGCTGATCGAGCGCGCCTACAAAATCGCCGACCACATCATGACGCAGCCGCGCACGACGCGGCGGATGACGGCGCAGATCGTGCGGCGGCCGTGGCGGCGTCAGATAACGGATAGTCTGGACGGCGGCTTCGCCATCCAGATGTTCGCGCATCTGGCGAAGGATGCGCCGGCGCATGGCCGCCGGCATATCGCCGATCAGGTGGCGTATGTGCGCAAGGGCAAGCGCAACAACTTCGACTAGCGCCCGGTTCGATTAGCGAACAGGAAATTGATCGCGATACTTTGCGTGCCGACCGGCGGTTCAGCTTGTCGGCATGTCGGTTCTCTTGTTTAATCGCGCGAAATACAAATAAGGCCCGCGCCGCTGGCGAGAACGGGCTGCTCCGGCCAAGGGGAGGAACGGTGATGAAAGTCACGATGTTTCATTTCATGCCTTACCGCGATCTGCCGGATGACTTTCCCGGCAAGCTGCCGTCGGCCTGGGTCGATACGCCGTGGTGGGAGTATGGCGACGCCAACAAAGTCACCGACTATTACAACTGGTCGATCGACGAGCTGATGCTCGCCGCCAAGGTAGGCTTCGACGCCATCGGCACCAACGAGCACCACCAGAATCCTTATGGGTTCATGTGCAACCCGAATTTGTTCGGCGCGACTCTCGCCAAGCTGACCCGCGACCAGGGATTGGATCAGGTCGCGCTCTTGCAGCTCGGCGCCACCATCTCGTCGTCGCCGCCCATCCGCCTCGCCGAGGAATACGCCGTGATCGACTGCCTCAGCGGCGGCCGCCTGATTGCCGGCCTGCCGACCGGCCTCGGCAACGATGTCTCGGTCAGCAACGGTATCACGCCGATGGAGCACCGCGAACGCTGGCGCGAAGGTGTTGATTTCATCCTCAAAGCGTGGACGGCGAAAGAGTTCTTCGCCTGGAACGGAAAATACACGCAGCTACCCAAAGTGAATCTGTGGCCGCGTCCTGTGCAGGATCCGCACCCGCCGGTGGTGATACCTGGCGCCGCGAGCTCATCGACCTGGGATTATTGCCACGAGCGCAATTTTCCTTACGCCTATCTGAGCTACTTCGGCGGCAAATCCGCGTACAACGTCCTGGACCGGTTCTGGGACCGCGCGGCGGCGAAGGGCAGGGATGCCAATCCGTATCGCGCTTCGTTCCTCCAGATCGTCGGCGTCGCCGAAACCGATCGCAAGGCGGAGGAAATATTCGGCAAGCACGTCGAATATTTCTATCACAAGCTGCTGCACTTGCCGCTTTACTACATCAACCCGCCGGGCAACGCCGATTATAAGAGTCTGCTCAACATCCTGAGCTCGGGAACCAACCTTCTGCAAATTGGCGACTTCACCACCGATCTGAAGCCGCTGAAGGCCAAGGATATGATCGAAAAGGAATTCGTCGTGATCGGCAGCCCGGCGACCGTGCGCGAGAAGCTCGAAGCCATGGCCAAGCGGCTCAACATCGGCCACCTGATGGTGGCGTTGCAATTCGGCTCGATGCCGCACGAGCTGACCAAGAGGAATATCGAACTGTTCGGGCGCGAGGTGCTCCCGCATCTGCAAAAGCTCTGGGAAGATCAGCCCTGGGAGAACCATTGGTGGCCGAAGAAATTACGCAAGCGGCCGGTCAGGCAACGCGAGATGGCGACGGCCTGAACCGCGATCCGCAAGCTCTCGCGGGGCGGCGGCGCACGGAAAACGCGACCAGCCATTCAAACCCAATCCGGATGTGAGTCATGGTTACCGCTACAGTCAAGACGATCCCGATCCGCCATTGCAATTTCGAAGCGAAGGTCAAGACCGCCGGCAACGGACCGCCGCTTGTTTACCTGCATGCAGCGGGCGGGCCGATCTGGGACCCCTTCGTGGAGGGGTTGTGCGAGCATTACACCGTCTATGCTCCGCATCATCCCGGTACCGGTGAAACCGCCCGCGACGCGATCCATTCGGTCGACAGCCTGTGGGATCTAGTTTTGATCTACGAGGAGATCTTCGACGCGCTCGGTCTGAAATCGGTGCCGGTGATCGGTACATCGTTCGGCGGCATGATGGCGTGCGAGTTCGCCGCCCATCGGCCTGAGCGCGTCAGCAAAATGGTGGTCCTCGATCCGATCGGACTCTGGCGCGAAGACGTGCCTGTTGCGCCGTACATGCTGATGCCGCCGGAACGGCTGGTGGCGACGCTCTACAAGCACCTCGATTCCCCGCCGGTGCAGGCGGCGCTGCAAATGCCGAGCGACCCCAAGCAAGTGGCGGTGGTCACCGCCGATCTGGTCTGGGCTCTCGGCGCCACCGGCAAATTTGTCTGGCCGATCCCCGACAAGGGCCTGAAGAAGCGCATGCACCGTATTAAGGCGCCGACGCTGATCGTCTGGGGCGAAGACGATGCGCTGGTTTCCTCGGTCTATGCCAAGGAATTCGCCGCTCGCATCACCAATTCGCGGGTCGAGATCATCAAGGATTGCGGGCACGTGCCGCAGGTCGAGCGGCTCGACGTGCTCAAGCCGATCGTCGCGAATTTTCTGAACGCGTGAGGCGGCCCCGTTTCAGCCGCCGCAGACGGCGTCTTCGAGGGAGTCCGGGTGCTGTAGCCGGGTGAACTCGACGGCAAAGCCGTCTTCGAGATGTCGCACGACGCGGCCCGGCACCTTGCCGAGCGTAACCAGCGCGCCGATCGGCGGCCGCTGGTCGGTTGCGATACCGGCGCCGGATTGCGAGACGTCGATGATGCGGCAACTGACGTTGACGCCGTTCGGCATGATCAGGCGGCCGATCGGATTGCGCGGCGTGATGCGGCCGTGGCGGCGGTCCTCGGGCAAACCGAGAATGTGCCGGTTGGCCAGCCAGGTCAGTTGCGCGGCGAGCTTGTCTCGCTTGCGCGACGTCGCCGCGATCGTCATCGCGAAGCCGTTCTGGAAGATGCGCGCCACATGGCCTTCGAGCCGGCCAAGATGATCGACGTAAGCGATGACGCGTTCGCCGGGCTGGCCGCCGACCGGCGCGAGCACCGCCATGCCGCCGGGCGACATATTGACCACCTGGCAGGGGAATTCGCGTCGATCCTGCAACATATAGCGGCCGAGCAGATCGACGCGCACGCGTTGAAAGCGGCGGCGCTCTTCACTGAGCGCCCGCATAGCCGGTTTTGCTTGAGGTAACGCCATGCGCCCAGGTGCCTGCGTCGCTTGCAAGCAGCCTAGGCGGGCGATGTTAACGAGCCGTTAGCCGCGATTGGTAAGCCGTTACTGGCGTTAGGCGGCGGTCGGCCCTTCTTCCTCGCGCGGGAGACTGGCTTTGCCGCCTTCGTAAACGACCAGACCGCGGCGTCCGCGCGGTGTCATAAAGCGCGGCAGCAGGCGTTTCTCGATTGCCGCGCCGATGTGACGGCGGCCACCGAGCGTCAGCGCCCCAATCGGACTGGCCCCCAGCCATGGCGGCACCTTGAGCGGCGCCAACACGCCGATGGTGCGCGCGAAAGCCGGCCGGCGCGTGCCGAGCGGCAGCAGCAGCAGTTCGAGGTCGATCGGATCGCCGCTCGCGTTCTGCGCCGAGACGCCCGCGACCGTGCCGGTGGATTCGTCGGCGAGGATCGAAAGCAGGCTGGCGACGATCTGCTTGCTGCCCGCGCCCCACAGATTGAGGAAGGATTCCCCCTTCAGCTCGCGGCCGAACAAGGCGCAGACCCGCGTGCCGGCGAGCCGAACCGGGTGACCGGCGTTGCGGTCGAGCGCAAGAATAAAGGCGTCGCTCAGCACGCCCCGAATTGCGCCGGGCTCGATCTCGGCGCGCTCCGGCGCGCTCCGTGTGCCGCGCCTGTCTTCCCAATACGAATAAAGCTCACGACTTGCCGCGTGTTTCATTACTGACGCTCCCGCACGCGCGCTCCCCCTGCTGCACACCCCTGTCCCCGATTGGGACAGCCAGTGCAGGGTTTGGCCGTGCGGTGATGGATTGAGCAGGGCGCGTGCCGCCGATGCGCCTTTGCGGGGAGTCGCCGCGTCAACGTCCGGTTAATGTTAAGAAAGGGTTGATATTGGCGAGCACGTTGTGCGGGCTTACTGTGGCGGCACCTAACGTTCGCGCGCCGCCGGCGATGGCTCCTCGGCGGCGTCTGCAACTACGGGAGGCGAGGGATGTGACCGACGCCGCGATCCGGGCTTGTCCTTGATCATAGGCGTCGAACGCGGAACCCCCGCAAGCTGCAAAAGGGAGGACTTCACGTCCTCCCTTTTGTTTTTGTGGCGTCAGTCGTGGTCGTGCGCCGCTTGCCGTTGCGGCGCGCGCGGCCTATCTGGTCACGGTGAATCAGCGTAAAGAACCGATATTCAACGTCCCGGCTGCCGTGGTCGCGACGATGGCCGCACTACTCGCCGTGCATGCTCTGCGCATGCTGGTGCTGACCGACCAGCAGGACCTAAGCTTGTTACTTACTTTCGCGTTCATCCCGGCGCGTTACGGATTCGATCAGAGCACAGGCGGCTCGTTGCCGGGGGGCTTCGGCGCCGATCTTTGGACCTTCTTCACTTACGCCTTCCTGCACGCCGATTTGCTGCATATCGGTGTCAATCTGGCGTGGCTGTTGCCATTCGGCACGGCGCTGGCGCGCCGTTTCGGGACTTGGCGCTATGTCGTGTTCATGCCGGTGGTCTCGGCCGCCGGCGCGTTCGCCCATCTGGTCAGCCATCCGGGCGCGATGGTGCCGATGATCGGGGCCTCGGCGGCGATTTCCGGCGCCATGGCGGCGGCGCTGCGCTTCGTCTTCCAGCAAGGCGGACCGCTCGGGCAGTGGCGGCGCGGGACGGGTGGCGATGCGTACCGCGTACCGGCCGCCTCCATGCTCGCGACTTTGCGCGATCCCCGCTTTCTGATCTTCCTCGGCGCCTGGATGGGCTTGAACGCATTGTTCGGCCTCGGTTCGGTCTCCGTCGGTGCGGAAGGGCAGGAGATCGCGTGGCAGGCGCATATCGGCGGCTTCCTCGCCGGTTTCGTTCTGTTCGATGCGTTCGACCCGGTCGCTAGGCGGCAATTCACAAGCGCTCAATGAGCGGGGGACATGGCTGATCTGCACCATGTCGCCGCCGCATTTTGGCGCTATACATTGCAGGGAGTCAGCGCCGGTTCTGTGGGCGACCCGAGCGAGACTCGATGCTGCACCGCAACACGGGGCAGGCAGCCGAGGACGGGCAAGTCAACCAGATCAGCCCGACGATTTATTCGCCCCGCCGACGGAGTTCGGCGCCGACCGAAACAAAGCCCTCACGCTATTGCGACCCATCAAGGGCGCATGGCCGTGAGGAAAGGGAGGCTACGATGAACGTGAGCACCATTCTCGCGGGCAAGGGCCGTGAGGTCGTCACCATCGAACCGAATGCCGGTCTGGCCGACGCAGTGCATCTGCTGGCGGAGAAACGCATCGGCGCGGCACTCATCCTCGGTGCCGGCCGTCACATCGCCGGCATCATTTCCGAGCGTGACGTCGTGCGGGCGCTTGCCGAGCGCGGCGCCGCCGCGCTCGACGAGCCGGTGAGTCGGACGATGACGCGCAAGGTCGTGACCTGCAACGAGAGCGAAACGGTTGCCAGCATCATGGAACGCATGACCGCCGGCAAATTTCGCCACATGCCGGTGGTCGACCAGGGCCGCCTAGTCGGCATGGTTTCGATCGGCGACATCGTCAAGCACCGCGTGCAGGAGATGGAGCACGAGTCGGTCGCTATGCGCGACTACATCATGACGGCTTGATCGCGATTTTGCCGCCGCGCCGCCTCAGCCAAGCGCGGCGATTGTCTCGACGATCGGCTCCAGCGCCTGCTGCGTGGCCGTCTTGCCGGCCGCGATCGCCTCGGCAGCGCGATGAAAATCGAGCCAGCCGACATGGCCGATATGCGGGGCGATATGTATGTCCGGCGGATCGCCGGCGAGCCGCATCCGGGTGAGGCGATCCTGCATGATGTTAAACGCCTCCACCATGACGGTGGTGAAACCCGGCCGGTCGTGGCGCGAGCCAAACATGCCGCGCAAGCTCATGAACGCCTTGCGCGGCGGCGGCGTTTCCGGCGGCGGCTCGTCGGCGTCGTCCGAGCCGTGGCTCGCGATCGTGGCGCCGCGGGCGAAGCGGTCGGCGTCAAGATTGACCGCGATGACGACGCGCGCGCCGAATGCCCGCGCCGTGCTGACCGGCACCGGATTGACCAGCGCACCGTCCATCAGCCAGCGGCCGCCCACATGCACCGGCGGAAAGATTCCGGGCAGCGCATAAGAGGCCCGCATCGCCAGCGCCAACGAGCCGTGCGTCAGCCAAATTTCGTGACCGGTGCCGACCTCGGTCGCGATCGCTGCGAAGCGGACCGGTAACTCTTCGATCGCCGTTGTGCCGATCGCCTCGGCAAGGCGGCGCGCCAACCGGCCGCCGCCGATCAACCCCGAAGCGCCGATCCGGACGTCGAGATAGCTGATGACGCGCCGCACCGTCAGCGAACGCGCCCAGCTTTCCAGTTCGTCTAGCTTGTTGTTGGCATAGCAGCCGCCGACCAGCGCGCCGATCGAGGTGCCGACGATAATGTCCGGCACGATGCCGCGCTGTCGCAGCGCCTGGATGACGCCGATATGGGCAAAGCCGCGCGCGGCGCCGCTACCGAGAACCAGCCCGACCAGCGGACGGCCGTTTTTTCCTTGCGTGGGTTTAAGTCCGAAGTCCGCAACAGTCACTTTGCCCTCGGCTCTTTCGCAATGCCAAAAAGGTATCGGCGATGCATGATCAATTACACTCTCGGCGCTAACAAGCTGTTAGCCCTGATATGGTCAAGGCGCCTGTCCGCAGCAGGTCCTGCCGCGAAGCGGCAATGGCACCGCGGCATGAAAATGCCGCGATTGAGATAAAGAAAAACCCATGCCAAAGCTGGGGCCTCGGGGGATTTGGCGCTGCGCTGCTGGAGCGGCCGCGTTATTGGTCGTTACGCTCGCGTCGGGCCATGCCTTTTCGCAGACACGAAATTTGACGGCGCCCGACTTGACGGCGCCGCTGCCGCTTGCCCCCGGCCCCGGGGTGCCGGGTGCGACGATCGCGCCTCCGCCGGCCCAGCCGCTGGTGCAGTCTCTGCCGGCGGTACCCGCTGGCCATGTGGCGCTCGCCGTTTCCGCCCGCTACGGCCGCGACCAGCCTGCGATCAGCGGCGGGCTGATTTGGCGTGTCTACGCAGCCAAGCCCGATGCCACCGGCATATTCCGTCTAATCAAGGAAGATAAAACCGCGGCGCCGACCTTCGTGCTGCCGCCTGGCAACTACGTCGTTCACGCCAGCCTCGGGCTCGCCAGCGCCGCCAAAGCCGTGCAGCTGCGCACCGAGACCGTGCGCGAAGTCTTTGAGATTCCCGCCGGCGGAATTCGGCTCGAGGGCCGGGTCGGCGACGCTCGCATCCCCACCGGGCAGATTTCCTTCGACATCTTCACCGGCAGCCAGTTCGATACCACCGAGCGCCGGCCGATCGCGCAGAACGTGCTCACCAGCGACGTCGTGCTCCTGCCGGAAGGCACTTACTACATCGTCTCGAATTACGGCGACGGTAATTCGGTGGTGCGCTCGGATGTGCATGTGCAGGCGGCGAAGCTGACCGACATCGTCGTCACGCATCGCGCCGCAGTGATCACGCTCAAGCTCGTCAACGAGCACGGCGGCGAAGCGCTCGCCAACACGCAGTGGACGGTGCTCACTCCCGGCGGCGACGTGATCAAGGAATCGATCGGTGCTTTCCCGCGCGTCGTCCTGGCCGAGGGCGACTATCATGTGATCGCGCGCAACGAGGGCAAGCTCCACCAGCGCGATTTTAAGGTCGTCACCGGCGTCGACGGCGAGGTGGAAGTCCTGACGCGCTAGTCGTCACGCCGCCTTTTTCAGCTTTTTCACATCGGGAGGCACGGCCTCCTGCGCAAGCGCGGCAAGCGCCGCGTCGAGCGGCATCACCTGCTGGCTTTCGCTGCCTAGGCGCCGGATCGAGACCGTGCGCTCGGCGGCTTCCTTCTTGCCGACCACGAGCAGCACCGGGACTTTGGCGAGCGAATGCTCGCGGACTTTGTAGTTGATCTTTTCGTTGCGCAGATCGCCCTCGACGCGCAGCCCCTGGCGCCGCGCCGCTGCGATCGCCTCGTGCGCGTAATCGTCGGCGTCGGAGGTGATGGTGGCGATCACCGCTTGCAGCGGCGACAGCCACAGCGGTAGATGCCCAGCGTAGTGCTCGATCATGATGCCGGTGAAGCGTTCGAGCGACCCGAACATTGCGCGGTGCAGCATCACCGGCGTCACTTTGTTCGAATGTTCGTCGATATAGAAGGCGCCGAGTCGGCCCGGCATGTTGAGATCGACCTGCACGGTGCCGCATTGCCAGTCGCGGCCGA
>CAYVPC010000136.1:0-9872 GCA_964453555.1 uncultured Hyphomicrobiales bacterium | reverse complement strand
ACCGGCAAGAAGGGCGTCGACGTCGCCTTCGAGCATGTCGGCCCGGACACGTTCAACGGTTCGCTCCTTTGCCTCAAGCGCGGCGGCCGTCTCGTCACCTGCGGCTCGACCTCCGGGCAGTCCACGACCATCAACCTGTTCCAGCTTTTTCTTCAGCAATACCGCATCTTCGGCTCGTTCGGCGCGTCCCTGCGCAATATCCGCGAAAGCCTCGCCAAGATGGCGGCCGGATTGACGCCGGTTATCGACACCGAGGTACCGCTCGCGGATTTCGAGCGCGGCCTCGCACGGCTCGAAAGCCGCCAGGTGTTCGGCAAGATCATCGTCACGTTCTGATGGCCGCGCTCTGATGGCGAAGCCGCGCATCAAGATTCTCGACGCGGCGGTCGGCGCGATTGCCGCCGGCACGTTGAGTGCGGTCAAGCGCATGGACCGCCGGCGCGCGGCGAACTTCGCCGGTACACTGATGCGCGGCCTCGGCCCGCTTCTGCCGGAGCACCGCGTCGGCCGCGCCAATCTGCGCGCCGCCTTCCCGAAAAAATCCGACGCCGAGATCGAGCAAATCCTCGCCGGCGTATGGGACAATCTGGGCCGCATCGGCGTTGAATTCGCGCATCTCGACGAGTTTTCCGTCGCCGGCGCCGGACCACCCTCACCCGACGCCATTGTTTACGCACCGGAAGCGGCCAAGCGTTACCAGCGCCTGATCGCCAGCGGCACGCCGGTCCTCTGCTTTGCCGCCCATCTCGCCAACTGGGAGCTGCCGGCACTGATCGCACATTCGCTCGGCGCAAAAGCCGCGGTGCTTTACCGGCGGCCGAATGTACCGCCGGTCGGTGAGCTGATCGTGAAGCTGCGCGCGCCGCTGATGGGCGAGCTCATCGCGACCGGACTGGCGGCGCCGATCCAGCTCGCGCGAATGCTGCGCGAGGGCGTCCATGTCGGCATGCTCGCCGACCAGCACTTCACCAAAGGCGTTGAGGTGATGTTTTTCGGTCGCCGCTGCGTGGCTAATCCGCTGATCGCGCTGTTGGCGCGGCAAATCGAATGCCCGATCCACGGCATGCGCGTGGTGCGCCAGGCGGACGGCAACAGCTTCTGGGGCGAAATCAGCGAACCGGTGAAACCAGCGCGCGACGCCGATGGCCGCATCGACGTCGCCGGCACAATGCAGGCGGTCACCGCGGTCATCGAAGGCTGGGTGCGCGAGCATCCCGAGCAATGGCTCTGGCTGCACCGAAGGTGGCGGTGAAGAAAAATTAGCGCAGCTCGTAAAGCGCGCTTACGCCGACGCTTCGAGCGACGGTGGGGCCGCCGCTACTCCGACATTCGCCCGCAGCGCGGCGTTGAGCGTGCCGCGCGCCGCCTGCAGCACGAACTTGGTCCGGCGGCGAAGCTCCGCGGCGGCGGTCGTGTCGAGGCTCAATGCCTTGAGCTTGCGCGCCTTGGCGGCGGAAAACGCATCGCAGGCACGCTTGACCGGGTCGTCGTAGAACGCCGCGATTTTGGACGTGCCTATTCCCGGCGTCTCAAGCCAGCGCGGGATGTGATGGTTGCACAGCCGCTCGACGTCGGTCATCACCTTGCGCGCGCCCGTTCCGGCCGCCGGACACGACGTAGCGAACGCGTCGCCGACCGCTACGGCGCCCGCCTGTCGATGTCCGTGCGTTACGTGAAGATCGATCGGACGGATCTGGACCTTGCCGTCGACATCAAAAAAGCCAAGGAGCGGGCGCAAATTCGGCATCAGCGCGAACAACGCCGCCTGCGGCTCCTTGCGCATCCACCGCAGCCAAGGATCGTCCATGTCGCGATAAACGAACAGGTTAGCCCGCATGCCGCTGCCGATCGGGAACAGCGTAATAAGCGCGGCTTTATCGGCCGGCCGCTCGGCGTAATAGGTGAGCGCCGGGAAGTCGAACGCGCGGCGGCCGCGCGGCGTCACATTGAAGCCGACTGTGATCGAATGACAGGGGCTGACGACCTCGCGTTCGAGATGAAGCCGATCGCGCAGCGAAACGCTCAGCCCATTGGCGAGCACGACGAGCCGCGCATCGATTTCATCGCCGGCCGCAAGTGTCACCGTCTGGCGCTCCTCGCCGGTGGCGATGACCTGCGCTTTCGTGCGGATGAACGGAACTTGCCGCGGAATTTCGCCGCGGATGGTATTCACCAGGGAGCCGTAGAAGATGCCGCGCTGGTCACCCGGCCGTTTTTCGACCACACGGCCGAAGCGCGCCACCCAGCATGCGCCGTCAAAAGTCGATGCACGCAGGATTGCGCCGGCAAGACCGGTCTTCCGCAGGATCGCAAGCTGCGGACCGTCCAGCTTCTCGCAGCGGAAATCATCCGGATAAACGTCGTGCGGATCGATCAGGATGCAATCGATGCCGGCGCGTCCGAGCATTGCGGCGGTGAGCGATCCGGCGAGGCCGCCGCCAAGGATTGCAATATCGGTCTTGGTCGTCGTCATCTTTAGAACGCCCGCACTAAATGATTGGCCGCCGGCGCGGGCTTTTTTTCGCCGCGCTTTAGGACTTGGCGTGCCGCCGCCGCCACGCGCACGAGCGCCTGGGAGGCCGGCGAACCCCGGTACGCCTGCTTGGCGGTTTCCCGCAGCGGCAGATAGGCCTTTTGCAAACGCGCAACCGCCGCGAAGGTGCCGGAGGCGCCGCACCGCGCATCGAGCCAGAGATCGATGATGAGCTTTCGCCCGGTCCACGCCGCCATGTAGCCGGTATCGTCGTGGGCGCAGGAATCGGCGAAAGCGACGCTCGAATCCGTCAGGAAAGCCTTGGTGTAATCCTCAAACAGCAGCATGCCCGGCGAGAAATCGCCAAGCGTCTCGTCATAAGCGGTCTTCCATGTGAAGGCGGCGAACCCGGCGCGCAGCACGACCTGCATGCCGACCGGACGCCCATCGAGTTCCAGCGCGTAGACGCAGGCATCGCCCGATTGGGCAAGCGCTGCGACGAGATTCCGGGCAAAAACGGCGTCGTCCGGACAGCACGCCATCGCCGTGCAGCGGCGTCCCTTCCAGCCTTTTGCCTCGAGCGTCAGGAAATCCTCGAAGGCACGGCACACATCCGCCGGTGCACGCGCGACGGTCGTTTCCAGCCGGCCTTTCTCGGCCAGCCGCCGCCGGTGTTGACGCAGTTTCTTTCGGCTTGAGCTCGACAGCGCCTTTTCCAGATAGTTCGCGCCATCGCCACCGGGCATGAACAACGGACGATTTTTGCCATCCAAATGGCAAAAGCCGCTGTCGCGCTCTTTCAGCACACGGATCAGCGCCTCATAGGTTGCGCCCGAACCGCTCATGCTTTCAAGCGCGACGACGTTCGGCAGATTGGGCGTCACGGCAACGGCATCCAGCATCGCGTGCAGAGTGACGTCGAGGCGGTCGCGATCAATCACCGGCGCTGAGAGATAAGCATGGTCCGTCGCCGGCCCGCACAACACGGTGATCGGAAGCACCGACAGATGCGGCCGCCCGATCGAAAAACCCCAATAGCCGGCGAGCCGCCGCCCGTGGGCATGCTGCTCCCAGGCGAGCAGCGTCACGAGCCGGCGGATAGAAGCGGCCGCCCGTAGAACCCGCGGCTGCATGAACACGTTTGGCGCGTCGGCGCGCGGG
Source organism: uncultured Hyphomicrobiales bacterium (assembly GCA_964453555.1). Classification (GTDB taxonomy): domain Bacteria; phylum Pseudomonadota; class Alphaproteobacteria; order Rhizobiales; family Xanthobacteraceae; genus BOG-931. The sequence continues at coordinate 6,238 of CAYVPC010000136.1, read as the reverse complement.
AGAAGATCGAGCCAGTCCGCATCGAACCGGCGCGGCGGCTCGCCATGGACGATCTCGATGGACAGCTTCGGAGCGGAAGCGCGTTCGCAATCGCGCGGCCAAATCGCGTCGGCCGGCCGCGCGGCCCGGCCTTCCGCGTCGCGGGCCGAGACGAAGGCGTGAGACTCCGGCTGTGCGAGAATTCTTTCCACGCGCGCTTCCCCAGCTGAGAACCCGCTCCGATTCCCGCCCGAAGGTCGCGGATATTAGCGGCTGGACGTGGCCGCTTTGTCTGCGATTTCGATAGAATTTTATTGAGTCCGGCCGAAAAGCCGGCAGCGGCGCGGCAATCGGCAAAGGAAAAGGCCGCACAGAGGCGGCCAGTTCGTGTCCCGTTGACGATACGGTTACCATTCCGTCCGCGGCCGCCGCACCGCCGGTTGCGGATCGTAAGGGCGCTGGCCGGACCGATCCGGCTACAACGCGGCGGCTGCTTCCTTGAGGCGCTTGCTGATCTCGGCGCGCGCGGTGGCGGTCATTGTCCACCCCCGCGCCACCGAGCCCATGCCGCCGTCAACCACGATCTCCTGGCCGTTGACGAAGCTCGATGCGTCGCTTGCGAGAAAAACCGCCGCGCGCGCAAGATCTTCCGGCAGGCCGGCGCGCGGGATCGGCTGCAGCGTGGCAAAGCCGACCTTGAGCATATCCTTGAGCTTATCGGCCTTTGATCCTTCCACACCCGCGTTCTTGGCGAAGATGCCGGTCACGATCGCGCCAGGCACGAGGGTGTTGACGCGAATTCCCTTTTCGCCGAGTTCGGCGCCGGCGGACCGCGTCAGCGCGTGCACGGCGCCCTTGCTCGCGCTGTAAATGTGTCCCGATACGCCACCGCGCAGGCCGGCGATGCTGCCGACATTGACGATGCTGCCGGCCTTCTGCGCCAGCATGACCGGTGCGACGTGTTTGATCCCGAGTAGGACGCCGCGGACATTCACGGCCATGAGCGCATCGATGGTCGGGACGTCAACCTCGGTAATGCTGACCATCGGAGACGGAATGCCGGCATTGTTGACCAGGCAATCGACGCGGCCCAACGACTTGACCGCGTGGTCGATCACCGCCTTGACGTCGGCTTCGTTCGCTACATCCGCGCGAATGAAGCTGACGCCGAGCCGCTTTTCCAATTTTTGGCCTTCGTCCTGTCGGCGCGCAGCGACCACGACCTTGGCGCCTTCCGCCACAAATATTTCGACGATGCGCTCGCCGATGCCGCTCGTGCCGCCGGTGACAATGGCGACTTTTCCGTCCAACACGCCCATGTGAAGCTCCTGTTCGCTGTAGAAAGCCGAACCCCGGCGCAGCACTCACCGTCCGGTCTTGATCCGGGTCCACAGCCGGTTGATCAGCCGCTGCGTTTTCTGATCGTGCGCGGTGACGGTGTAGAGCTTGGCCATGGTTGCGGGGTCAGGATAGACGGTGCGGTCGTCAATAATGGATTTATCGATGAACCGCTGGCTCGCCAGATTACCATTGGCGTAGGAAATGTAATTGGTGTTCTTAGCTGCCACCCTGGGCTCAAGCAGAAAGTTGATCAGCGCGTGCGCCTCGCCGACGTCGGGCGCGTCTTTCGGAATGGCGAGATTGTCAAACCACAATTGCGCGCCTTCCTTGGGGATTGCATAGCCGACCGCGATGCCACCCTTACCCTCGGCCGCACGTTTTTGCGCCTGCTTGATGTCGCCGGAAAATCCGACGACCAGGCAGATTTCGCCGTTTGCCAGCGCGTTGAGATATTCGGACGAGTGAAATTTTCGCACATACGGCCTGATCCTACCGAGCAACTCGGCGGCCTTTTGCAGGTCGCCTGGATTGCTCGAATTCGGGTCGAGATGCAGGTAGTGCAGCGCCGCCGGCATGATGTCGTCGGACGAATCGAGGAAATGAATGCCGCAATCCTTGAAGCGCGCGATTTTCACCGGCACGAAGATCTCGTCCCATGAGTCCATTAAATTTTCAGCCGCCGCGCCGGCGCCGACAATCTCGCGCGCCGCCCGCACGTTATAGCCAATGCCGGTCGTGCCCCACATATAATTGACGTTGTATTGGTTGCCGGGATCGTAGCTGGCGAGCCGTTCGGCGATCGCCGGCCAGATATTGACGAGATTGGGCAGCTGTGCCTTGTCGAGTTTCTGAAAGATGCCGGCGCTGATCTCGCGCGCGAGGAAAAAACCGGTCGGCACAACGACGTCGTAGCCAGATTTTCCGGCGAGCACTTTGGCCTCCAGCGTATCGTTGGAGTCGAAGGTGTCGTAGCGGACCTTGATGCCGGTGGCTTTGGTAAAATCGTCAAGCACGGTCGGATCGATATAGTCCGACCAGTTGTAGAAGTTGACGACGCGCTGCTGCTCGGCGGGCGCGGCGGGCGCACCGGCGAGCAGCGCGGTGGTCACAAGCAATAGTCTTGCTGCTTTCACTGGCGCAATCGTTCACGTCTCCGTCGGCAGCCCGGCGGCTTTCCAGGCCAGGATTCCGCCGGCGAGATGCGCCTTATAGTCGAAGCCCTGCTCCTGCGCCGCGAGCGACGCGGTTACAGAGCGGCGGCCGGATCGGCAGGCAAAAACTACTTCGCTGCCCGGCGGCGCCGGAATTGTCGCCGGATCGAACGCTGACAGCGGCACCAGCACCGCGCCGGGAAAACGCTCGGCCGCCGTTTCGTTCGGCTCGCGCACGTCGACCAGCACCACACGGCCTTCCTTGAGGCCCTGCGCGACTTCCTGCGGGGTCAAATCGCGTACGCTGGGTCCGCCTCCTGGTTGATCAGCCATATGCCCCTCCTGGGTCCTCCTGCCGCTCGCCCCCGCGAATGGGCCGGAAAGTGAAACAGACGCCACGCATCGTCAAGCAAGAGGCGGCGCGCCCCGCGCGGGCGTTTAAATATTCACCTGGGTGCCGACCTCGACAACCCGGTCGGTGGGGATCTGGAAATAGTCGGTCGCGTCGTTGGCCGAGCGGGCGAGCGTGATGAACAGCCGGTCCTGCCAACGCGGCATGCCCGAGTGCGGGGCGCGGCGCAGCGCGCGGCGGGACAGGAAGAACGACGTCGACATGATGTCGAATTGCAGGCCGAGCTTGCGCGCAAGTCCGAGTGCCTTCGGGATATTCGGCGTCTCCATAGAGCCGAAGCGCAGCATCACGCGCTGGAAAGTGGCGCCCACCGGTTCGATGCGGATACGCTTGTCGGGCTCAACGCGCGGGGTGTGCGTGGTCTCGACCGAAACGATGATGTTCTTCTCGTGCAGCACCTTGTAGTGCTTGAGGCTGTGCAACAAGGCCGTCGGCGCGCTTTTGGGATCGCTGGTTAGGAACACCGCCGTGCCGGGAACGCGCTGCGGTGGTTTTCTTTCCAGCATGCTGACGAGATCATCCAGCGGCGTTTCGAGCCGGCGCGTCTTTTCGAACAGGAGCCGCGAGCCGCGCCGCCAAGTGTACATGACCAGCATCACCACGCCGCCCAGCGCAAGCGGCACCCAGCCGCCTTCGATTACCTTGAGCATGTTGGCGGAAAGAAACGTCGTATCGATGAGGATGAACGGCAGCATTAGCGCCGCGGCGGCAAACGGCGACCAGCGCCATATCCGCCAGATAACCACGAAAGCCATCATGCCGGTGACCACCATGGTGCCGGACACGGCGATGCCGTAGGCCGATGCGAGCGCGCTCGAGGAGCGGAACAGGCCGACCAGGAGCAGCACGCCCACCAGGAGGAGCGCCGTAACGCGCGGCATGTAGATTTGGCCGGCCCGCCTAGCCGAAGTGTGCTTGATCTCAAACCGCGGCAACAAGCCGAGCTGGATCGCCTGGCTGGTCAGCGAATAAGCGCCGGTGATCACCGCCTGGCTTGCAATCACGGTCGCGGCCGTGGCGAGCAAGACCATCGGGATGCGCGCCCACTCGGGATAAAGGAGAAAGAACGGATTGGCGACGGTTTCCGGATGCGCGTAAACGAGCGCGCCCTGCCCGAGATAATTGACCGCAAGCGACGGCAGCACGAGACCGAGCCAGGCGAGCTGGATCGGCGCGCGGCCGAAGTGACCAAGATCGGCATAAAGCGCCTCGGCGCCGGTTACGGCGAGAAAGACGGCGCCCAGTGTGTAGAAACCGATCATGCCGTGATGGAGGAGAAACACGACGCCGTGCGCCGGATTGAGCGCCCACAGCACGCCGGGGTCCTCACCGATCGCAACGAGGCCAGGAATTGCAATCGCCACGAACCAGACCGCCGTGACCGGACCGAACAGCGCAGCTACTTTCGCCGTGCCGCGCGACTGAAATGCAAACAGCATGACCAGGACGATGATGGTCAGCGGCACCACATAATCATGGAACGCAGGCGTGGCGACGTCGAGCCCTTCGACGGCGGAGAGAACCGACAAGGCCGGCGTGATCATGGCATCGCCGTAGAACAGCCCGGCGCTGATGATACCAAGCAACGCCACCGCCGCAGCCGCCTTGCCAACGCGGCCGACCGCGCGCGAAGCAAGTGCCATCAGCGTCAACGTGCCACCCTCACCGTTGTTGTCGGCGCGCAAGAGAATCAGCACGTATTTAAGCGTGACGACGACAATCAGCGCCCACAGGATGAGCGACACCACGCCCAGCGCAGCCTCGCGCGTGAGTTCATTGTGGTGGGGGCCTGAAGCGGCGACCACTGCCTCGCGCAGCGCGTACAGCGGACTGGTTCCGATATCGCCATAGACGACGCCGATACTGCCGAGCGCCAGCCCCCACAGGCCCGCGCCGGAGCGCGCGTCGGCACGGCTGTCGATCGCCATTTCGCTCCCGACCGGAGCGCGCACGCTGTCTGTCATGGAACGCGAAACGGGACCTTGCCCTGCTCCTGAATGCTGCATTTAGGGGAAGGATGCAGGGCCGCGCCTATACACCCTTCGGGGCGTGGAGTCATGATCCGGTTCGGCGCGTACCGGAATCGTGCCCGGCCTATGCGCCAAACGCGGCCCGGGCAGGTGGTCACTGCAACCGCCGGATGTGCCCGCCGGCCGCGGGACGGGTTAGGGCCGCAAATCCGGCGGCAACGGCGGCGCTTCGCGCATCAGCGTGATGGTTACGCGGCGATTGGCGGCGATGTAGGGGTCTTCCGGGAACAGCGGATCAGTATCAGCCTTGCCGGCCACGGCATAGATGCTGGTCGATGGCAGGCCCCCTTCTTCCAGGATCTGGCGCACCGCATTGGCGCGGTCCACCGACAGGCTCCAAGGTCCGTAATCGGGACGCGGCGGGGTCTTCGAGGCGGACGTGTGGCCGGTAATCGAAACGCGGTAGGGCGTGGCTTTGAGCGGCGCGGCGAGCTTCTCGATGATGCGGCGGGTGCGCTCATAGGGCTCCTTCGAGCCTTCCGGAAACATCGAACGGCCTTCCTGGTCGACGATTTCGATGTTCAACCCCTCCTTGGTGTCCTCCACCATGATGTGCTTGGAGGCCTCCGTCAGTTCCGGCATCTCCTGCAACGCCTGGCGCAACGAGGCCGCGGCAAGCGCGAACGCTTCTTCGTTCTTCAGCCGCGCGCCGTGCTCGCGCTTGTGGTCCTGCTCGTCCGGCGTCGGCGTCGCCGACGCATCGTCCGGATCGACATGCGCGGCATTCTTCAGCTTCGGCCGGGTGGGCAGGCCGTCGACCTCGATCACGCCTGAATAGCGGACATTGGTCTGCACGCCGAATGCGTCGCGCATCGAGCCGGCGACGATTTGCAGCTTCTTCTGGTCCTGGTTGCTGAAGGCGACCAGCATGACGAAGAAGCTGACCAGGAGGCCCATGAGGTCGGCAAAGGTGACGAACCAGCCGTGGCCGCCGCCATGCGCTTCCTTACGCCGCGCCATGACTCAATAATTCCTGTTAAGCCGGTACCGGCTCGGGCCCTTCTTCCCGATGCTTCTCCGGCAGATAGGCGATCAACATTTCGCGCACGAGCGCCGGGCTCTTCGACTCGCGGATCATGAGGATGCCGTCGATAATCAGCGTGCGGTTGACCTCCTCGTCGACCAATTTGCCGTGCAGCTTGTCGGCGATCGGCAGGCAAAGAATGTTGGCGACCACCGCGCCATAGAGCGTGGCCAGCAGCGCGGTCGCCATGAACGGACCGAGTTTGGACGGATCGGTCATGTTGGCAAACATCTGCACCATGCCGACCAGCGTGCCGATCATGCCGAAGGCCGGCGCGCAGTCGCCGACGGCGCGGTAGATT
>CAYVPC010000135.1:0-9901 GCA_964453555.1 uncultured Hyphomicrobiales bacterium | reverse complement strand
CAACAATACAAGTCGGCGCCGCGAGCGCGATCTTGGCGGCCGCTTCGGGCACGCGAGCCAGCGGGATGCGTCAAAAGTAATTCGTAGCGGCCGTGATTATATTAGCGATATTAATAAGTTAACAGAAGATTCGCTGTTGACCTTGATAGCGACAGTGGGAACTTTCGGAGACCATGCCGAGTTCCCAAAAGGCTGTTACCGCCGGCGCGGGCCGGTTAAACTGCCGGCACGTGAAAGCGAGGAGACATGCGGGTCATAGTTTGGTTCGTTGCCGGCGCTGTTGCCGCCGTTTCGACCGTGGCTGCCTCCGCCCAAACACCAGCCAAGAAGAAAGACCAGCCGCCTGTGCTTCGCTCCGCCAGCGGGACCGTCATCCAGCCTACCCGCACGATCCTCCACAATCCCGACGGCACCACCACCATCATCGTCGTGCCGCGGCGCTCCTATCTCGATATCGGCACCGAAGTGCCGCCTGGCTATCCGGGCACACAGGACTACGCGTTCCCGCCCGGCGGCGATCCCGGCCGGCCCTATTGGTATTTCGGCCCCGATACGGCCGGCCTCGGCGGCACGCCGCTGGCGCAGCCGTTCCTGATTCCGGGATTTAGCCCGGGCTATCCGACCCCGTACTGATCCGGCGCCGATCTCACGCCGCGAGCCGCTCCAGCTCGCCGACGATGGCTTCGCCCATTTCGCCGGTGCTGACGAGTTTGGCGCCGTCCGACTTGATGTCGGCGGTGCGCAGGCCCTTGGCCAGCGCCGCGGCAATCGCCGCATCGAGCCGGTCGGCCTCGTCGCTCATGTTGAACGAATAGCGCAGCGCCATGCCGAACGAGGCGAGCATGGCGATCGGATTGGCGATGCCCTTGCCGGCGATGTCGGGGGCCGAGCCATGCACCGGCTCGTACAGAGCTTTGCGCCGCCTGGTCTTCGGGTCGACCTCACCGAGCGAGGCGGACGGCAGCATGCCGAGCGAGCCGGTCAGCATCGCCGCGATGTCGGAGAGCATGTCGCCGAACAGATTGTCGGTGACGATGACATCGAACTGCTTCGGCCAGCGCACGAGCTGCATGCCGCCGGCGTCCGCCAGCATATGTTCGAGCTCGACGTCCTTGTAGCCGCGCGCGTGCACGTCGGCGACCACCTCGCGCCACAGCACGCCGGTCTTCATGACGTTGCGCTTCTCCATCGAGGTGACCTTGTTGCGGCGCGTGCGCGCGAGCTCGAAGCCGACCCGCGCGATCCGCTCGATCTCGTAGGTGTCGTAGACCTGGGTGTCGATGGCGCGCTTCTGACCGTTGCCGAGATCGGCGATGGTCTTCGGCTCGCCGAAATAAACGCCGCCGGTCAATTCTCGCAGGATAATGATGTCCAGGCCTTCGACGACCTCTCGCTTGAGGCTCGACGATTCCGCCAGCGCCGGATAGCAGATCGCCGGGCGGATATTGGCGAACAGCCCAAGATCCTTGCGCAGCCGCAGCAGTCCGGCCTCCGGACGGACGTCGTATGGCACAGCATCCCATTTCGGTCCGCCGCAGGCGCCGAAGATGACGGCGTCGGCGGCCTGCGCCTTCGCCATGGTCTCCTCGGTGATGGAAACTTTGTGGTCGTCGTAGCAGCAGCCGCCGACCAGGCCCTCTTCAATGGCGAAACTGGCGATGCCTTTGTCGGCGTAGAAGCGGAGCAGCCGTTTCACCTCGGCCATCACTTCCGGACCGATACCGTCACCGGGGAGAAGAAGAAGTTTGTGGGTGGCCATGCAGCACGCCTCTTTGACTGAGGCGAAGATTGCTAAAGGGCCGCTTCCGGCTTGGCAAGCCGAGAAGCCAGCGCCCGAAAGACCCGCGCTCGCGGCCGAAAAGTCTCAGAGCCCGCTGAACCAGTTATAGCCCTGGTTTTCCCAATAGCCGCCGGCGTCGTTGTTCTGCACCCACATCGCGGTGACGTATTTCGGATTCTTGAAACCGAGCTTGGTGGGAATGCGGATCTTGATCGGGAAGCCGTAGGCGCGCGGCAGTACCTGGTGATCGAATTTGAGCGTGAGCTGCGTCTGCGGGTGCAGCGCGGTCGGCATGTCGATGGTGGTCGAATAGCCCTCGGCGCACTGAAACCAGACATATTTGGCGCGCGTGTCGGCGCCGATCATTTTGAGGAAATCGGCAAGCCTGACGCCTTGCCACGAGCCGATCGCGCTCCAGCCCTCGACGCAGACATGGCGGGTGATCTGCGAGACTTCCGGCAGCTTGTTGAGCTCGGGCAACGTCCACGGCTTCTTGTTATCGACCAGCCCGCCGATTTCGAGCTGCCATTGGCCGGCGTCGATGTCGGGCGCCTCGTCTTCGCTGTAATAGGCGTTGAATGGGAACGGCCGCGTGATCATGCTTTCCGGATATTCCGGCGCCAGCGTGTTCGGGTTGAACAAAAACGCCTGGACGCGGTCGTTGAACGTCGAAATCGCCCGCAGCGCATTCTCCGAAGTGTCGCCGTCGATAATGTCGCAGCCGGATAAAGCGGTAAGCGCGCCGAGGCTGGCGGCGCCGCGCAGGAAGAAACGCCGCGACGGCTTCGGCAAAAGCCTAGCCGCGTCCTTGATCAGGAGCTTCGGATCGACGCCGGGAATGGGATTACGCTGGCGCGGCATCGGTTTCTCTCTTCAGCGGCCGACGATCATGGCGCGCAGGCTTTTGGGCACCAGCACGGCGAGCGCGACATGCACCATCAGAAACGCGACGATCGCCGTCATCGCAGCAAAATGCACGTAACGCGCGGTGTTGTAGCCGCCGAAGAAACTCGTCAGATCGTGAAACTGCACCGGCTTCCAGATCGAAATGCCGGACAGCACGATCACGATTCCGGTGAGCAGAATGCCGAGATAAAGAAGCTTCTGCACGGCGTTATAGACCGAGAGGTCTTCGTGCGAGAGCTTGCCGCGCAGCGCGGCGAACAGATCGCTGACCACCTCGCGCGGGCGGATCGGGAAGAGCTTGCGGCGGAAGCGGCCGGTGGCAATGCCGAGCGCGAAATAGACGATGCCGTTGACCATCAGGAGCCACATGGCGGCGAAGTGCCACAGCAAAGCCCCGGCGAGCCAATTGCCGAGCGCGATCTGGTGCGGAAATTGGAAATCGAACAGCGGCGAGGCGTTGTAGATCTGCCAGCCGGAGCCGATCATCATCAGCATCGCCAGCGCGTTGATCCAGTGGGTGACGCGCACCCAGACCGGGTGGATCGCTGCGCCGCTTGAGGCGTCGTGTCTCAGGTGACTGCTCGTTGCCGCTTCGATGGTCATGACATGCGTCCGATGCCACAGGCCTCTAGCGCAAGGCCGAGGCACATGCGCCTCACATTCTTGTCAGAAAAAACCTCTCCCCGACGACGGGGAGAGGCTTCGATCATCACGCTACGTCCGCCTTACGGCAGCAACACGGTGTCGATGACATGGATCACGCCGTTCGACTGCAACACGTCGGGGATCGTGACCATGGCGACATCACCCTTGGTGTCGGTGATGGTGAGTTTGCCGGGGCCGGCTTGTTTGACCCAGATATCCTCACCCGCGACGGTCTTGAGCTTGGCAACGCCTTCGCCCTCCTTCACCGCCTTCATCAGATTGGCGGCGGTCATACGGCCGGCGACAACGTGATAGGTCAGCACCTTGACCAAAGTCGCCTTATTTTCCGGCTTGAGCAGGTCGTCGACGGTGCCGGGCGGCAGCTTGGCGAAGGCCTCGTTGGTCGGCGCGAACACGGTGAACGGGCCGGGGCCTTCGAGCGTCTGGACCAGGCCGGCGGCCTTGACCGCCGCAACCAAAGTGGTGTGGTCCTTCGAGTTCAAGGCGTTCTGGATGATATTCTTCGACGGATACATCGGGGCGCCGCCGACAGTGACGGTTTTTTCCGACATTTCCGCTGCAATGGTCGGGGCCGCCGCGCCGGCGACCAGAGCGAGCGCCGCCGCGGCGGCGATCAGAGCGAAACGCTTGGACATGAGGAGCTCCATATCTGACGTGTTGTAATGAGATTGCCGGCGGTTTGCCGGGGGACGCGAAGATCGCCTCACCGCATCGAGATACGGCCGCTCAATAGTGGGGTTTCAGCCCGCTCCTCACGGCTGCGTGAATGGCTGGCAAAGTGGCCGCAGACGGCTCGAGGCCTAGCGCCGAACCGCGCTCCAGCGCCCGACGCAGCCGTCGCTGCGCACAAACCGGCCGGCGGCCTTGTTGCCGGAAAAATGCCCGGTCCACGTCGCGGTAAACCCGCTGTTGGACGAAGTCCCCTGCGCCGAACCGTTGGGACTGACGATTCCGCTGGAGCCCGGCTGCGAAAGGTGGCCGTTGCTGACCTTGAACGACGTATCGACGTGCACGTCGCAGTGCGCGTTCTCGCCGACAATGACTTCGGCCCAGTCGCCGTCGAACGGATTGGCGGCGGCCGCTTGCGCGGGCGCGGCGGCATTCAAGACGGTCAACAAACCCGCCAGGGCAACAACTGCTTTCACTGACCCCTCCTTTGCGCCGGCGGGTTCGCCGCCGGTGCAGGCAAACGTCGCCGTGCGATCCCAGGTTCCACGGCTTTGCGCACAACCTACGTTCGGGTATGACATCTCACAATTGCCGGGTGACCATAGGGTAAATTACCAAATGTCGAAAACCAGTCCCGGTAATTGTTTCGAGGATTTCCGCATCGGCCAGGTGATCCGGCACGCCACGCCACGCACGGTCACGACCGGCGATGTCGCCCTCTACACCGGCCTGTTCGGCCCGCGCTTTGCGGTGCAATCGTCTGACGAATTCGCCAAGGCGATCGGCTATCCGCGCGCGCCGATCGACGATCTGCTGTTGTTCCACATCATCTTTGGCAAGACCGTTCCTGACGTTTCGCTCAACGCGGTCGCCAATCTCGGTTATGCCGGCTGCTATTTCCGGCAGCCGGTTTTTCCCGGCGATACGCTTTCGGCGCTCTCCGAAGTCATCGGGCTGAAGGAGAATTCCAGCCGCAAGACCGGCATCGTTTACGTTCGCACCACCGGCTACAAGCAGGACGGCACGCCAGTGCTCGAATATGTCCGCTGGGTGATGGTGCGCAAACGCGACGAAGCCGCGCCCGCGCCCGGCGATCACGTGCCGCGCTTGCCGACCGTGCTCGATCCCAAGGTCTTGGGCGAGGCGTGCCCGCCGATCGATGTTAAGGCTTACGATCTCGCGCTCGCCGGAAGCCCCTATCGGTTCGACGACTATCAGGTGGGCGAACGCATCGATCATGTCGACGGCATCGCGGTCGAAGAGGCCGAGCACATGATTGCGACGCGGCTCTACCAGAACACCGCCCGCATTCACTTCGATTTGTTCAGCGCCAAACGGGGCCGCTTCGGCCACCGGCTGATCTACGGCGGGCATGTCATTTCGCTCGCCCGTTCGCTGTCGTTCAACGGGCTTGCCAACGCCTTCCACGTCGCCGCCATCAACGGCGGCCGGCACGTTGCGCCGCTGTTTGCCGGCAAGACGGTGTTCGCGTGGTCGGAAATACTGGCAAAATCCGAGCTGCCGGGACGCGAAGACGTCGGCGCGCTGCGGCTTCGCACCATCGCGACCGCCGACCGTCCCTGCGTGGATTTTCCGTTCAAGAGAGGCGACGATTATGACAAGGCGGTATTGCTCGATCTCGATTATTGGGTGCTGATGCCGCGGTGAACAGCGTCTTCGTCAACCCACCGGATGGGTGCCGACATAAGCGGCAATGACGGCGGGGTTGTTCAACACGTCGGCGGCCGAGCCGACGCCGAGCGTGCGCCCGTAATCCAGCACGTGGATGCGGTCGGCAAGGTCGGCCACCATCTGCATGTCGTGCTCGATCCAGATCATCGGCAGACCAAGTTCGTCCTTGATGCGCAGGATCAGGCGCGCAAGCTCCTCGCGCTCGGCACGATTGAGCCCGGCCGACGGCTCGTCGAGCAGCAGCAGCGCCGGTTCGAGCGCGAGCGCGCGGGCAAAGCCGACCAGCTTCTGCACGCCAAACGGCAGCGCGCCGACCGCCGCGTGCCGATACGGAACGAGACCGGCGAAGGCCAGCACCTGCTCGACCGACTCGCGGTGGCGCAACTCCTCGCGCCGCACCGATGGCAGGTAGAACATCTCGGCCAGCACAGTCGTGGCGATACGGCAATGGCGGCCGGTCAAAAGGTTTTCCAGCACGCTCATTTGCGGGAACACCTCGCCGTGCTGGAAGGTGCGCGCGATGCCAAGCCGCGCGATCTCGTGTGCCGGACGGCCGGCGATATCCTGTCCGCGCAGCCGGATGGCGCCAGCGCCGCGATAGATGCCGCTGATGCAGTTGAGTACGCTGGTTTTGCCGGCGCCGTTCGGGCCGATCAACGCAAGAAGTTCACCGGCATCGACGTAGAGCGACACGTCGGTGAGCACCGAGAGCCCGCCGAACTGCAGGGACAAATGCTCTACCGTCAGTTCAGCCATGTGGCCGCTCTGGCGCCGGCCGCAGCGCGCGATAGCTGCGGCGCTCCTCGCCGCTCACCTGGCCCAGATAAGCTTCCTGGATTTCGCGCCGGCCGCGCAATTGGGACGCGTCGCCTTCCAGCACCACGCGCCCGTTCTCCAGGAGGTAGCCGTAATCGGCGACGGTCAGCGCCACGCCGGCATTCTGCTCCACCAACAGAATGGTGATGCTGAGCTCGCGCCTGATGCTCGACAGCCGCCGGGTCAGATCCTCGACTACTACCGGCGCCAGACCGAGCGACAGCTCGTCCACCAGCAGCAGTTCGGGATTGCACAGGACGGCGCTGCCCAGCGCGAGCATCTGGCGCTCGCCGCCGGACAGCAATCCGGCCAGCCGCGGCCGCAAATCGGCCAAAGCGGGAAAGAACTGAAAAACCAGCGCTTCGAGATTGCGTCGCTCCGCCGCGCGGGCGCGGGACGACGCGGCGACGGTCAGGTTTTCGGCGACGGTGAGATTGGGAAAGACCTTGTCGCGTTCCGGCACCAGCACGACGCCGCGCGCCGTATTCGCGTGTGGCGGCCGGTTTTCGATGCGCTGGCCGGCGAAACGGATGCTGCCGGCGGTCACGCGGGCATCGTCAAGACCGATGAAGCCGGAGATCGCACGCAAGGTCGTGGTCTTGCCGGCGCCGTTGTTGCCCAGCAGCGCGACAATCGTCTGCGGCATTACGCGCAATGAAACGCCGTGCAACGCGACCGCAACCCGGTGATAGGCAACCTGCAAATCGTCGACGGCGAGAAGCGGCTCGGTCATGACGCGATCCCGGACGAAGTCTTGGAGCCGTTCTTGCCGCGCCCCGTCCGCTGCAATATGCCGATGAGCCCGCCGGGCTCAAGCAGCAGAAAGAGAATCATAACCACGCCGAACGCAGCATAGTCGAGCGCAAACACCGTATTGCCGAACCGCGCGGGCAAATAACCGGCGATCGCCTCGATGGCGTACGGAAAAAGAATGACAAAGCCGGCGCCCAAGAGCGCACCCGCGATCGAGCCCATGCCGCCGATGATGATCATCGCGACATACTGCACGGTCAGATAAAGCGAGAAGGCGTCAATCGAAACGAAATTGCGGAAATACGCAAACAGCGCGCCAGCCACCGCAGTCATGGTCGCGCTGACCATGAACGCCATCAGCTTGAAGCGCTGCACGTCGATGCCGAGCGCGCTGGCAACGATATCGCGCTCGCGCAGCGCCCGCCATGCCCGGCCGGTGCGCGTGCGTTGCAGGTTGACGCTGACCAACAGCGCCAGCGCCGAAAAGGCGAGCAACACGAAATACCAGGCCCGGCTGCTGCTCAATGTCCAGCCGCCGATCGACGGCGAATCGATCATGACGCCGGTCGACAGGGTCGAGCGCGCTTCGTATTCGCCGCCGAGATAGACGACGACGAAATGCAGACCAAGCGTGCTGATTGCGAGATAAAGGCCGCGCAGCCGCAGCGACGGAAGGCCGAAGACGAGCCCGAGAGCCGCGCCGAGCGCGGCGGCGGCCGGCAACGTTACCCAGAACGGCGCGCCGATCTCGCGCACCAGCACGCCGACCGTGTAGGCCCCGGCGCCAAGCAGTCCCGCGGTCCCGAGCGAGATCAGGCCGGCGAAGCCGGTCAACAGCATCAGCGCGAGCGCCCCGATGCTGGCGAGCAAGACCTGATTGGCGAGATCGAGCTGAAACGGCGTAGCGACGAACGGCAACGCAACCAGTGCCGCAAGCGCGATCGCGAATCGGACGCGGGCGCGCGGCGTTCCGAGCAAAGCCATTTCGCGCGCGTGGCTGCTACCGTCGCTCATGTCAGACCCGGTCGAGCTGTTCGCGGCTGCCGAACAGACCCCAGGGGCGGATCGCCAGAACGATCAGCAGCACGACGAAGGGCACCACGTCCGACAACAGCGGATTGACGTACTGGATGGCGGCGATTTCGGCCGCCGCCACGATCGCTGAGCCGATCGCGGCGCCAAGCAGGCTGTCGAGGCCGCCGACCAACGCGGCTGGAAATGCCTTGAGCCCGATTGTCGCCATTGTGGACTCGACGCCGGAATCGAGCGCCAGCAACATTCCGGCGAGCGCCGCGGTAAAGGTCGACAGCCCCCAGGCGAAGGCATAGACGCCGTGCAGGCGAATGCCGCGCTGCTCGGCCAGCAGCGGGTTTTGCCCCGCGGCGCGCATGCGCACGCCCCAGCGGGTGAATTGCAGGAAGATGAACAGGCCGCCATAGACGACGATGGTGAGAACCACCATCGCGAGGCTGGCCGCCGAAATCTGCACGCCGGGGGCGACCTTTACCGGCGGGTTATGCCAGCCGAAAATCGCGGCTGGATAGAATTGCTGCGTCGTCCAGATCAGGATCGATAGTCCGCGCAGCAGAATACCGAGCGCGATGGTGATTAGGACGGCCGCCAGCACGGCTTCCCCGGTCATCCAGCGCATCAGCACGACGTAGACGACGATGCCCATGACCAGGCCGCAGATCGCGGCCAACAGCAAAGCGAGCAACGGATCGCCGCTGAACATGCCGGCGGTCGCGACCAGGAGATAGGCCCCGACCATCATCAATTCGCCGTGCGCGAGATTGAGCACGCGGCTGACGCGGTAGACCAGAACGTAGCCGGTGCTCACCAGCGCGTAGATGGCTGTGAGCACGACCACATTGGCGACGAGTTGCAGCGACACGGCGCACGCCCCTCCCTTCCCTCCCCCGCTCGCGGGAAGGCGAGGAGGATGTGGAAACAGCGGCGCGCAATCGGGCGCGCGCCGCGACGGCGAGTCAGTTGACGACGTCCACGGTCAGCCAGTCGCGCATCCGCGCGATGCTCTTCTGCTCCGGATCGTAGCGGTAGAACCGGTAGTATTGTTTGGTGCGGAAATGATTGTCGCTCGTCCAGACGAGCGGCCCGCCGCGTAGGCCCTGGGTGTCGAGGTCGAGCGTGCTCATGGCGGCGTCGATTTTTTCGGCGCTTGCCGGCCAGCCGGTCTTGGTGAGGATTTGCTGCAAAGCGCGCGCGGTGATCCAGCCCTCGTCGGCATAAGACGCAGGATATGAGTACTTGCCCTGCGCGGCCATTTCGCGGATTTCCTTCTGCACCGGCATATTATCCTGGAAGAATGCGTTGACGGTGAAAACCTGGAACCCGCCATCGGCGACACGCTTGAGTTCTTCCTCGGCCTGGATGTGGCCGTAGCAAAGATAGGTGCCGGACCAGCCGAGCCGCCGCAGCGCCTCGAAGGTGCGCACCTCGGTCGGCCACGGCGCGTAGGCAAACGCCCAGTTCGGCTCGCCGCTCTTGAGCTTGGTGGCGAACGGCGTGTAGTCGGCGGCGGTCGGCGGAATGAACTCGACGTCGACCGTCTCCATGCCGAGCTTCTCGCTCTGCTTCTGCGCGTTCTCGATGCCGATA
>CAYVPC010000134.1:0-9934 GCA_964453555.1 uncultured Hyphomicrobiales bacterium | reverse complement strand
GACAAAGCCGTCATGGCCGCGCAGCGCGGCGATGGTGGTCGCCGTCGCCACATCCCACAATCGCGCGGTCATGTCATTGGATGAGGTCACGAGCCGCAGGCCATCGGGTGAAAATTCCGCCGAACTGAGAGCCTTGTCGTGGCCGCGAAGGACCGAGATTAACCGGCCGGTCGCCGCCTCCCACAGCCGCGCCGTTCTGTCCTCGGAGGCGGTTACCACCCGCGTTCCGTCAGGCGACCACGCCGCGCCTGCGATGCGATTGTCATGGCCCGTGATGGTGACAAGCGGGGCGCCGGTGGCGGCATCCCAAATGCGGGCAGTGCGGTCCCAGGAAGCGGTTAGCACGCGTTTGCCGTCCGGCGAGAAAGCGACTGCGGAAACCACGTTCTCATGACCCTTTAGAGTCAAAAGGTTTTCGCCGGTCGCCGCGTTCCAAATGCGGGCGGTCTGGTCCTTTGATCCCGAAATCACGCGCGTGCCGTCGGGTGAAAACGCGGCTGCCCAGACCCGCTCGGTATGGCCCGACAGGGTCTCAACAAGCACACTGGACGCCGCGTCCCAGATGCGGACGAGATTGTCGTCGGCGGCGGTAACGACGCGCGTTCCATCGGGTGAATAAGCGATCGAATGCACCGGGACACCGTGCTGTAACAGAAGCAATTGCCTGCCGGTCGCGGTGTCCCAGATGCGTGCTGTCTGATCGTCGGATGCCGTCGCCACGTGGCTTCCGTCGGGCGAAAACACCGCCCAATTGAGATCTTTCGTGTGTCCCTCGAAGACGACAAGCGAGTCACGCGGCTGCGCGTCCCAAATACGCGCCGTGCCATCGTACGAGGCGGTAAGAACGTGCGCTCCGTCAGGTGAGAAGACTGCGGAGTTCAGAAAGCCGCGACGGCCTCGGTATATGCCGTTTGGCGCGCCACTCGCCGCGTTCCACAGCCGGGCCGTCCCGTCATTCGATGCGGTCAGCACGCGCTTACTGTCGAGCGAAAAAGTTGCGGACGTGACCCAACCTTCGTGCCCTTTGATCAGGGTGACGAATGCCCCGCTCCCGGCATTCCACACGATCGCGGTGTTGTCGGCTGACGCCGTGACGATGTTCTTGCCGTCGGGCGAGTACGCAGCCGCCAGCACAAGATTTTCGTGACCGCTCAGGATCGCGGCCGGCTTGCCACTGACCGCTTCCCAAATGCGCGCGGTTTTGTCCCATGAGGCGGTGACGATATGGGCTCCATCCGGCGAAAATCCGACCGAAGCGATGAAACCTCGATGTCCCTCGAGAGCGGCCTCCGCCGCGCCGGTTGCGGCGTTCCATAGCCGGACGGTTGCATCAGTGGATGCCGTCGCAACATGCGTCCCGTCCGGTGAAAAGGCTACGGCGTTGACGAGTCCTCGGTGCCCGCGCAACACGGCAACCAAGTCTCCAGTTGCAACATCCCAAATACGCGCCGTCTTGTCGTCGGACGCGGTGGCCACCAGCTTGCCATTCGGCGAAAACGCGACGGCGGAAACCGCATCTTCATGTCCTTTGAGCTCGACAAGCGCTGCACCGGTCGCAGCGTCCCAAATGCGTGCGGTGTTGTCGCCGGATGCAGTCACGATGCGCTTGCCGTCCGCCGAGAAGATCGCCGACCAAACTCTCCCGTGGTGGCCTTTCAGGACGGCGACCGCCGCCCCTGTAGCTGTATTCCATAAACGCGCGGTCGAATCGTCGGACGCGGTCGCCACGCGCGCACCGTCCGGCGAATAAACGGCAGACCAGACGATGCCGCTGTGCCCGGCCAGGATGAAGCGATCACGCCGGTTGTCGAAGGCGTCTTCGAGCGCGAATTCGGCAACGCTCACGAAGGGGCGGTCCGGCGCGTCGATGTGCTGCGGAAGCCCGGCAAGCGCGAGCGTGACACCGAGCGCGGCGTTGCCGTTCTCAACGTCGAGATACGACTCGTGAGCTAGCGATCGAGATTGCGTGACGAGCGCCTGATTGCGCTGACTTTCGGCGATGTAAAGCGCGCCGAACGATGCCGCAGTCAATGCCGCAAGGCAGAACATGACGGCCGCGACGATGATACGCCGGCGTCGCTGCGCCGCCTGGGACGCCTTGAGCGACAACGCAACAAAGTTGCGAAAATCGGCCGTTAGTTCATCACCCCAGCGCTGAACCAGATCGATCGCATTGGCCAGATCCGGGTCGCGCAGCAGCAGCGCGTGACCCTTGTCCTGCGGTACCGCTGCCCAGCGCGCCAGCTGGCGTTCGACTACGGCGCGAGTCTCCAAATCTCGTCGGTCGGCGATCAGTTGGTTGCGTGCCCGGCTCCAATGATTGATCAACGCTTCGTGGGCAAACCGAACCGTCGCCGTTTTGCCGTCGCTCGAGCCGACAAGCAAGCGCCGCTTGGTCAGCTCATCAACAAGCGCGCGCGCGTCAGTGCCCTGTTTGAAGGTTTCGAGCGGGACTGCGCGTGCAACGGCGACGCGATCACCGCCCTCCGAAACCGTCGCCAACGCATGCAGCACGCGCGGCAGGGTTTTTTGGATCGCTTCCGGCAGCGCCGCAATCACGTCCTCAGCGCGCTTGGTGATCGCCCCTTCAAGCCCGCCCAATGCGGCATACGTCGAATGATGCAAGAGATGGCCCGCAACCTTGGTTGCCTCGGGCGGCTCGCCGGGAGCGCCTTCCGGGCGCTTTTCTCCCTTTAAGATGTCCGCGACGTAGATGGCATCGAGCGTAAATGACAGCAGCGGCAATACACCGGGCTCCGACGACGCATCCTGCGCCAAGACGGCGTCGAGACCGAGGCCGGTTTTTTCGTGAACCTCGAAGGACAAGCCGGCGACCAGCGCGGGCTTACGGATCATTTCCCAAATCTCGGCTTGCGACGGCGTGGCCACGTCGATGCGGCCATTGCCGGCGCACAGCGCGATGAGTTCGGGAACTTCGGCGGCACGATGCCAAAAGTCCGAACGAATTGTCGCCACCACCCACACCGCGCGCGAGCGCGCCAGGCCCGCCAGCAGCCGAATGAAAAGACGCTGGTCTTCGAGGGTAATGGCGGAGACAGTGAATAGCTCTTCCAGCTGATCGATTGCTAAGATCAATTTGGCATCTTCGTAACCGAGAATGCGGCCGGACTTGCGGCCGGACTCAGTGACTCTCCCCAGGGCGCCGCCGAGCACAAAGCCCGGATCGTCGGCCGAGTTTCGCAGGAATTTGGCGAGATCCGCCGTCGATTGGCCCGGTCCCAATAATTCCGGCAGGCCGACGTCGGATTCGGATAAAGACGATGCGCGCGTCAGCGCCTCAACCAGAGCGAGGACGACATCGTTGCCGCCCTCACTCGGGCGAAAGGCGAGACGGCGAACAAAGGCGGCTCCCTGGATCCGCTGCGGTTTCATCAACCGCGGAATGATCCCGGCCTTGACCAGCGAGGATTTACCCGAGCCGCTTGCGCCTGAAATCAGTAGAAAAGCGGTCCCGGCGCGGGCTTGGTTCGCGAGTTGCTCGGTCGCCCTGGTCACGACGGCATCGCGCCCGAAGTAAATCGCCGCGTGTTCGAAGTCATAGCTTTCCAGCCCGCGGAAGGGCGACTTGAGCCAAATCCTCGTCCCGGCCGGCGTTGGCCGTGCTCCAAGCTCCGCGATCCGCCGCTCGATCAGTTTGCGCAGTGAACGCTCCAGCCGCTCAGTAAATTCCTCCAAAGTGCGGTAACTGTCGTAGGCCGAAAGAAACACGCCACGATCCGCAAAATGCCTGGTCCAGAATTCATTCAGCGCGGTGAGTTGCGCCAAACTCCTTTGCTGCTCATGCGGATCGTGCGTTGCGATCATGGCCGGGCTGACGTTGCGAAATGCCAAAATATCGGGCGCGCCGCGCTCCTTGGCGACTTTCAGCGCGTCTTCGTATTCCCATTCGGTTCCGGTGACCGGCTGGCGACCGTCCATACCCGCGTAAGTGCGCACCTTCGTTTCCTTGGGCAGATGAGTGCCGAGCCGCGACCAAAGAATCAAAATGACAATGTCGAAGCGGCTCGGCGGCTCGATCGCGTCCTGGAACGAGCCCGATGCGAGCATCGGTTCGTGCTCCCACCGGTAGGCCTCGATTGTGAAGAAGCGGCTGTAATCCTGCGCGAGCCTGTCAATGACCAGGTCAGCGCGCAACCTTTCCTCGGGCACGTCACCCGGTGAAGAGAGGAATACCCTCAGCAGCGGCATTCTTTCCCCTTGATATTATTACCGCTATTTAATGCTCGGCACATGAATTCATTGTAACAAATACTTCACAAAGGGAGGACGATGCACTACCGTTTCCGACTGGGGTTTTTCATTTGATTGATGGCGACCTTGGATCAAAAGAATCCCCTTGCGGAAGACTTCTGGCAAAACCAAGGCGTGGTCGCCGAAGCTACCTTTTCTTCCGAAATGTCCGTTGCGAGCTCACCGCGGGCGCGTTTCGCCAGGCGCCGCGCACTGACCGCTTTTCTTGTGGTCGCGACAATTGCGGCGCTCGCGGCGTGGCTCGTGACGCTCCTGGTCGCCACTGTTCCGTTCACGCTCGTCTTGTTGATGCTTGCGGCCTTTCTCGTTTACGTGCCGTCCCTGGTCATCTGGTTCTGGAATGCGCTTTTCGGCTTCATGCTGCTTACGTTCGCCCGCGACCCGGTCGAAAGGGTCGTCCCGGAGGCAGCCGCCGCGCGAAGAAACGAACCGATCGTTGCGCTTACCGCAATTGTCATCACGGTACGAAACGGCGACCCGATGCAAGCCTTCGCACGCTTGCGGGCGATGAAGTCGACGCTCGACAATACCGGCTTTGGCGACAAATTCCATTACGTTGTACTCAGCGACAGCACGCTTGCCGAGCCCATTGCCGCTGAGGAGCGAGCTTATGCTGCCTGGCGCGCCGTCGAGCATGCGCCCAACCAGATTTTCTACCGGCGCCGCGCGGTCAACGAGGACTTCAAGCACGGAAACCTGCATGATTTTTGCGAACGGTGGGGAGATACTTATCAATTCATGGTCGTCCTCGACGAGGACAGCCTCATGACGGCCAGCGCGGTCATGCGACTTATCCGAATCCTGCAGTCCAATCCGCGTTTCGGTATTTTGCAGACGCTGCCGGTCGGTCTTCCGACCGAAAGCTTGTTTTCTCGAATCTTTCAATTCGGCCACAGCCACCATATGCGCTGTTTCACAGTCGGCGGCAGCTGGTGGCATGGCGATTGTTGCCGGCCACGTGGCCACAATTATGCGGTTCGTGTTGCGCAATTCCGCCAATACTGCCGGATGCCCGAGTTGCCCGGCGGAAAGCCACGTTTGTGGTCTCGTTGCGAGGACGCGGTGGAAGCCGCATTCATGTATCGGGCCGGTTATGAGGTGCGATTTCTGCCCGACGAATACGGCAGCTATGAGAGTTATCCGCCGACGCTGCTGGAACATCTGAGGCGGCAGAGCGACTGGTGCCAAGGCGACGTGGAGAATCTCAAGATCCTCAATTCCGATATCGCCGCAATTTCCCGGTTTCATCTGCTTTTCGTCGCGCAGAAGTATTTTGGCGCCGCCGCGGTCGTCACCTTCGTAGTTGCCGCAGCAGCAGCGGCATCCTTGCCGTCCCGTGCTCCATTGCCGACCGCATCAGCGTTGGCCCTCTACATTTTGCTGGTTGCGATGTACTTCGCCCCTCGCTTTTTCGGGCTGGCCGAAGCTGCCTTGCGCGCGCGCCAGTATGGCGGTCTGCGGCCGCTCCTTCTTGGCGGCCTGACCGATATGGTCTTCTCGTTTCTTCTCACACCGACGCTTCTGTTTGACGGCGCGATGTCGCTTTTGGCGCGCGCGGCCGGGCGCACCACGCGATGGGATGAACAGCGCCGTGGGGGTTATCAGGTATCCTGGCATGAGGCAGGGCGGGCGTTGTGGCTGCCGACGCTTTTCGCGTTGGCGGTTCTCTTCTGGCTCGTTGCCAGCAATCCCGCGGCGATCCCCTGGTTCTTGCCGTTTTTGTTGGGCCTGATCTTCAGTATCCCAATTGCGGTATGCTCCAGTTCCGCGCGCCTCGGTGCTTGGGCGGCGCGACGGCAATTCTGCGCCCTCCCCGATGAAATCGACAGTCCAGCGGAGATGCGTGCGGTCATCCCAAGACTTGCTTAAGGCGGAAAGCCTCTTGATAGTGAGATTCCGTTGCGGTCGCTATCCATGCCTTCGATAAGCCTCCCGCCGATTATTCTATTTGTCGCGCTTTTCGCGTCGGCCCCCAGCGCGCTCGCCGCGGACCAGAGCTTTCAACTCCACACTGACATCGCCGGCGCGGATTCCCGGCATTTCGACCTTCCGAAGCCCCGGCCGAGGCTATGTCAGGAAGCTTGCTACGGCGAGGACGGGTGCAAGGCCTGGACGTTTTACAAGCCGGGCTTGCTCGGACCGCTGGCTATCTGCTGGCTAAAGAACGCCCAACCAGCAATGGAGCACGATGAGTGCTGCATTTCCGGATACGTCAGGTGAGACCGGTGGATTGAGGCGTTACATCCGAACAAAGCCGCGGCCGATGCGCCGGCCTTCGGCGGCGATCCAGGCGAGAATTGCCGCGTCGACCTCGTCGAAACCGGCCGGCAGGCTCGCAGGCAGCCGTCCGATTGCGATCGGTGTGCGCGCAATCAGCGCAGCAATCGCTCTGACACTGGGACGATTGTCATCCATGCCCGGCTTTCTAGCGCGTGACGCTGGCCGTCGAAGGGCGGCCGTGCGGCAAAGTCGGGGCAGATGTCCCTTGCCCTTCGAACGATAGCGGTCGGGAAAGCCCTGCGGATTCTCGACAATCGCCGTTTGGCGCTGCACAAAGCCGTCAGAAATTTCTTTCCATGCATGAACAGACCGGCAATCCGATTGTTCTCGGTTCCGCCGCCAAATCGCATATTCAATCCCAAGTATGGGGCCTAGTATTGCCGCCACCTTAACGCTATGTAAAAACGCATAAATTCCCGAGCATTTCGAAAGAGACAGAGTACGGAGGATCCCATGGCGCTCCAAATTGGCGATATCGCCCCCGATTTCGAAGCTGAAACAACGGAAGGCAAGATCCACTTTCACGACTGGATCGGCAATTCCTGGGTCGTGCTGTTCTCCCATCCCAAGGATTTCACCCCAGTCTGCACAACCGAGCTCGGCACGATGGCGCGGCTCAAGCCGGAGTTCGACAAGCGCAACGTGAAAATTATCGGCCTATCGGTTGATCCGGTCGAGAACCACAAAAAGTGGTCAAGCGACATCAAGGATGTGGTCGGCTTCGCGCCGAACTATCCGATGATCGGCGACACCGACCTGAAGATTTCCAAGCTCTACGGCATGCTGCCGGCGAGCACGTCGGGGAGTTCAGAAGGCCGCACGCCGGCCGACAATCAGACCGTGCGCAACGTGTTCGTCATTGGCCCGGACAAGAAGCTCAAGCTGGTGCTGGTCTATCCGATGACCACCGGCCGCAACTTCGACGAGGTGCTGCGCGTCATCGACTCGCTCCAGCTGACCGCCAAGCATCGCGTGGCGACGCCGGCGAATTGGAAACAGGGCGACGACGTCATTCTGACCGGCGCGGTGACCGACGATGAAGCAAAAAAGCTCTATCCGCAGGGCTGGAAGACGCCGAAGCCATATATCCGGGTTGTCCCGCAGCCGCGCTAAACACCCTCACCCGCAGCTGGATACCATAAGAGCGCGGCTTCGGCCGCGCTCTTAATTCGTTACGGCAAGAGCAGCACTTTGCCGATGTTCCGGCGATCCTGAATAAAGTGGTGCGCCTGCGCCGCCTCGTCGAAGCCGAAGGTCCGCGCCACCTTCGGCTTGATGGCGCCCTTCGCCGACAACTCCAATAACGCATCGGCCCAC
Source organism: uncultured Hyphomicrobiales bacterium (assembly GCA_964453555.1). GTDB lineage: Bacteria > Pseudomonadota > Alphaproteobacteria > Rhizobiales > Xanthobacteraceae > BOG-931. The sequence goes on along the minus strand of CAYVPC010000134.1, from coordinate 2,065 downwards.
TCCCGCATGCGCTCGATCTGACCCCACATGTGGCCGAGATTGACGCCGAACACGCCTTTGTTCGCGTTCATCAGGGACAACGGATTGAACTGAAACCACGGCGTGTTTGCAAGCATAGACAGCATGGACAGCAGGCTGCGCTCTTTTCGGTCCGCCAGCGAGGAGACACCAAACATTCCAAGCCGCCCAGTGGGAGCGAGAACGCGATATCCCTTGCTGAACGATTTACCGCCGACCGCATCGAGAATGAGCTCGACGCCGCGACCGCCGGTGATCTCGCGGGTTCGCACCTCGAAATCCTCGGTTCGATAATCGATGAGATGATCGACGCCCAAGGCGCGCAGTTCGCCGTGCTTGGCGGCGGATGCGGTGCCGATGACGCGCGCGCCGATATGCTTGGCGATCTGAGTGGCGGCGATGCCGACGCCGCCGCCTACCGAATGGATCAGCACAGTTTCGTTCGCCTGCAGGCCGCCCATGACGACCACAAGTTGCCAGGCAGTGAAATAATTGACCGGAATGGCGGCACCCTCCTCCGCCGACAGGCTCGCCGGCCGCGCGAACACTTGCTGCGCCGGGACACAGACGATGTCGGAATAGCCGCCGAATCGCGTCAGCGCGATAACCTCGCGTCCGATCCAATTCGTGTCGACGCCGGCGCCAACCACATCGATCCGGCCGCTGACTTCGTAACCGGGCACGACGGGGATCGGCGGCAGATCGGGGTACACGCCCATGCGGCCCATGATGTCGGCGAAATTGATCCCGCTCGCTTCAACGCGAATGCGGACCTCGCCGGCCTTTGGCTGCGGATCGGGCGCCTCCCGGACCTGGAGAACCTCGGGTGGGCCGGCACGCGTAATCCAGATTTGCCGCAAGGCCGCAACCTCCCTTTCGCACCGTGTAGCGCCCGGTCCGCGAACCAAGCCTTCGCTATATAGGTCTCCGGCGGCACTCTTGCTTTTGGGACGGACGCGTGCAGAACGTTAGCCCGCATTGCACCAAGAAGGCATTGCGAATGCGAGGAATTCCATGGATGTGCGCGCGGCCGTGGCATTTGCCCACGGCAAACCGCTGGAAGTTACGACCGTAAAACTCGACGGCCCGCGCGCCGGTGAAGTCATGGTCGAGATCAAGGCGACCGGCATCTGCCACACCGACGAATTCACCCTGTCGGGCGCGGATCCGGAGGGCCTATTTCCTGCCATTCTCGGGCATGAGGGCGCCGGCATCGTGGTCGACGTCGGCCCCGGCGTGACTTCGGTCAAGAAAGGCGATCACGTCATTCCGCTTTACACGCCAGAGTGCCGGACCTGCCCATCGTGCCTCTCGCGCAAGACCAATCTCTGCACCGCGATCCGCGCCACCCAAGGCCAGGGCGTCATGCCCGACGGCACCTCGCGCTTTTCCATCGAGAGCAAGAAAATTCATCACTATATGGGCTGCTCGACGTTCTCTAATTTCACCGTACTGCCGGAAATCGCAGTGGCGAAAATCCGCGAGGACGCGCCGTTCGACAAGGTCTGCTACATCGGCTGCGGCGTAACCACCGGAGTCGGCGCCGTCATCAACACCGCCAAGGTCGAGCCGGGAGCAAAATGCATTGTCTTCGGCCTCGGCGGCATCGGTCTCAATGTGATTCAGGGCCTGCGCCTCGTCGGCGCCGATATGATTATCGGCGTCGACGCCAATCCAGAGAAGAAGGCGTGGGGCGAGCGCTTCGGCATGACGCACTTCGTCAATCCGAAGGAGATCGGCGGCGATCTCGTCGCGCATCTCGTCAACATGACCAAAAGCGGGGCCGACCAAATCGGCGGCGCGGATTACACGTTCGAGTGTGTCGGCAATGTCAATCTGATGCGCGCGGCGCTGGAAAGCTGTCACCGCGGTTGGGGCCAGAGTATCATCATCGGCGTTGCCGGCGCCGGTCAGGAGATCGCGACGCGGCCGTTTCAACTCGTCACCGGGCGGGTGTGGCGCGGCACGGCTTTCGGCGGCGTTCGCGGCCGGTCCGACGTGCCGAAAATCGTCGATTGGTACATGCAGGGAAAGATCGAAATCGATC
>CAYVPC010000133.1:0-9960 GCA_964453555.1 uncultured Hyphomicrobiales bacterium | reverse complement strand
AGCCGCTGATGCACGCCGAAACGGTGCTGCTCGTCGACGACGGCGAGCGCGAGATCGCGGAATGTCACGTCGTCTTGAAACAGCGCATGCGTGCCGACGATCAGATCGATTTCGCCGGCGGCGAGCGCCGACAAAATCTCCGGGCGCTCGCGGCCGCGCTCGCGCCCGGTGAGGATGGCGATGCGGATGCCGGCTTTGGCGGCGAGCGGCGCGATGGTGGCGTAATGCTGCCGCGCGAGGATTTCGGTCGGCGCCATGAATGCGGCCTGGCGGCCGGCCTCGATCACGGTCGCGGCCGCTAAGAGCGCCACAACAGTCTTGCCGGAGCCGACGTCGCCGTGCAGGAGCCGCAGCATGCGGTGCGGCTGCGCGAGGTCGGCGATGATGTCGCCCACGGCGCGTTCCTGCGACGGCGTCAGCGAATAGGGGAGCGCCGCGACGATGCGGGCGCGCAGGCGTCCCTCGGCGGCGCTGCCGCGGCCTGGACGTTTGCGCATATGGCCGCGCAGTAGCGCGAGCGCGAGCTGGCCGGCAAGGAGTTCGTCGTAAGCGAGCCGCGACCACGCCGCGCTGTGCGGATCGAGGTCTTCCGGCGCCGCCGGCCGATGCACCGCGCGTAGCGCCGCGGCGAAACCGGGAAAGTGATTGCGCTCGCGCCAGGCGGAGTCCTGCCATTCGGGCAGATCCGGCACGCGGTCGAGCGCGGCATCGATCGCCTTGCGCAGAGAGTTGGGATGAACGCCCTCGGTGAGCGGATAGACCGGATCGATCAGGGGAAGTTTTGCGAGGCCGGCCTCGTCCACCACGCGGTCGGGATGCACCATCTGCAAGTGGCCGTCGTAGAGGGTGACGGTCCCGGAGACGTAGCGAAGCTCGCCTTCCGACAATAGCTTCTCCAGGTAATCCTTGCGCGCATTGAAGTAGGTGATGGTCAGCGTGTTGGTCTCGTCGCTCACCTCGATGTTGTAAGGCGCGCGCGGCCGGTTCGGCGGCGGCGGGCGGTGGCGGTCGATGGTGACGGCGACCGTCGCCACCGTATCGGGCACGACTTCGGAGAGTTTTGGCCGGTTGCGCCGGTCGACGAAGCCGGTGGGCAGGTGAAACAGCAGGTCGGCGACGCGCGCCTTTTCGCCTTCGCGCACGAGCAGGCGGTCGAACAGCTTTTCCAGCTTCGGCCCGATGCCGGGCAGGCTGGTCAGCGACGCGAATAACGGATTGAGCACCGGCGGACGCATCGAACTCCCGCTGACATTTGCGGCGTTGCCCTCTATATACGCCTCGCCCGGCCCGTCCGGGCTTTTGGCGTTGGAGTTTCACCGGATTCCACCATGATCGAGCGGTCGAGTGCGGGACTGGACGAGCGGCGGCGGAAACTTCTGTTCCGCGCCTGGCGCCGCGGCGTGCGCGAGATGGACCTGATCGTCGGGCGCTTCGCCGACGCCCATATCGACAAGTTCGATAATGCCGGGCTCGACGATTTCGAGCGGCTGATCGAGGCGCCGAACGCAGCGCTCTATGCCTGGGTGACCGGCGCCGAGACCGCGCCGGCGGATTACGACACCGCCGTGCTGGCAAGCCTCAAGGCGTTCCATGCGCACGCGGCGAAGGCGCGCGCCGGGGATAAGGCATGAGCACAAAGGTGCGATCGCCCGCGGTCTCGCCGGCTTCGCGGCTTGCGCCCGGCCGGCCGCTCCTTCTGTCCGGCGTTGCCGACGGCGCCGAAGGCCTGGTGCTCTCCGACCTCGCCCGCGCCGTCGCCGCGGGCAGCAACGTCCCCGCGATCAGCCTCGCGGTGGTCTGCCGCGACGGCCCGCGCATGGCGGCGTTGTCGCGCTCGCTCGCCTTCTTCGCGCCCGACATCGAGGTGCTGGAATTTCCGGCCTGGGATTGCCTGCCTTACGACCGCGCCTCGCCGCACGCGGCGATCGTGGCGCAACGGATGACCGCGCTCTCGCGGCTTGCCCGCGCCGGCAGCCGCGGCAAGCCGGCCGTGCTGCTCACCACCGTCAACGCCGTTTTGCAGCGGGTGCCGCCGCGCGAGACGCTGGCGCGGCAGTCGCTCTCGGTTGCCGCCGGACATCTGCACCCGATGGCCGGCGTGATCCAGTGGCTCGAACTCAACGGTTTTAACCGCGCCTCGACCGTGCGCGAACCGGGCGATTACGCCGTGCGCGGCGGCATTGTCGACCTGTTCGCGCCGGGCTTCGACGCGCCGGTGCGGCTCGATTTCTTCGGCGACACGCTGGAAACGATCCGCAGCTTCGATCCGGACAGCCAGCGCACCACCGCCGAATTGCGCGCTCTCGATCTGGTGCCGATGGCCGAGTTCCAGCTTACGCCGGAAACCATCCGCGCCTTCCGCACCGGCTATGTCGCGGCCTTCGGCGCCGCCTCGCCCGACGACGTGCTCTACGAAGCGGTGAGCGAAGGCCGCCGCGCCGCCGGCATCCAGCACTGGCTGCCGCTGTTTCATCCGAAGATGGAGACGCTTTTCGATTATCTGCCCGCCACGCCGGTCGCGATCGAGCCGCTGGCGGAGGAGGCAGCCCATGAGCGGCTGGCGCAGATCGCCGATTATTATCAGGCGCGCAGGGAGACGATCGATCAGCCCGGTGGCGGCGCGCCGTATAAACCGCTGCCGCCGGAGCGGCTCTATCTCGCCGAAACCGAATGGCGCGCGCGGCTTGATGCGTCGGCGCTGGCGCGGCTCTCGCCCTTCGCCGCCGAAAGCAGCGGCGACACCATCGAGATCGGCGCCCATGCCGGCCACGACTTCACCGCCGAGCGCGCCGAGCCCGGCGCCAATGTGTTCGAGGCGGTCAGGCGCCATGCCGAGGCGCTGCAAGCCGGCGGCAAGCGCGTCGTCATCGCGCTGTGGAGCGAAGGTTCACGAGAACGAATGTCGCATGTGCTCGCCGAGCACGGCCTGTTCAACCTGACGCCGGTCGCCTCCTGGCCGGACGCGCTTTCGCGCACCCGCGCCGAAGTCGCGCTCGCCGTGCTCGGGCTGGATTCCGGCTTCGAGACGGAAGACCTCGCGCTGATTACCGAGGAGGACATCCTCGGCGAGCGGCTCATTCGCCCGCGCCGGCAGAGTAAGCGCGCGGAAAATTTCATCGCCGAGGTGACGAGTCTGTCCGCCGGCGACATTGTCGTCCACGTCGATCACGGCATCGGCCGCTTTATCGGGCTGCGCGCCATCGAGGCGGCGGGCGCGCCGCACGATTGCCTGGAGCTGCATTATGCCGGCGGCGACAAATTGTTCCTGCCGGTGGAGAACATCGAGCTTCTCTCGCGCTACGGCGCGGAGGAGGCGAGCGTCGAGCTCGACAAGCTCGGCGGCGTGGCCTGGCAGGCGCGCAAGGCGCGGATGAAGAACCGCATCCGCGAGATCGCCAATGAATTGATCAAGGTCGCCGCCGCGCGGGCGCTGCACGAAGCGCCGCGGCTGACGCTCGACACCGGCCTCTACGACGAATTCTGCGCGCGCTTTCCCTACGACGAGACCGACGACCAGCAGGCCGCCATCGGCGCCGTGCTGGCCGATCTGGCCTCCGGGCGGCCAATGGACCGGCTGATCTGCGGCGACGTCGGCTTCGGCAAGACCGAAGTGGCGCTGCGCGCCGCCTTCATCGCGGCGATGAACGGCAGACAGGTGGCAGTAGTGGTGCCGACCACGCTGCTGGCGCGCCAGCACTTCAAGACCTTCAGCGGACGGCTGCGCGGCTATCCGGTGCAGATCGCGTTAGCCTCGCGGCTTGTCTCCGCGGCCGAGCTCGCCAAAACCAAGACCGGCCTCGCCGACGGCCAGATCGACATCGTCATCGGTACCCATGCGCTCCTCGGCAAGACCATCAAATTCAAGGACATCGGCCTGATCGTGGTCGACGAGGAGCAGCATTTCGGCGTCGCCCATAAGGAGAAGCTCAAACAATTGCGCGCCGAGGTGCATGTGCTGACGCTCACCGCGACGCCGATCCCGCGCACGCTGCAACTTGCTTTGAGTGGCGTGCGTGAAATGTCGATCATCGCCACCCCGCCGGTCGACCGGCTTGCCGTGCGCACCTTCGTCGCGCCGTTCGACGGCGTGGTGATCCGCGAGGCGCTGCTGCGCGAGCGCTACCGCGGCGGGCAAAGCTTCTATGTCTGCCCGCGCATCGAGGATCTGGCCGACGCCAAGGCCTTCCTCGACAAATCCGTGCCGGAAGTTCGCGTCGCGGTCGCGCACGGGCAGATGCCGGCCTCGGTGCTCGAAGACGTGATGGCGGCGTTCTACGACGGCAAGTTCGACGTGCTTCTCTCCACCACCATCATCGAATCCGGCCTCGACATTCCGACCGCGAATACGCTGATCGTTCATCGCGCCGACCGGTTCGGGCTGTCGCAGATCTACCAGCTGCGCGGCCGCGTCGGCCGCGCCAAGCTCCGCGCTTACGCGCTGCTCACCTTGCCCGCCAACCGCCGGATCACGCCGCAGGCCGAGCGGCGGCTTAAAGTTTTGCAATCGCTCGACACGCTCGGCGCCGGCTTCCAGCTCGCCTCGCACGATCTCGACATCCGCGGCGCCGGCAATCTTTTGGGTGACGAGCAGTCCGGCCACATCAGGGAAGTCGGCTACGAGCTTTACCAGCAGATGCTTGAAGAGGCGGTGATGAGCCTGAAAGCCGGCTTGAGCGCGCCGGTCGCCGACAAATGGTCGCCGCAGATCACCATCGGCACCGCCGTGCTGATCCCCGAAGAGTACGTCGCCGATCTGCCGGTGCGGCTCGCGCTCTACCGGCGCTTGGCCGAGATCGAGGACGACCGCGCGATCGAGGCGTTCGCCGCCGAACTGGTCGACCGATTCGGCCCGCTGCCGGGCGAGGTCGAGCATCTCCTCCAGGTGGTCGGCATCAAGGCGCTATGCCGGCGCGCCAATGTCGAGCGGATCGAGGTCGGACCGAAGGGCGCGGTGCTATCGTTCCGCGACAACATCTTCGCCAATCCGGAAGGGCTGATCGCCTATATCGGCAAGCACCCGGAAGGCGCGCGCGTGCGCCCCGACATGAAAGTCGTGTTCTTCGACGAATGGGAGGCGCCGGCCGCGCGCCCGCGCGGCGCCGCCGGAATTTTGCGCACGCTCGTAGGTATTGCGGAGAAAGGGAAGAAGGCGGCGTGAGGATCGGCATTCCGAACAATCCAGAATAGGCGAGGCCGGAACCGCGGGGGCGAGGAAGTACAACGATGGGAACGAGAAAGGTCTACCGCTACGATGGGGAGAATTATCCCGAAGGTAAAATGATATCTTCACGTGGCGATCACTTCGCGTTGACTGACCTGCAAAGCAGGCCGAAACGCTCGTTAGGCAAGTGCGGGCCAACGGTGGGGAAATTCGCGCTCAGTCCTTGTACTCATGGGAAAGGCGGGACGTAGCGGAACGGCTGTGAAAAGTGAAAAAGTAAACAACGCCACTTCATCTATTCGAGTTGGAAATAGAAGAGGACGACATCATCCGTCGCGGGGACGTAAATGCGTTTAGTGGTGTTATGGACTGCATCCAGGGCAATCAATCCCCCGAGCAGGCTGTCCGAGACTATTGGGACGGCGTTTGCAGGAGCGAACGCATCGAAATCCTCGCCCAGAAGGCAAAGGTTCTCAGGCGCCTTGGGTAATTTCTCAGACCACGGTTAGGGATGCCGATGTCAACTTGGATACCGATGTTCGCGCTTCCTAACGTTGATGTGGAAGAGCCGATTGAGACGGACGGCATGGCTCTGGTTTCCCTTCGCGATGATCGCATCCATAGGCTTGCTGGCCAGCACAATAATTTTGCGGCGTTCATTGACAAGTTCGAGTCCGAGTTTGGCGGAAGAGTTCTCCCAAGCATAATCATTTGGCGCGATGATGCTGCGCCACTGTTTAGGTCGATCGAAGCGATTGGAGGATTCCGCGACGCGATTTGTTTATCAGTCGTACCATACGGGTGGGCTGAGACTCTGCGGTTTGGTCGTCCCTTCAATATTCTCTACGGTAGCTGGTTTTCAGTCTATCCGTGGATGACCGACAAAAATTATGAATTTGTCGTCATGCAATCCATGGCTCAGCTCGCGCTTCATCTTGTCGAAGAAATCAAGCCGCAGTCTACTCCAGGCGTGACACCGCAAGAACTCAAACCAAATATGATCGATCGCACGCTTCTTGAGGCTTTGCTGAAAAGATGGTCAGTAAGATACCGGACAGAGCAAGCTTCTTGGGAAAACACTGCACTATTTCGCTCTCTCAATATGGCGAATTTTGCTTCGTTGCTGCCGTCAAATGCGCAGGTCACTAACCAAGACGTCGGCCGCAGCGTTGCCCTATGGGTGAGCGCGTTCGAGATTTTGGTACACCCCGGCCAAGGGCAGTCCGGATTTCTGCAAGTCTACGACATTCTCGATAAGGTCAACTGGAGCCTCACCGAGTGTAAGGAGAAAATATACGAAGCTCACGGGTTCAAGGCGGGACAGGAAAAAAGAAATCTTCCCTACTGGATTTACGGCCTGATTTATAATGCCAGAAACCATTATTTGCATGGCAATCCAATTTCCGCCGATACGTTAGTGGTGGCGCAGTCGAAACGGAATTTGTTTGAGTACGCGCCCATTTTGTACCGGATGGCGCTGGCCGGATTCTTAGGCTTGAACTGGACCGAGTCCGAGCCCACCGAACCCGAAAAGCTTGAGGACTATCGAAAGCGCTGGTTTTACTACCGGCACTATCAGGGCGATATGGAAGCAGCGCTTGCGACCATCCTAATCACTAAAGAAGAGCAAGCCGCACGCCGTGAAGGAAGAGCTAGGCCGCTTCGCCGCAAACAAGAATAGCCAGAGTGGCAAAGCGTTTCCTATCGCTAACTAGCGCACCGTGGAAGAAAAGAGCATTGATAATATAGTGTCCAAGCTCAATGGGAGGCTTATATGCCGCAAGCAAGTGGACCAGGGAAAAGCGTCTACATGGAAGTTGGGATTTGGTGGGATGAGGCTCAGGGTCACATTCATCTGACTGCTAAGAACGTCAGTGGCTTCCATACAACCATTACCGACGACCGAAGCAGCAAGCGCGGACATCCGAACCTTTTTATGAAGTTGGCGAAAGTCCTAAGGGACGCCGGAGCGCCGCATCCCGCGATCATGGAGGATGCCAGCGCCTAAAAATCCCAAAGAGCCGTGGTTTCAGTTGCGATTGACCGCCGAGGCTTAAGTGGTTGCACAGCCAACACTACCTGCGGAGACAGTTCGAAAGGTCGCTGACCTTGCATTGGGCGACGCTGTCGAAATTACTTTGCTTATAGGACTGATGCGGGGACAGAATACGAACTGGGTCAACAAAAAGCTTGACGAAGCCGGTGCGGGCAGGGCGGCAGCTGAACGACCGGGGCGTAATCGTCTCTTTTTCATTGACTTTTGTCCCTCTTTCTGTTACTGTCAAAGAATCTCGCTCAGTGAGGGACGCCATCATGAGGGCACTCCTGATAGTGGAGTGGGATGCGGCGCCTCCGCGCGGGCTTGCAACTCGCTCCGGGGCGGCTTTGGGCATCACGCTCTTCGGCACTACGGCCGATGCGGGAGGTGCTTTCCCTGGAACTGGGACCGGAAAGGGCGGGTAACGCCCGCCCGGACCATCCCAGGAAGCCTGGCCTGGAGCCGAGCCAGCGACGAAAGTCTCTGGCGAGACCGCCGCGAAGCGCCGGAAGGCGAGCGCGCCCCGATGCAGATGGTTTGCGCAGACTGTGTAAACTTGTCTGCGGCGCGCTTCCGCGCCCGCGCATCGGGACGTGGCAACACCTTCCGGTGTGGCGCGGACAGTGGACGGCATGCGCCTTTCGGCGCTTCGCCTCCCTTTTTCTTTGCGCATGATCTTGTCCGAAAACTGGAAGACCACTTTTCGGGATCATGCGCGGTTTCCTTCGTGGTGGTCAGCAGAACCCGGATGCGGAGAGCGTCACGGGAACGAGTTTGTTTGTGGCTTTGCGGGCATCCAACCCGGCTGTATATTGGGATCATGACGATTAAAGCCGTCGCCACGCTGCCGCCGGAGCAATTCGCGCAATTTCGCGCCTGGTTCGAGCGGTTCGATGGCGCGCGTTTCGATCAAAAGATCGAGCGCCATGCCAAGGACGGGAAGTTCGATCGCCTGGCCGATGAGGCGATCGGCGATTTGCGCGCGGGCCTTGCGCGCGAGCTATGAGGCATTTCGCGAGTCGTGCCTTCTGGGATGCGTACGAGAAGCTTCCCGAACAGGTTCGCGAGCCGACAAGAACTACGCCTTGCTGAAAGAAAACCCGCAACATCCTTCTTTGCAGTTGAAGAAGATCGGACGATTTTGGTCAGTACGCGTAGGTCTGCGTTACCGGGCGCTGCCGGTCGAGGCCGATGACGATCTTGTTTGGTTCAGGATCGGCTCGCATGCCGACTACGACGTGATGATCCGCTGAGCGCATGCGCGTCCTGATGTCTCTCTTCGCGGCCTCGATCATCGCCGCCGCCGTGTCGCCAGCCGCGGCGGAGACGGTGCGCAAGGTGCTGGCGTCGCCTTTGGTGGACGAAGGCTCCGACCCCGACGGCTGCACGGCGGCGGTCAGCGGGCTCGGCGGGCCCGCGGTGTGGCAGGTCCGCGTTGAGCGGCTGCTGCTCGACGGCAAGGCGCTGGTCGAGACAAGCCGCGAGGCGAAAGCAGACCGCTATCCGTTGTGCATCGCCGATCTGCCGGTGGCGAAGAATGCCGAAGTAACGCTTTCGTTCGTGGCGCATAACCGGGGCATCGCCAGCACGGCCGGCATCGTGTTGCGCTTCATCGATCCGCAGGATTTCTATTACGTCGAGGCCGATATGGTCGCGCGCAGGGTGCGCCTGTTCCGCATCGTCAACGGCGAGCGCCGCGAACTGGCCAAGGCCGCGGCCGCGCTCGCCGCCGATAAAGCGTTGACGCTGACGGTCAGGGCCGCCGGCGACAGCTTCGCCGTTTCGCTCGACGGCAAGAGTTTGCTGGAGACGCACGACGGCGCCATCGGCGTGCCCGGCCGCCTCGGCATCGGCAGCCGCGCCGACGGCCAAACCAGCTTCGGCGATCTGTTCATCGACGTGCTGGATTGAGTGCTTCGTCATTGCGAGCGAAGCGAAGCAATCCGGTCCGGGGGTGTCGTTCTGGATTGCTTCGTCGCTTTGCTCCTCGCAATGACGATACAAGGCGCGCCGACTATTCTGCGTCCTCCTCCGTTACAGAGGAGGATGCGGCGCGGCGCTCGCGCACCGGCACTTTGTGGCTGGCGTCCCAGCACCAAACGCCGGGCTGGCCGTGCACATGATCGATCGCGCGGCGAAAGTCAACGCGCCGGCGCGTTGCGGAGGCGACGTTGCGAAAATTTAACGTGCGGAAGTTGGATCGGCGAAAGAGGGGACGTGCGTTACGCGCGCATCCGCGTGTGGCGGCCGGCGGTGCGCTCGATCGCGTTGGCGAGATATTCCGGCGACTGCGCGCCGGTGACGATGACGCTGCCGCCGAAGATGAAGCACGGCACGCCGTCGATGCCGGCTTCCTTGGCTGCGCTGGCGTCGGCCTCGATGCGGTCGACGTCGGCGTCGCTGGCGAGGAGCCGCCGCACCAGGTCGCCGTCCATGCCGCAATCAACCGCGGCGGCAATGAGCGTCTTCGGATCGGTCAAGTCGGCGCCTTCGGAGAAGTAGAGCTCCATCAGGCGCTGCTTCATGCGGCCGGGATCGGTGGCGCTGCGCGACCACAGGATCAACCGGTGGCAGTCGAGCGTGTTCGGCTGCCGGCTGATGGCATCGGTGGCGTAGAGAAGGCCCTCCATCGCCGCGGCGGCGGCGACGCGCTCGGCGATCACGGCATAACGCTCCGGCGAGCCGAATTTGGTCTCGAGATAAGTTTGCCGGTCGATGCCTTCGCGCGGAATCCACGGATTGAGGAAATACGGCCGCCAGT
>CAYVPC010000132.1:0-10045 GCA_964453555.1 uncultured Hyphomicrobiales bacterium | reverse complement strand
CCGCCGAAAATCTGGTACGAGCGGCCGAGCTTCTACAAGCCGAGCCGCTTCGCCGTATGCGGCACCGATCAAGACGTAGCGTGGCCGGCCTATTCGAAAACGATCGACTATGAGCTGGAATTCGCCTGCGTGATCGGCACGCCCGGCCGCGACATTCCCAAGGAAAAGGCCCGCGCGCACATCTTTGGCTACACGATCTTCAACGATCTTTCCGCCCGCGACGAGCAAAGCCTGGAAATGCTCTCCAGCCTCGGGCCGGGCAAAGGCAAAGACTTTGACAATTCGAACCCGGTCGGCCCCTGCATCACCACCGCCGACGAAATTCCCGACCCATACGCGCTGGAGATGGCCGTGCGGGTCAACGGCGAGGAGCGCGGCCGCGGCAGCTCGCGCGAGATGCACTGGAAATACGAGGACTGCATCGCCTTCGTCTCGCGCGACGAGACAATTCATCCTGGCGAGCTGTTCTGCTCGGGCACCGTCGGCAACGGCTCCGGCCTCGAAACCGGACGCTACGTCGAGCCGGGCGAAGTCGTCGAACTTGAAGTCGAAAAAATCGGCGTGCTGCGCAATCGCATCGTGCGCCGTTGAAGCAACAAGGCGGGAGGAGCCCATGGTACAAAAGATTCGTCGCTTCGTGACCGGTCACAATGCCGCCGGCAAGGCGATCGTGATGATCGACGATCACGCGCCGAACGCCACCGAGATCAAAGGTTGGCCCGGCCTCGGCGTCACCGAAGTCTGGGTGACCGACGAAACGCCGGTGGATAATCACGGAGCGAAGGATCGCTCGCTGCGCCCGATGCGCCACGATCCGACGCCGTCAGGCACGATCTTCCGCGTGGTCGAGATTCCCCCCGAGCGCGCCGGCAGCAAGATCGATCCCGACGCCGCTTTCGGCCACCTTGGCTCGACCAACAAGCCGAGCGCGAAGGATTCCGCCAAGCATCCGACCATGCACAAGACCAACTCGATCGACTACCTCGTGGTAATCTCGGGCTCCATGCACATGCTGATGGAAGAGGGCGAGGTCGAGTTGCATGCCGGAGACTGCATCGTCCAGCGCGGCACCAACCACGCGTGGGTCAACAGGAGCGGCAAGCCCTGCCTGCTCGCCGCGGTGCTCATCGACGCCAAACCGTCCCCCTGATCGAACCGTCCGGCGCGGGCCATGAACCTCGCGAGCTGGGTAGAAAAATGGGGACGCGCGGCGCCCGAACGGCCGGCGGTCGCCCACGGCGGCGTCACCTACGCGACTTATCGGCAATGGGCCGAGCGCTCACGCGCAATGGCCGGCAACCTGCGAACATTATGCCGTCCGGGCGACCGCGTGGCGATTGCCATGACCAATCGCCCTGAATTCCTCGAAGCTTTGTTCGCAATCTGGCACGCCGGTCTGATTGCCGTGCCGATGAATGCCAAGCTCCATAGCGAGGAATTCGGCTACATCATCGGGCACACCGAAGCGTCGCTGACCCTCACGAGTGCGGACCGCGCCAACGACGTGGCGCCGCACAGTCGCAGCATCGTCACCGAAACCGCCGACTGGCGACGGCTCTATGACGGCGACGGCATCGACGTGGTGCCGCGCGCGCCCGACGACCTCTGCTGGCTGTTTTACACGAGCGGCACGACCGGGCGCCCCAAGGGCGCGATGCTGACGCACGGCATCATGATGGCGCAGACGCTGGCCTATTTCGCCGAGATCGAGCCGGTCGGCGCCGCCGATTGCGTGCTGCATGCGGCGCCGATGTCGCATGGCTCCGGCTGCTATGGACTGCCGTTCGTCGCCATGGGCGCCAAGACCCTTATTCCGGAAAGCGGCGGCTTCGATCCGGAAGAAATCGCCGCCCTGCTGGCGGCGCACGGCAATGTCAGCTTCTTTGCCGCGCCCACGATGGTGAGCCGGCTGGTCAATCACACCGGTTTCGCCGCGGCCGAGCATCGCGGTTTGCGCACGATCATCTATGGCGGCGCGCCGATGCATTTCGAGACGCTCGTTCGCGCTCTCGATCTACTCGGACCGAAATTCGCGCAGATCTATGGCCAGGGCGAAGTGCCGATGACCATCACGGCCTTATCGAAGGCGATGCATGCCGACCGCTCGCGGCCGCGCTGGCGCGAGATCATGGGCTCGGTCGGCCTGCCGCGCGCCAATGTCGAGGTGCGCGTCGCCGACGACGTCGGCCGCGCCGTGCCCACCGGCGAAATTGGCGAGGTTCTGGTCCGCGGCGAAGTCGTTATGAAGGGCTATTGGAACAATCCGGCGGCCACCGGGGAGACCTTGCGTGGCGGCTGGCTGCACACCGGCGACATGGGCGCATTCGACGCCGAGGGTTTCCTCACGCTGAAGGACCGCTCCAAGGATATGATCATCAGCGGCGGCAGCAATGTTTATCCGCGTGAAGTCGAGGAAGTTCTGCTGCGCCATCCCGCCGTACTCGAGGTTTCAGTCATCGGCCGCCCGCATTCGGACTGGGGCGAGGAAGTCTTCGCCTGCGTCGTGCCGCGCCCGCAGCAAAAAGTGTCGGCGGATGAATTGGACGCGCTCTGCCTCTCCGCGATTGCGCGCTTCAAACGGCCGCGCGGTTATGTCTTCCTCGAGGCGTTGCCCAAGAACAATTACGGCAAGGTGCTCAAGACCGAGCTGCGCCGACAACACGGCCAATAGCAAAACTGATCGCATTTGCGCCGCGAAGGCCGCGACAATGCAATTTGACAAGACGCGGTGATTAGGCCGACCTTACCCCTTTAGAAGCGCCTTGCGTGCGCTCGTCCGGGAGGCAGCGCCATGGCGCTCACCGACACCTACCGCGTCACACCGGCGCCGGCGCCCCATAACCTGCAGGACGTGCCGGCGCGCGAGATCGTCCGTCTCATCGCGGCCGGCGACCTTTCGTCGGTCGAAGCCGTCGAATTCTTTGTCGCGCGGGTCAACGCGGTCAACGGCAAGCTCAACGCGGTCACCGTCGATTTGTCGGAAAGCGCGCGCAAAGCCGCCGCCGATGTCGATAAGGCACGCGCGCGCGGCGATAAACTTCCTCCGCTCGCCGGCCTGCCGGTGACGATCAAGGAATGCTTCGATCTCGCCGACACGGCGACAACCTACGGCCTGACGACCCGCCGCAACGAAATCGAGCGCGTGGACGATCCTTACGTGGCGGCCTTGCGCGCAGCCGGCGCGATACCGATCGCCAAAACCAACCTGCCGCAGCTCATGTTCTACACCGAGACCGACAATCCGCTGTACGGACGCACCAACAATCCGTGGGATGCGGAACGATCGTGCGGCGGATCGAGCGGCGGCGAAGCGGCGGCGATTGCCGCCGGCGCCTCGCCGCTCGGCCTCGGCAACGATATCGGCGGCTCGTTGCGCATTCCGGCGGCTTTTTGCGGAATCACGTCGATCCGGCCGACCGCCGGCCGCCTGCCCGATCATTGCGCCCATGGTTTGCCGGTCGGCCAGACCGGAATTGTCAGCCAGGTCGGTCCGATGGCGAGGCATGTGGATGACCTCATCATGGGATTGCGCGTGCTCGACCACGCCCGCGACCCATTCGTCGATCGGGGGCCGGAATTCGGCGATCCGTCCGGAGTCGATCTGAGCCGCCTGCGCTTTACGGTCTTCACCGATGACGGCGAATTTCCGGTGTCACCGGCGGTCAAGCGCGCCGTGTCGGAAGCCGCGCAGATGCTGACGGCAGCCGGCGCAAAGCAGGCCGCCTGGAAAGCGCCGCCATTGCGGCGCGCGACCGATCTCCTGTTCGCCACACTCTCGGCGGATGCGGGTGCGGCGCATCGGCGGCTGCTGCGCGGTAATAAGGTCGACCGGCGCCTCCGTCCGTTGTTGTTGATCGCGGCAATGCCATTGTGGCTGCGTGGCGTCGCCGGCGTGACGCTTGACGCCCTCGGCCAGCGGCGCCTGGCCCGGAATTTGCGGCGCTTCGCTCCGGGCACCGCCGATGCCTATTGGTTGACGGTCGAGGCAATCGCCGATTTCCGGCGCGACGTTGTGCGGTCGCTCGAGGAGGCGGACGGCGGCGCTATCGATCTTGTCCTCTGCCCGGCTTATGCGCTGCCGGCTGTGCGGCACGGCGCAACCGAGATGATGCCGATGCCCGGCGCTTATATCCCGCTCGCCAACATCACCGGTTTTCCCGCGGGGGTCGTCCCGGTCACGCGCGTGCGAAGCAACGAAGAGAGCGATCGGCCGCCGAGCCGCGATCTGATCGATCGGGTGGCCCGCGAGACCGAGAGAGGAAGCACCGGCATGCCGATCGCCGTGCAATTGATTGCCCAGCCCTGGCGCGAGCATGTCGCGCTTGCGGCGATGGCGCGGATCGAAGCCGCTGCACGCAAACTACCGGATTATCCAGCGAGGCCGCCGCTATGAATATCGCGCTGACCAAGACCCCGGAAATACCCACAAAAATGCGCGCGACATTCGACGCGCAACGCGCGGCGTTCCTGCGCGCTGGCGCGCCATCGCTGCGCGAGCGGCGCGCGGACCTTGAAAAGCTCAGGAGCGCGATCGGCAAGAGCACCGACCGTTTGGCGGCGGCGATTTCTGCGGATTTCGGCAACCGCTCGCGTCACGAAACCGAGCTGGGCGAGATCATGCCCGCGCAGTCCGCGATCCGTCACACCCTGCGCCACCTCGCCGGCTGGATGCGGCCGAAGCGGGTTCCGGTGGGACTTGAGCTGATGCCCGCGGGCGCCCGCATCCTCTATCAGCCGGTCGGCGTGGTCGGCATCATCAGCCCGTGGAATTATCCGTTCAACCTCGCGATCGTTCCGCTGGTTGCGGCGTTGGCGGCGGGCAACCGCATCATGCTGAAACCTTCCGAACTCACGCCGCGTACATCGGACTTCCTGGCGGAGTTTCTTGCCGGCCTGTTTCCTGCCGAGCAAATCGCCACTGTCACCGGCGGAGCGGAAGTGGGCCAGGAATTCGCCCGGCTGCCGTTCGACCATCTGCTTTATACCGGGTCAACGGCGGTCGGACGGCTGGTCATGCAGGCTGCCGCCGAAAACCTGACGCCGGTGACGCTCGAACTCGGCGGCAAATCGCCCTGCATTCTGGGGGAAGACGCCGCATTGCCGAGCGCGGTCGAGAGCATCGTCTATGGCAAGCTCTTGAACGCTGGCCAGACCTGCATCGCGCCGGATTACGTCCTCGTGCCGGAACGGCGGCTCGACGAGTTCATCCAGTTGACCGTCAAGACGGTGGAAAAATTCTATCCGACACTCGCGGCCAACAAGGATTACACGTCGATCGTCAACGACCGGCACTATCGGCGCATCGCGCAGTATGTGGCCGAGGCGAAGGCGAGCGGTTCGCGCGTGGTCGAGATCAACCCCGGACGTGAAACGCTGCCTGCGGAGGCGCGCAAGCTGCCGCCGACGCTGGTGATCGAGCCGGGCGAACAGCTCGCAGTCATGCGCGAGGAAATTTTCGGGCCGGTGCTGCCGGTCAAGATCTATCGCAGCCTCGATCAAGCCATCGACTATGTCAACGCGCATCCGCGCCCGCTCGCGCTTTATTACTTCGGCGCCGACGCCGGCAAACGCAACGAGGTCTTGCGCAAGACTACGTCGGGTGGCGCCTCCGTCAACACGACGCTCTTTCATTTCGCGGCGGAAAACCTTCCGTTCGGCGGCGTCGGCCCATCGGGCATCGGCGCCTATCACGGCGAGTTCGGGTTCCAGACGTTCTCGCATCGCAAGGGTGTTTTCCTGCAAAGCCGCGTCAACGGCGTGCGCTTCCTCTACCCGCCGTTCGGCCGCATCACCGATCTGATGTTGAAGATTCTCAGCCGCTGACAATTTCGGCCGCGCCCGTCACGGCCGCTCGGCGCCCTTGACCTCGCGAGCCGAACCGCCCAGCGCCACTGACGCCGGAGCAGAACGGATCAGGCGGTCTTGTGCGTCCTCGCCTTGACCGAATGAATCTTCTCAAGCCCGGCATCTTCGGCCGCCTTTTGCAGGGCGTGCCGGATGTCGTCGCGCTTTTCATGGATCGAGGCGATGGCGAGCCCGGTCGCCACGCCCAATCCCACCAAAGCCGCTTCGGATAGCTGCAGGCTCGCTTCGACGGTCTCCGGCACGGCGTCGGTGGCGCCGAGGCTATAAAGGTGACGGGCGTGCTCGGCATCTCGCGCACGCGAGACGATGAGAATGTCCGGCCGGATCGCCCGCACGTGCTTGACGACATCGTCGATGATGCCGACCGAATGAATGGTGATGATCACACCCGCGGCGGTCGCTAGTCCGCAGCTTTCGAGAAAGCGCGGATCGGCGGCGTCGCCGTAATAGACATCATGGCTGTCGCGCCGGTCGCGCGTCACGGTCAAGGCGTCGGAGTCTGCCGCGATGTAGGGAATGGCGTGCCGCCGTAGCAGTTCGCACACGACCTTGCCGACCCGGCCATAGCCGACGACGATCGCATGCTTCTGTCCGCCGCCCGGCCGCGCCGACAGTTCGGGACCAACGGGCTTGCCGGAGGAAAGCCGCGCGTTGATGAGGCGGGCGCCGACGGAAAGAAGCGGAGTCAGAGCCATCGTCACCGAAGTGACGGCAAGCGTGAAGCTCGCCAGGCGCGTATCGATCAGCCCCGCAGCGGCGGCAAGCCCGATGCTGACGAAGGCAAACTCTCCTCCCGGACCGAGCAGCAAACCGGTTTCCACCGCGACCGGCCACGACAGCCGAAAGAACTTGCCGAGCCCGATCAGCAGCAAGGATTTCAACACGATCAGCGCCACTACCGCGCCGGCCAGCAACAAAGGTTCGCGTACCAATTCACGAAAGTCGATGTTCATCCCGACCGTGAAAAAGAAAATGCCAAGCAGCAGCCCCTTGAAAGGCGCCACCGTGACCTCGATCGCCTTGCGGTATTCAGTCTCCGCCAGCAGCAGGCCGGCGAGGAAGGCGCCGAGCGCCATGGAAAGGCCTGCCTGATCGGCGATCACCCCCGCGGCGACGATCACGAACAGGACGGCGGCGATGAAAAGCTCGTTCGATCGCGTTGTGGCCACCAGCCGGAATAGTGGCCGCAGCAGCACACGGCCGAACAGAACGATGACCGTGACCGCCACGGCCGCCTGCAGCAGCGCGCTGGCAAGGGTCGCCAACGCGGAACCGCCGGATCGGGCCGCAAGAATCGATACGTACAGCAGGAGCGGAATGACCGCGAGGTCCTGAGCGAGCAGGACGGAGAAGCTCGTGCGTCCAACGCTGGTGGTCAGTCGCTCCTGGCTTGATAGAAGCTCGAGCACGATCGCCGTCGATGACAACGAGAGGCTGGCGCCCAACACGATCGCCTCGGGCAAATTCCTTCCGGCCGCGACCGCGGCACCGGCGATCAAGGCACTCGTCAGCAGAACCTGCGAGCCGCCCATGCCGATGACCATGCGGCGCATCGTCGACAGCCTCGGGAACGACAGCTCGAGACCGATCAGGAACAGGAGAAAGACAACCCCGAGTTCGGCAATGCCCTCAACGTTGCGCGCGTCGCTGATTGTGACCCAGGAAAGCCCGGGGACAACAGAGCTGATCGAGCCAAGCCCGAGCGGCCCGAGTACCGCGCCAGCACCGAGATAGGCAAGCACC
Source organism: uncultured Hyphomicrobiales bacterium (assembly GCA_964453555.1). GTDB lineage: Bacteria > Pseudomonadota > Alphaproteobacteria > Rhizobiales > Xanthobacteraceae > BOG-931. The sequence goes on along the minus strand of CAYVPC010000132.1, from coordinate 2,437 downwards.
GGGCTCAAGCCCCATCGCCGCACCATCGGCACGACGACGCCGGCGGTACCGAGCACGACGAGGGCGTCGCTATAGCCGGCCATATTCAGGTTGGAGGCCACCGAATTCCTCCTTCGGTCTCTGCTGATCCGACTGTTGTAACCGCTCCGCCGCCATCCTCCAGTACCTCGTCATACGGCTGCCCAAAATCGTGCAAAAAGGGCTTTCGGTTATCGATTCAAATGAACACTTGGCGATGTATTCTAGTTAATCGATTCGCGGTCTAAGGCGGGTCGGCCTACCGGGACTACAATGAAGCTCTTTCAATGCCAAAACTGCGGCCAACCGCTTTATTTCGAAAACACGCGCTGCGAACACTGCGGGTTATCGCTCGGATATCTGCCGGACCGCGAAACAATCACAGCGCTCGAGCCCGAGCGCGGCCCACGCAACACGCAGCGGAATATCTGGCGGGCGCTCGCTGACGCGAAGACGTACCGCTATTGCGCCAACGCCGCCTACGAGGTCTGCAATTGGCTCATCTCCGAAGCACGCGCTGACGCCTATTGCGCGGCCTGCCGCCACAACAAGATGATCCCGGACCTGTCGTTTCCGGAAAATCTGCATAAGTGGCGCGCGCTGGAACTCGCCAAGCACCGTCTTTTCTACACACTGGTTCAGCTGCGGCTGCCGGTCGAGACCCAAGCCGAAAGTCCGGCCGGCCTGGCGTTTGAATTTCTGGCCGATATCGCGCCGTCAGGCTCGTCCATCATGACCGGCCACGCCGACGGCGTGATCACGATCAATCTTGCGGAAGCCGACGATTCCGAACGCGAGCGCCGCCGCCACCAGATGGGCGAACCATACCGGACCCCGCTCGGGCATTTTCGTCATGAGATCGCGCATTATTACTGGGACCGCCTGATCGCCGATACTCCGCACCTGGAGGACTTCCGCCGCATGTTCGGCGACGAACGGCGCGATTACGGCAGCGCGCTGCAGGACTATTACGCGAACGGCGCCCCGCCGGACTGGTCGGATCACTTCATTTCCGCCTATGCGAGCTCGCATCCGTGGGAGGATTTCGCCGAGACATGGGCGCATTATTTTCACATGATCGATACGGTCGAAACCGCGCATTTTGCCGGCCTTGCGGTCAGCCCGAAACTGCCGCAAAGCCCCGGAGCAGTGTTCGATTTCCATCCGCGCGACACCAGCATGCAGCGGCTCGTTGACGCCTGGCTGGCGCTCACCTTCGCGGTCAATTCGATCAACCGCAGCATGGGCCTGCACGATCTCTATCCGTTCGTGCTCGGCCCGCTGGCAGTCGCGAAACTGACATTTGTGCAAGAGAGGATTGTCGCGGTTGCCCCGCGCCGGGCCGAAATCCGGACCGGCCAGGGAACCAGCGTCAGGCGGCGGGTGCTCGGCCGTTTATGGTCGGAGACGACCTGAATTGCTTCTTGAATTTTAACGCCTTGCGCCCTGTAATGCCGCGTGCCGGGCGAGGACACCAATTGATGACCAATTCCGCTCCGGGCGGCCTGTCCGCCGGCACGGTTTCGCTGATCACGGCCACCGCCATTGTCGTCGCCGACATGGTCGGCGTGGGCGTTTTCACCAGCCTTGGATTTCAGGTTACCGACATAAAGTCGGGTTTCTCGCTGCTATTGCTTTGGGTTGTCGGCGGCATCGTCGCTATATGCGGGGCGTTCTGCTATGCGGAACTGGCCGCGATGCTGCCGCGCTCAAGCGGCGAATACAACTTTCTGCGACGGATCTACCATCCGGCGTTCGGGTTTGTGGCCGGCTGGCTGTCGGCCACGGTTGGTTTCGCGGCGCCGATCGCGCTCGCCGCCATGGCGTTCGGCATCTACTTCAAATCCATCATACCGGGCGCGCCTCCGCTCCTGCTAGGCTTTGGCATAACGTGGCTGGCCGCGCTTGTGCATCTTTGCGGCGTCAAATTCGGCGGCGCTTATCACAACGCCTGGACCGCGCTTAAGCTCGCCCTCATCGTCGTGTTCATCGTTGCCGGTTTTGCATTCGGCGACTCGCAGGCGATCTCGTTTGCGCCGAGCGCCGCCGACCTCGGTTATATCGGCGGCGCGCCGTTCGCCATCAGCCTGGTCTTCGTGATGTACTCCTACTCGGGCTGGAACGCGGCGACCTATATCGGCGGCGAACTACGGGACCCGGCCCGCAACCTGCCGCGCGCGCTGTTCGCGGGAACCGCCATCGTCATTGTGCTTTACGTGCTGCTCAACGCCGTCTTTCTGGCGACCACACCGATGCCGGAGCTGGCCGGCCAGATCGACGTCGCCATCGTTGCCGGGACGCATGTGTTCGGCGGCTTGGGCGGCCGTATTGTCGGCGCGGTGATCTGCCTCGGCCTGATTTCCTCGATCAGCGCCATGACCTGGATCGGCCCGCGCGTGACCATGACGATGGGCGAGGA
>CAYVPC010000131.1:0-10060 GCA_964453555.1 uncultured Hyphomicrobiales bacterium | reverse complement strand
CATCAAGGATTACTGCCCGGTGCTGGAATTCGGCCTGGTCGGGCAGACCATGCATCAGATCGACGAATGCGTGCCGGTCGCCGACCTCATCACGCTGACGGCGATCTATCGGCGGATCATCGACAAATATTTCGGGTGAGCCTCTCGGCGCATTTTGACGATCGTCAATACTCCACCCGCGCCAGATAAAGCCCGTGCGGCGGCGCCACTTGCCCACAAGCCGAGCGGTCGCGCGCGGCGAGGGCGGCAGCGAGATCGCCACTTGTCCATTTGCCCTCACCGACATGGACCAGCGAGCCGACCATCGAGCGCACCTGATGATGCAGGAATGAGCGCGCCGACGCGCCGATCCGCACGTCGTCGCCGTCCTGCGCGACGTCGAGCCGGTCGAGCGTCTTCACCGGCGATTTCGCCTGGCACTCGGCGGCGCGGAAGGTGGTGAAATCGTGCTTGCCGACGAGCTGCTGCGCGGCGGCGTGCATCGCCGCCGCGTCGAGCGCACGCGGCACCCGCCAGGCGCGATTGTCGTCAAGCGTCAGGTCGGCGCGGCGATTGATGATCCGATAAAGATAATGCCGCTTGGTCGCCGAGAACCGAGCGTCGAAATCCGCCGCCACCTGCTCTGCCGCCAGCACGGCGATCGGCTGCGGCCGCAGGTGGAAATTGATCGCGTCGCGCACGTTGTTGACGTCCCAATCCCTGGCGAGATCGACATGGGCGACCTGGCCAAGCGCGTGCACGCCGGCATCGGTGCGCCCGGCCCCGGCCACCGCGACCCGCTCGCCGGAGAACGCGGCGATAGCATCGATCAGTGCGCCCTGCACGGAGGCGCCATTGTCCTGCACCTGCCAGCCGACGAATGGCGTGCCGTCATATTCGATGGTGAGCTTGTAGCGCGGCATCAGCGGTCTTCGACGCTGCCGCCACATAGCGCCTCACAACGCTGCCGGGCATACGTCCAGGCGGAGAAGCTGGCGCCCGGCCCGACGATGAACGGATCGTCGCCGGCCGCAACATACTCTTCATAAAGCTGGCGCGCCGACATGCCGGGCTCATGCGTCCTCGTCAGACATGCGTCGACGGTCGCCTTGCAGACCCGCAGCGCCTCTTCAAGCGATTCATAAGCGCCGTGTTTGGTGCGCGCATCCTCGTCCATGTATTGGAAATTGTCGTCGACGTAGACCGTATATTGCTCAGCATGGCTTGTCCGCTCAGGCAATCTGCGCTCCCGCTTTGACCGGGGTGCCGCGCAGAAATTCATCGGCCGGCATCGGCGCGCGGCCGGCGCGCTGCAATTCGACGAGCCGCACCGCGCCATCGCGGCAGGCGACCGTCAGTTTGTCGTCGAGCACCTCGCCCGGCTTGCCGCCGCCGGCGCCCTTGGTGGTGCGCAACACCTTGATGCGCCCGGCGCCGGCAAGCTCGAACCAGGCACCGGGAAACGGCGACAATCCCCGGCAATGGTCGCGCACCTGCTGCCACGGTTTATTCCACTCGATGTGCGTCTCGCTTTTGTCGATCTTGTGCGCATAAGTCACGCCCGCGACCGGTTGCGGGGTCAATTGCAGCGACCCGCGTTCGAGAGCGCCGAGCGCGACCGCCATCAGCCTGGCGCCGAGCCGGGCGAGCATGTCGTGAATGTCGCCCGCGGTCGCATCGGCTTCGATTGGCGCGCGTTCCGCTATGGCGATCGGGCCGGTGTCGAGGCCCTCCGCCATCTTCATCACCATCACGCCCGTTTCACGGTCGCCGGCCATGATGGCGCGCTGAATCGGAGCCGCGCCGCGCCAGCGCGGCAACAGCGAAGCGTGCAGGTTGAAACAGCCGAGCGGAAACGCTTCCAGGACCGGTTTCGGCAGGATCAACCCGTAGGCGACGACGACGGCGGCGTCGGCATGGAGTGCGCGCATCGTGCCGGCGGTGTCGCGCTCGCGCAGGCTTTTGGGCATCAGGATCGGCAGACTGTATCGCTTGGCTTCGCGCGCGACCGAAGTTTCGCTGAGCGCCATGCCGCGGCCAGCCGGCTTCGGCGCACGCGTATAGACGGCGGCGACCTGATGTCCGGCGCCGACAATCTCAAGCAATGTGGGGACGGCGAAATCGGACGTGCCCATGAAGACGAGGCGGAGCGCCACTCACGCCTCCACTTTTTTCTTCGTCGCCTTTGCCGCCTTGATGAATTTCTTGATGACGCGGTCGCGCTTGAGCTTGGAGATATGATCGATGAACAGCACGCCGTTGACGTGGTCGATCTCGTGCTGGATGCAGGTGGCGAACAGGCCACCGGCTGAAATCTCGTACGTCTTGCCGTCGAGGTCGAGATATTTGACCTTCACCTCGCTCGGCCGCTCGACCTCCTCGTAATACTCGGGGATCGACAGGCAGCCTTCCTCGTGCGTCGATTTTTCCTTCGACGTCCAGGTGATTTCCGGATTGATGAAGACTTGCGGCTTGTGGGAGTCTTCCTTCTTCGACAGGTCCATCACCACGACGCACTTGTCGACGCCGATCTGGATGCCGGCAAGGCCGATGCCGGGCGCGGCATACATGGTCTCGAACATGTCGTCGACCAACGCGCGAATGCCGGCGTCGATTTTCTTGACCGGATCGGAGACGAGCCGCAGCCTTTTATCCGGTAGCTTCAGGATCTCGCGCACAGCCATGCGCCGCGATGTAAGCGGTGCATAAAGCGCGGTCAATCTTGGGGCCCGTTGCGCGGGTCCGGCTATTCGGGGTATAAGTGTTCACTCTTTGTTCTTAGGCCGCGGCTAGGCTGGCGAGCGAATCGCGTACAAGCGGCCATGATCGAAAGCACGCCAATGATTGTCATTTTGGCCGTCCTCATCGCTGGCGCCGCGCTCGTCGTGCTGTGGCGCGCGCGCAAGCCGGCGAGTGCGGAAGATGCCGTGCTGGCGGAATTACGGCGCGCGCAGGGTGAGGCGGCGAGTCGGCTCGAGGCGATGATCGGATTGCTGGCCAAGGGCCAATCGCAGCTCGCGCACACGGTCAACGAGCGCCTCGATTCAGTCTCGCATCGCCTTGGCGATTCGTTGGAGCAGACCAGACAGAAGACCACGGAGAATCTGCAAAAGCTGCACGAGCGGCTCGCGGTTATCGACAGCGCGCAAAAGAACATTACCGAGCTCGCGACCCAGGTGACCTCGCTGCAAGGCGTGCTTGCCAACAAGCAGGAGCGCGGCGCCTTCGGCCAGGGCCGCATGGAATTGATCGTGCGCGATGGCCTGCCGAAAGGCTGCTATGAATTTCAGTACACGCTGTCGAACAAGACGCGGCCGGATTGCGCGCTGTTCCTGCCCGGCCAGCGGCCGCTGGTCGTCGACGCGAAATTTCCGCTGGAGGCGGTCACCGCCTACAAGGAGGCCAAGAGCGAGGACGAGCGCCGGCAGGCGGCTGCGCGCGTTCGCCAGGACGTGATCAAACACGTCGGCGACATCGCGCAGAAATATCTCATTCCCGGCGAGACGCAGGACATTGCGCTGATGTTCGTCCCCTCGGAGTCGCTCTACGCTGATTTGCACGACGGTTTCGACGACGTGGTGCAAAAGGCGTTCCGCGCCAAGGTAGTGATCGTGTCGCCGTCGCTGCTCATGGTCGCGGTCCATTTGATCCAACAGATGCGCAAAGAGGAGCGGATGCGCGAAGCCGCCGGCCAGATCCAGGCCGAGGTCGGCCGCCTGATCGATGATGTTGCGCGCATGCACGAGCGCGTCCTGAAATTGCAGCAGCACTTCACGCAAGCCGGCGAAGACGTGCGGCAGATCGTGATTTCGGCCGAAAAAGTCGAGAAGCGCGGCGCCCGCATCGCCGACGTCGAATTCATCGATGACGGGCCGCAGCCCGACGTCGTTGCCGCCCCGCTGCTGCGCAAGCTGGAAGCGGGCGAGTGACCTGATCCCTCTCTCCTGGTGGGAGGGGGTGGCAAGCGCATGACCGCGACCCCGGACAAACCCGCCCGCGCATCCATCGCCGACACGTTTGCCGTTTATTTGCAGCGGCGCGTGCTGATCGTCATGTTTCTCGGCTTCTCGTCGGGCCTGCCGCTGGCGCTGTCAGGCTCGACGTTGTTGGTCTGGATGCGCGAAACCGGAGTCGATCTCGGCACCATCGGACTGTTCGCGCTGGTGGGAACGCCCTACACGATCAAGTTCCTGTGGGCGCCGCTTATCGACGCGCTCGATGTGCCGGTCCTCTCGCGGCTGCTCGGCCGCCGGCGCGGCTGGCTCGTGCTCACGCAGCTTCTGCTGATCGCGGCGATCGTCTTTCTCGGCGCCTGCAATCCATCGGTCTCGCCGCTGATGGTGGCCTTTGGCGCGCTGCTCGTCGCCACGGCATCGGCAACGCAGGATATCGTCGTCGATGCGTTTCGCGTCGAGAGCCTCGACGAAAGCGAGCAGGCGGCCGGCATGGCCTCCTATGTGGCGGCGTACCGTATCGGCATGCTGGCGTCGACCGCCGGCGCGCTGTTCCTGGTCAGCGGCCTGCAGGGGCTCGGCTTGCCCTATCACGCCGCCTGGACCGCCGGTTACGCCTTGATGGGGATGCTGGTGCTGGTCGGAGTCGCCACCACGCTGTTTGCAACCGAGCCGCAAAAATCGCGCGCCGCCGATGCCGCGCATGCGCGCGAAAACACGCTGCAACGGATCGTCGATACCGCGGTCGGCGCATTCGCCGAATTTTTGTCGCGCGATCTCGCCTTTGTCGCGCTTCTTTTTATCGTCCTGTTCAAATTCACCGACGCGTTATCCGGCGCGATGACGGCGCCGTTCGTGATCGATCTTGGTTTTTCGCGCAACGAATACGCTGCCATCATCAAGGGCGTTGGGCTCGCGGCGACCTTGATCGGAGGATTTGCCGGCGGCTTTGTCGCGCGCGCTTTTTCGCTTCCGGCAAGCCTCTGGCTCGGCGGCCTGCTGCAAGCGGCCTCGAACCTTGCGTTTTCATGGCAGGCGGTGCTCGGCCACAATGCCGCTTGGCTCACCTTCGCCATCGTCGCCGAAAACTTCACCAGCGCGATCGGCACGGTCATTTTCGTCGCCTACCTTTCGGCCTTGTGCCGCAACCCGCTGCACACGGCGACGCAGTACGCGCTGCTCACGGCATTCGCCGCGGTCGGGCGCACCTACTTGTCGTCGGGCGCTGGTTTTATCGCCGCCGCGGCCGGCTGGGCATGGTTCTTCGTCGTCTGCGCACTCGCCGGCCTGCCGGCGCTGGCATTGCTGGCTTGGTTGCAGAATCGCGGCCATTTCGACGGATTGGTGTCCAGCAGGAAATAGCAGCAGCCCGGCGGCCCGGTTTTGCGCTTTCCCGTCAAGGGGATATCGATCCGGCGAGCCGGCGCGCCCCTGCGTCGGCGCGGCCGGATTGCGCCGTTAGCTTGCGTCCCCGCCGCGGCACAAAAGCCTCGCAAAAAAGTCCTTTTGTAAGGATCAGATAGCTATATTCGATTCGACGTTGCTCCTTGTGGTGTCCCTCCAACTCGGTTGTTTCGCGTCGCCATGGACTTGATTCTGGTCAAGATCTTTGCGACCGCGCTGGCGCTCAGCGAGGTGCTGACCCAGCCGCAGGCGGTGAAGACGCATTTCGACGCGGCGGCGGACCGGGCCGAGGTCGTGCAGATCCTGCGCAACGGTTGCGCCCATATGCGCGCGGCCTTCGATATTGAGTCAATCAATCTCGACAGCCTCATCGCCACCGCGCTTGACGATCCGAAAGCGGTCGGCGCCGACCTCAAGGCTTTTCACGGCATCAATTTTGCCGACCTGAACACGGCCTATCGCCAGTTTTGCAAGAACGAGAGCGTCGAGCAGCCGGTCGTCGACCTCGGCCAGGTGATCGAGTTCTTCAACAACGCGGCGGCCGACCTGCCCGATCATACGCGGCTCAAGGGCCGGAAGCTTCCCAGCATGAGCGTCGTGCTCGACGACAAGGGCGCGAGCTTCGCCGACGTATTCGTGCCGGGCAACCGCCGCCTCTGGATCCCGCTCGCCGATATCCCCGATTATGTGCAGAAGGCGTTCGTCGCCGCCGAGGACCGCCGGTTCTTCCAGCATCACGGCGTCGACGAGCGCGGCATCATCCGCGCCTTCATCGGCAATCTCGCCGATCCGGGCCGGCCGCAGGGCGGATCGACCATCACCCAGCAGATCGTGAAGAACCTTTTGGTCGGCGAAGACGTGACCTACGAGCGAAAGATCCGCGAGATGATCGTCGCCTCGCGGCTTGAGGGCACGCTGAGCAAGCAGGAGATTCTCGAGCTCTATCTCAACTCGGCCTATCTCGGCCGCGGCTCGTGGGGCGTTGAGATGGCTGCGCGCAGCTATTTCGGCAAATCGGCCAAGAATCTCACGCTTGCGGAAGGCGCTATGCTTGCGGGCTTGCTCAAAGGTCCGAGCTATTTCAATCCCGATCGCCATCCCGACCGCGCGCGCGAGCGTCTCGGCTATGTGCTCGGCCGCATGCAGGAAGATGGCGTTATCACCGCCGATCAGAAGGACAATGCGCTTGCTTCACCGCCGAAGCCCGCCGCCTTCGAGCGGCCGCGCCGCGATTCCGGCTTCCACTTCATCGATTATCTCGGGCGTGAATCGAAAGCGGACGGCGTCGACAACCTGACCGCCGAGCCATACATCGTGCATTCGACCATCGACGCCGCCTTGCAGCGTGACACCGAGTCGGCGCTGCAGGAAGGTCTGGCGCATTACGAGATCAACGCCGGGCGAATGGTGTTCCGCGGTGCCGAGGCGAATATCGCGGACGCGATCCAGAAAATCAGCTCCGGCAAGCCGCCCGGCGCGCCGCCGTCCGCCGGTGCTGCGCCAATGCCCGCCTGGCAGCAGGCCCTGACCGCGATCCGCTTGCCGCTCTACGACGTGCATTGGGACATCGCGGTGGTTCTCGACAAGGGCGGCAAGCGCGGCGACGGCGTTATTCATGTCGGGCTTCTCGACGGACGCATCATGCCGCTCAACGCCTGGACCGCGGACGTCAGGCGCAACCTGAACGTTTACGACGTCATCTATGTCCGCCTCATGGACGGCAAGACCGATAACAAGCCGCCGGCGAAAGGCAAAACCGCTGCTGCAGTCGCCACGCAGGCGCAGTTGCGCGTGCGCCCGACCGTGCAAGGCGCCGCGCTCGTGCTGGACAACAAGAGCGGGCGTATCCTTGCCATGGCCGGCAGCTTTTCCTATCCGTTGAGCCAGCTCAACCGCACGTCGCAGACGCAGCGCCAGCCCGGTTCAGCCATCAAGCCGCTCACCTATCTGACGGCGCTGCAGGCGGGCCTGCAGCCGAACACGCTCGTCCTCGATGAGCCGATCACGCTGCCGCCGATCGGCAGCACGATCAGCGGTGGCCGCGATATAATTATACGCGAGATAGGCGGCATAACTACGCGCGAGATAGGCGGCACTCCGCGCGCGGAAGATTATTGGACGCCGCGCAATGCCGAAAATTACTCCGGCGGCGTGTTCACGCTGCGGCGCGGCTTGGAAAATTCGGTCAATATCGTCACCGCGCGGCTACTCGACGGCGGCATCAACCCCGATCCGGCAAAAAGTCTCGACAGCGTTTGCGCAACGGCGGTCGCCGCGAAGATATACCGCGATTGCGTCCGCTACTACCCGTTCGTTCTGGGGGCGCAGCCGGTGCACATGATCGACCTTGCCGCCTTTTATGCGGCGGTCGCCAATGAAGGGGCGCTGCCGCAGCCGCACGCCATCGAGTCGATCGAGCAGAACGGCCGCACAATCTATCAATATCCAAATACGCCGCTGCCGTTTATCGGCGCCGCCGATCGCACTTCCTTTTATCAGCTCAAGACCATGTTGCAGGGCGTGGTGGCGCGCGGCACAGCCCGCGCCATCGGTTCGCTCTCGCCCTACGTCGCCGGCAAGACTGGCACGACCGAAGACTCGGTCGACGGCTGGTTCATCGGTTTTACCAACGACGTGACCGTCGCCGTCTGGGTCGGCTACGACAATGGCGACGGCAAGCGGCGCTCGCTCGGACCGAGCGCGACCGGCGCGCGGGTGGCATTGCCGATCTTCGCGCCGATCATGCAGGCGATCTGGTCAGAGGGCATCGCCGCCAAGGCGCCGCTCAGCGGCCCCTCAAAGGAAGCGCAGCGTCGCCTTATGGATCTGCCGATCGACTACATGACCGGCGATCCGGTCGCTACTGGCGGCTTTATCGAGCATTTGCGGCGCCAGGCCGACGGCCGCGTCGCCGACACGCAATACCAGCTGATATCGCCAGAGGACGCGCACGGTTGGGGTAGTACCAGTGAAGGCTATTGGGGCGCGCAAACGGACGACCGATACGTAACGGGCCGTTCCTATTATCCGGCGCAGGGCTGGCAGCCGCCGCCGTCAGCCGGGCCGCTGGAGCCGTTGCGCAGCCTGTTCGGGCCATTGTTCGGCGATTCCGACGATCCGCGCGCTCACGCGCGGCGCGATCCGGACTATTTCTGGGGCGGACGGGCCAACTGAATTTCAAGCGACCGCAAAACATGACGATATGGATACGGCGCGCGATCGCGGTCGTCGGGCTCTTAAGCTCGTTGTCGGCGGCGTGCGCGCAGGATTTTCGCATCGAGGATGCGGCCGCGGCGAAGGATTGGGATGTGGCGCAGCTTAAGCCCGGCGTCATTGTGTTCAGCGACGCGCAGGGGGGGCCGCCGGGCGGCGCAACCAATTTGATCAGCTTTAAGGACTGGGCGCGCATGCATCCCGCTCAGAAGAAGTTCCTGGCGTTGTTCCCCGGTTACACCGAGCCCACGGTGACCAAGGTGGCGAGCACGGGCGCCACGGCCGGCCCGGCTGTCGAGAAACTTACCATGTATATAGCGCAGGCGCGCTTCCTGGTCGGCCGGCCGCCGGGCACGCTCGATCTCGCGCGCTACGTGACGCTGCCATTCCTGGAAAAGATCGATCCGGCGATCCAGCACAGGCTGATCGCGTCGGCTGACATCAATCCGCTCAAGGACGCGCAGGGTAGCGGCAACGAAAACCCTGAACGCAAATGGTGCACCGGGCGAGCGACCCTGATCTGTATTCAATCGAGCTACCGGCTCGAAGGCAAAATCCCGCTCGGGATCATGCTGGTGAACAAGCTGCGTGACAGCGCCAAGAAAGTTCCCGACCAGATCGATTTCGAGAGCGAATTAGCGCTGCTTGCGCCGCCCGACTTGGATCAGGCCGGACTGAAGGGGCTGACCGGGCTCGACACGCCGGTTGCCGGCGTGCTCGAGCAGAATATCTTCTACGTCAACCAGATCATGAAGTTCGGAAAATTCGTCGCCGTCTTCCAGGGCGATCCTGCCGATGCCAGCGTGACGATCGTCACTGCCTACATGGTGCTTGCGGTCGATGCGGGCGTCCTCGACAAAAAGCGGGAATACGAAAAAGTGCCGGTGCTGCGCAATCTCGTGCCGGCGCAGGTGTTGATGGGGGAATCCTCGTTCAATTCCGGCGAATCAATCAGTGCCGGATTGCCCAAATATGCCCGCAACGAAATCCGCACCGTGGCCGGGCTGCTGGCAAGCGAGCCGCAGCATCCATAGGCGGCACTCGTAGCCTGTCCCGGTCCGCGCTTGGATACCCGCTTTCGCCGCAACGCGCGGTTTGCACTATAATCGCCGCATGCCCGGAAGCTGGGAGTTCTGGATCGACCGCGGCGGCACCTTCACCGACGTGATCGGCCGGAAGCCGGACGGCAAACTTGTCACCCATAAGTTGCTGTCGGAAAATCCGGAGGCCTACGCTGACGCGGCGGTGGCCGGCATCCGGCATCTGCTCGGCTTGGCGCCCGGCGATCTCGTTCCGGCCGCGCGCATCGGCGCGGTGAAAATGGGGACTACGGTCGCCACCAATGCGCTGCTTGAGCGCAAAGGCGAGCGAACGCTGCTCCTGATCACCAAGGGCTTTCGCGACGCGCTGCGCATCGGCTATCAGGCGCGGCCGAAGATTTTCGCCCGCCATATCGTCAAGCCGGACATGCTCTACGAGCGCGTGGTCGAGGTCGATGAGCGCGTGCGCGC